>JASJDQ010000047.1 GCA_030065075.1 Paracoccaceae bacterium | reverse complement strand
CAACTATTACCTAAGCACCAACCCCGACATCAAAGCGAGCGGTGTGAACCCCTATTGGCATTTCCTGATCGCCGGCCGGGGCGAAGGCCGCTTGCCGACGCATCCGGGCGGCTGGCGGCATGGGGTCATCTCGGGGCTGAAGAACTTCGAGACTCTTTGTGCTGATTGGAAGCGCCGGGATGCTCCACCAGCTTGTCTGACGGCGGACGCCATCCGTGAGAAACTTTCGGATCAGCGCGAAAACGGCCGCCTGATGATCTCGGTCGGACACGACGACTATCGCATCAGCCCGGGCGGCGTCCAGTTGTGCATCGAAATGGAGGCCGATCTGGCCGCATCGAAGGGCTTCGACTATCTGAACCTGCACCCATGGCAGCCCCTGCCGAAACTGGCCGATGCCGCGTCGGAGCCCATCATGATGATGGTCCTGAACGGCCAGACGCTGGGTGCGGCGAACATGACGCAGATTGCACAGGCGCTTGTCGGAAACGCGGGCGATGGCGCTGAACTGGTGATCCATCATCTGTCGGGGCACGCGCCAGAAGAGATTGTTGCACTTGCGAAGGCGCTTGGGCTTTCGACCTGCCATTTCTGGCTGCACGACTATTTTACGCTTTGCACGAGCTACGCGCTTCAGCGCAACAACGTGGCGTCCTGCGACGCGCCTTCGATCACCTCAAATGCCTGCCACGTCTGTGTCTATGGCAAGGAGCGGGGCGCGCAGGCGGCGCGCGTATCGGCGTTCTTCGGAGCGCTGGATGTGCATCTGGCCTCGCCTTCCGAGGTCGCGCTGTCCTTCTGGAAAAGCCGCACGGATTTGCGGACCGCGTCCGTTCGCGTTGAGCCACATGTCGTTCTGACACGGGAGAAGACGCCAGTGACCGATGGGTTCAACCCAGAGGCGCCAATCCGAATTGCGTTCGTCGGAACGCCTGTACCTCACAAGGGGTGGCCCGTCTTTGCAGAGTTGCAGAAACGACTGTCGGCGGACGCGGGGTTTGAGTTCTTCTTCTTCGGAGCCGAGACGCCGGTCAACAGCGCGATTGAGCACATCAGGACCCACGTGCGCTCGGCGGACCCTGGTACCGTCACGCAGGCGATCCGGGATCAGAACATCGACATCGTCCTGCATTGGGCGTCGTGGCGGGAAACCTTCTCGTTCTCGGCCTTCGAAGCACTTGCTGGGGGTGCGTTCGTCCTGACGAACAGCGGATCGGGCAACGTCGCCGCTGCAGTCAGAAAGCACCGGCGTGGAAAGGTGCTGGATGACGCCGATGCGCTATTCGAACTGGCGAAGAACGGCGGTCTGGCAGACCTCGCCCGCGAGGCGCGCAAACGGCGCGGCCGCGCGCGACTGATCCCCAGTTACAGCCAGATGAGTTTCGCGTTCCTTGAGCAAGCGGAGTTGGCCGCGTGACCGTCCATGCCTTCACAAGCTTCAGCTACAGCTACCTGAACCGAGCGCGCGTTCTGGCCGAAAGTCTGCGCCGCCATCATCCCGATTGGGTTTCCTGGGCCGTCGTCACGGATCGTTGCCCGCAGAATATGGACCATGACTGGTCGGACGAGGACTTCGACCAAGTTCTCTTTGCCGATGACCTTTTTGGCGAGACCACGGAGCGATGGCTGTTCGGCCACAACATCGTCGAGGCGTGCACCGCCGTGAAAGGTGCGGCGGCCGCACATATTCTGAAGTCTCAGGGGTGTTCGAAGCTCGTGTATTTCGATCCGGACATCGCTGTCTTCAACCCGGTCGACGAGATGCTGGAGGCGCTGGAGACCTGCGACATCATTCTGACGCCGCATCAGATCGCTCCGGAAGCGCGATCATCCATCCAGGCAATACAGGACAACGAACTGACATCGATGACCCATGGCATCTTCAACCTTGGGTTCGTGGCCATGTCGAACCGCCCGGAAGCCCGGCGCTTTGCCAATTGGTGGGACGAGCGGTTGCGGGATTGGTGCCATGACCGGCGCGACATCGGCGTATTCGTCGATCAGAAGTGGTGCGACTTCGTGCCGGCGTTCTTCGACAACGTCTGGGTGAACAGGGACCCCGGATGCAATGTGGCCAGTTGGAACCTGAGCCACCGGCGGCTTGTCATCGACGACGCAGGCCAGATCCGGGTGAACGGCGCACCGCTGAAGTTCTATCATTTCACGAAACTGGGGCCGGTCGGTGACACGATGACCGATCGCTATGCACGCGACAACTTCGAAGTCCACGAGGTTTGGCTTTGGTACCGCGACGCGGTCGCTGCGGCGACCGATCCACGCATTCCGCGCGGGTACTGGCACTATGGTCAATTCGACAATGGCGTTGCCATCCCCGACAGCGTCCGGCGGCTCTATCGTGAACGCAAGGATCTGCAAGCCGCCTTTCGGGCGCCTTTCGCGGTCGAGGATGGCTTCTACGACTGGGTCAGGGCCGAGACCGATTTGATGGAGGCAGCGGGGTGAGCGAAGAAAAAGAGCTGGTCATCGTCTATCAGTTCGGAAAAGTGGCCAGCACGTCGCTTGTCAATGCGCTGAACAGGTGTCCCGGAATCGAGGCTCATCAAAGCCACTTTCTGGGCGAAAGCGCCTTGCAACGGATCATTCCCATCGCGGTGGGGCGCGGGACCAGCCCCTATTTTCACGAACACCTCTCGGGGCAGTTGCTGGCGAATGTTCACCTGACTTACCGCGCCAACAAGGTCCTGTCGGGACAGGCGAAGGGCCCGTTGCGGGTCATTTCGCTTTGCCGCGAGCCCATGGACTGGTTCCGATCGGGCATCGTGCAGGACATCGACGGATACCGCGATGACATTCTTGCGTATGCCGGATCGCTGGGGCTGTCCGGTGACAGCGATCAGGAGTTGTTGCAGTCGGGGCTTGAACAGATCCTCGCGCGTTTGACCGAAATCATCGCGGCGAAGGGTGGCATCGAGCCCGCTTTGCACGACTTCCTGACGAAGGGTGGGGCGTCAATGATAGACGGGATCGAGGCAGGGCAATCGCCAATCGTTCGCAGACTGTTCTTTCTTGCGATCCGGCCCCTTGTCTGGTTCGACGAGCACTTTGCGAAGTGTTTCGACAAGACGCTGGCTGATTTCGTTTGCATGGGCAGCTACTGGCACACGGAAGGCGATAGGGCGGCTTTTGTGCTTTTGCGATACGAAGACCTGACGCACACGCTTGAAGACGCCTTGTCGGCCATTGGAATTACCCTTGCCGAGCCGCTGCGACAGGACAATGTCAGCCGGTCGAAAGCCTTTGCCGATTGCGTCTTGGCGGCGTTCGCCTCGGACGCGGCAAGTGACCTTGGCCACCACATTCTTGGCTCGGAATACGCGCGTTTCTTCGGGTACGCGGCGCCTGCGGCGGACATCCTGCACGTGGCGGAGTAGTCACGGGCGAGGCTTGCGTCAGGGAAGAGAGAAGAGCCGCGCGATGTGATCGGCCAGCGCCGGGATATCGAAGGGATCAACATTAAGGACATATCCGTTCGGCGCGGGGCGCAGGGCTTCGGCCTGACCGCCCAGATCGAAGCTTGCCACCGGAAGGCCAGTGGCCAGGGCCTCGTGCGTTGCGAAGGAAAATGTCTCGGGCCAGATCGACGGGATAAGCCAGGCACCGATGTCGTAACGCGTTGCGAGATTTGAGATTTCTTTAGGGTCATAGCGGCCATGGACGCGGTGCGGGGGTTGCAGCCGAAATGCACCGTCCAGCTCGCCGATGAGGACAATTGGGCGGTCCAGGTGGCGCGCCAGGCGTTCCAGAACCTCGCCCCCTTTGGCGCGATTGATGCCGCCCAGCACGCCCAGACAATGGCCACCGCGCGGCACCGGGCGCGGCACCACCTTTGTTTTGTGCGGGCGTACGACAGTCTTTCCCTGGGCCTCGGGATATGCGGTCACGAAGATGTCACGGCCGCTTTCGGCGAAGGCAGTGATACCGTCGGCACGGGAAACAACCTTGGACCAGAGAGAGCGCCAATCCGCGTGGCTAAGCGACATGGTCCCGTTCGCAACCGAGTGAACCGGGTCGCGCGTATCGACCGAGGGGACCCCTTCGTATCGACCGTTGCTGCCAAGAAGGTTCCAGGACGGGCTGATCGGGAAGAAATCGTGCAGGCGGATGCTCAGC
Organism: Paracoccaceae bacterium; assembly: GCA_030065075.1. Taxonomy (GTDB): domain Bacteria; phylum Pseudomonadota; class Alphaproteobacteria; order Rhodobacterales; family Rhodobacteraceae; genus JAJDOD01. The sequence continues at coordinate 17,772 of JASJDQ010000047.1, read as the reverse complement.
CCGTGCCCTTCGGAAAGATGCAGAAGCGCTTCCGGCACGTCGCCCGGGTTCTTTGCGCCGACACCGCAGGAATAGATGACTTGCCGCGAACGGAGTGGCTCAAGAAGCTCGTGCAGCAAACCCGTGTTGTCGATATCGCCTGAAAGCGTGTACCGCGGACCTTTCAATTCAAGGCGCCAGCGATACGGTCCACCTACCCTCAAGATCAGCACGCCTTGCTGCCCTCTGGCCAGCGCATCGCTCACCTCGGCCTGCAGTGCAAGTTCCGCGCCACCGCCCAAACTATGCGCAAGATACAGAGGCGTGCGTCCCGTCGATGTCGCACCGATCCAGGCGATGGCAAGCGCCAGACGCTCGGCCCCCATCGGATCGGCCTGCTGCCATTTACGGGCGGAATCCAAAAAACCCGGATATCTGGATGTCAAAACCTGCATGGCGCGCCGGGTCCGTCGCGCCCGTTCCCGGTTGCCGAAACTCGCGCCGCCATCATGGCCGACAAAGAGGTTCGGTGTTGCAACGTGCCGCCCGCCCTGGGCGCTGGCCTTCTGACACCAGTCGACCTCCTCCCCATAGCCCCGACCAAACGAGGGATCGAAACCACCGATATCGTCAAGGAAACGTCGGTTCACGGCCATGCAGAAGCCCACGCCGGTCGGGACCTCTATCGGTTGATGGCGAAGCGCTTTGGCGACCCGGTCGATCTGGCGAACCATGTCGGTTGTCGGAAAAACCTCGATCTCGGGCCCGGGAACCGAGAGGATCTGCGCATGGTTCGACACGGGCGTGACGCTCGCCACGGTATCGTCGCCGGCGATCGGGACCAGCAAGCGCGGCACCCAACCTTTGGGCGGCAGCGTGTCGGAGTTCAGCAGGATGACATGGTGGTCAGCGTCGACGAGAGCCAGGCCCGCGTTCACCGACGCGACGAAGCCTTGGTTCGTCTTGCGCCGAAGGACCGTGCAGTTGCCATGGCGGGATTGGAATCCCTCCAGCAGCTCCGCGATTCTCGGATCGGTAGACCCGTCATCAATCAAAATGATTTTCTGTTTTGGATCAGTTGTTTGCGGGAGGTGGCGGAGTAACCTTTCAAGGGCAGCGGCGGCATTGAAGATCGGCACAATGACCGTGGCGGGCAGATCGACCGGCGTCGGGTCCTGGTTGCAGAAGAGATCATCGGGCAACAGAGGAACGTGGTCAGCGGAATGCGTCAGGCCGAACCTTTGGCGCAAGGTCAGCGCGAGGCCCGTGTCACCGGTTCGCAGAAAGCGCAGGATCAGATCGCGCGCCCGCCAGATGTCCCGTGTGGTCCGCGCGGCGGCTTGAAATTGGAACCGTGGCGCGCCGTCTGCGGGTGCAACCAGATGGCGCCCGTAGAGGCTTTGGATCGATGAGCGGGCCAATCTTGGCACCGAGAACAGGCGGATGAGCGACATGAAGACGGCTTAGACTGCCGCCCCTTAACGCCGCCTTTACCACGGTGTTCGATTGCGGATGGCGAGTAAGATTATCTTACCGCTTTGACGACAGAAAAGCCTTGTTCGTTTCGGATTGGATGCATCAATGCCCACGCCATGGATAAATCGGGATTGGATTGTCGCCTGTCTTTTGGCACCGATCATCTTTGCCGTCCTGGCGTTGCTTTTTGTGATCGTGGTGACGGTACAAGGGCGGCCGTTCCTGTATCGCTCCGAACGGATGCGGGACGCCGATACGCCCTTTCATCTTTACAAGATCAGAACGATGCATCCCGCGTGCGCCAGTCGGGAAACGCCGCTTGGCGGCGGCGATGCCGCGCGTGTCACGGCGATCGGCGGGGTGCTGCGGCGCTTGCGACTGGATGAGCTTCCCCAGATCGTGAATGTGCTGCGGGGCGACATGTGCTTCATTGGCCCGCGGCCTCCGCTTCGGCACCACGTGGATGCCTTTCCGGATCAGTATCGACGTTTGTTGAGAATGGCGCGACCCGGGATCACCGGTTTGGCCACCGTTGTTGTCCATCGGCGAGAAGAAAAGCTGCTGTCCGAATGCCGCTCGATTGCCGAGACCGAGACCGTTTACGCGCGTCGGTGCCTGCCGATCAAGCTGCGCCTTGACTATATCTATGCCAGCAAACGCAGCCTTTTGCTGGACATGGTCATTCTTTGGCGCACTTTTTCCGGCCTTAGCCTTGTGCGACATTCCCCGCGCCACACCGGAACGACGTCTAACGCTTCGCAACCGGCGTTACGAGCCTTGATGTCGCCTGCCAGCGCCTGACCGCAAGCCGATTGGCTTCTTACAGTCGTTTCAGAAGCATCGCGAGCCAGAGGGCGCAGGTCCCTTTTTTCGTCTGTCTGAATATGCCTGATCGATAGAGCGCTGCGATCCGCTTCGGCAACGACCCGTTTCGAGCCGTCGAGAAGTCTGCCAAAGCGCTTTTGGCGTCGTCTGTCAGCCAATGGGCAACGCTTTCCAAAGCGCGGATATTGGCGTCATTCCAGGCACGAAAGCGGCCCTCGAGAAGCATGCGCAGCCGCTGGCCAGAGGCCCGGACGCCCGTATTGGACCCGATCCGGTTCTGCCCATGTTGGCGATAGAACACGCGCGGCTCTTGGTCGTAAAGCACACGCCCGCCCGCGCCGGTGATGAGTTGATAGACCCACCAGTCATGCGAGACGACACCCCGCGCCCGACGACGGGTGTCCTGCAGCAGATCAAGCGCTGCGCGGTTCAGGACCATGGTGTTGCCGCCCGCTATGCTTTGCACCAGAGCGTTCCGAAAAGAGGGCGGCGCGCGAAAGAGCGGCGATGTGCCGGTGGGCCGCAAATTCCCGTCCGTGACAACGGTGCGCCCGCAGTAGACCCCGGGGCAACCTGGCGGCAGGGTCGCCAGCGCTTGCAGCGCCGCGGTCAGCTTGTCGGACCGCCAGACATCGTCTTGGTCGCAGAACGCCGCAAACGGAACCGTGGGGCCCACTGCTTGTACAAGCGTCAGAAAATTCTCGGCAAACCCGGCGCGAGGCCCGTTCATTACCCATGTTCGACGCTCGGCATTGCTTAGCCGGAAGTCAGCGAGAACCTCCAACCAGGCATCCCTACTGCCGTCGTCCGAGATTATGAGCGACCAGTCGCGATGGGTTTGCGAGGTCAGGCTTTCCAACTGTTCGGACAAATGACGCGCGCCGTTGAAGAGCCCCAGAAGAATGGCGACATGGGCCGGCCCAACGACGTCCCCTACCATCCGATTCCCGGCACTCTGGTTAACGAATTCCTTAAGGTTCCGGTTCATTTGTGGACCAGCCCCTCGGCATGGCGGGACAGCAGGAAGAGACCGATGATCAGAAGCCCGGCCCCAACGGCCAGCGCAAAGACCGGCGAGACATATGTGGCGTCATAGGTCTGATAGAACGCCTGACGCATCTGCCCGGTCGCGTGAAACAGAGGATTGTACCGGAGCGCATCACGAAGCTCTGCCGGCACATCTTCGAACAGGAAGAAGACGCCGGAAATGATGAAGAGCGGTCGTGTCAATATGGTCCAGATGCGTTCCCACACCGGGAACGCGAGGAACAAAAAGGCGTTCAACGTACCGACGCCCAAGGCAAGGCCTGCGGCCATTGCGGTTGCCAGCAACACCCCCGGCACGTCCGGCAAAGCCCGTGTTTCCAGGAACAGCAACATGCCGCCCAGCACGACAGTGCCAACGACCAGATGGGTGAAAAGGTTCAGTGCATATCGCGCCAACACCAAGTCAAGCCACGAGACGGCGCTGAAGTTCAGAAGCGGTTTCGAAAACCGGATCGCAGTCGCGGTTTTGAGGGACACGTCATGAAACAGCATGTAGGGCAGATAGGCGGTCGCGTAGAAAAGCGGGAAGCTGACGCCCAGGGAAGGTGCCTGAAACGCGAGCGAAAAGGCAAAGGAAAGCAGGGCGATAGCGGCAATCGGTTCGAGCACGGCCCAGAGGTAGCCGCCGGGCGACCGGCCATAGGTCGTCACCATTTCACGCAGGACAAGCGCCGCGACCGAACGCAAGGTGCCCGATTTCCGTGGGCGGAGTGGCTGATCTGTGACCGCGAGTTCTATCGGCATGTCCCCGCAAAAGACTGCGGGCAGGCTACGCGCGATTTCCTTCGATCCCGTAAATGGAGGCGTCATGGCGCTTACTGAGCCGGAAGCCCCTCTGTCCCGCATCGCCATGCTGCATCCCGGCGCGGCGCCACGAAAAGCGCGGCGGCATTCATGGATCGCGCTCTCGTTCTTTCTGGCGGTCGCCGCGCCGATTGGCGGGGCGGGCTGGTACCTTTACGAGGTCGCGGCCGATCAATACGCCTCGACCGTCGGTTTTTCGGTGCGGAAGGAAGAGGTCGCCTCGCCGATCGAGCTGTTCGGCGGCATTGCGGATGTCGCCAGCACCGGCAGTTCGGACAGCGATATTCTGTACGAATTCATTCAGAGCCAGGAAATGGTCGAAGCGTTGGACCGGCGGTTGGGGTTGGCGGACATCTATACGCCTGCCTCTGAGGATCCATTCTTTGCCTATGACACCACCGGTCGCATCGAGGACCTGATGGACTATTGGCAGTACATGGTGCAAATCACCTATGACAGCACGACCGAGTTGATCGAGGTGCGCGCGCTGGCCTTTACGCCGGAGGATGCGCAGGCCATCGCCAGGGCCATCTTCGAGGAATGCGCGCGGCTTGTCGAAGAACTGTCGGCTATCGCGCAGGAAGACACGATTGACTTTGCCAAGGTGGAACTCGACCGCGCGGTCGAGCGGCTGAAACAGGCGCGCGAGGCTGTGACGCGGTTCCGGTCGCGGACGCAGATCGTCGATCCGACGGCTGACCTGCAAGGCCAGATGGGGCTTCTGTCGACGCTGGAACAGCAGCTGGCCGAGGCGTTAATCGCGGCGGATTTGCTACGCGAAAGCACGCGCACGAGCGACCCCCGGATCACGCAGGCCGAGTTGCGCATCGAGGTGATCGAGGCACGCATTCGCGACGAACGCCGCAAACTGGGGCGCGAGGGCGACGGCGATGACTATGCGACACTGTTGTCGGAGTACGAACGTCTGGCCGTGGACCGCGAGTTTGCCGAGCAGGCGTACACCGCCGCGCTTGCGACCTATGACCAGGCATTGGCCGAGGCGAGGCGCAAGAGCCGCTATCTGGCGGCCTATATCAAGCCGACGCTGGCGCAATCGTCAGAGTATCCCCGGAAAGAGATGTTATTGGGAATATTGACTTTTTTCCTGATCTCTGCATGGGGCATCGCGATTCTGATCTATTACAGCGTACGGGATCGGCGATGATCCGGCTTATCAATGTCACGAAACGGTTTCACGAAAATGGCGTCGAAACGGTCGTGGCCGATGGGCTGAACATGACCTTTCCGACCGGCGCGAGCGTCGCGCTGTTGGGGCGTAACGGCGCGGGAAAGTCGACGCTGCTGAAAATGATCGCAGGCACGCTCCGGCCAAGTCGTGGCCAGATCCTGCTGGATGGCAGCGTGTCCTGGCCGATCGGCTTTGTCGGCAGCTTTCACGGGGAACTGACCGGGTTGCAGAACAGCCGGTTCGTGGCGCGCATCTATGGCGTCGAGAGCGATGCTCTGGTCGCCTTCGTGGAACGGTTTTCGGGGCTGGGCGAGCATTTTCGCCTGCCCTTTCGCACTTATAGCCAGGGTATGCGGGCGCGGCTTGCGTTCAGCCTGTCGATGGGGATCGCCTTCGACACATACCTGATCGACGAGATCACGGCCGTAGGCGACGCCGCGTTTCGCGAGAAATGCGAGGCGGTTCTGACCGAACGTCTTGCCGGTCGAAGCGCCGTCGTCGTTTCGCACTCGCTTGGGTTTCTGCGGCGCGTTTGCCAAATGGGGGTCGTGCTGGATCAAGGGCGGGCCGCGTGGTTCGATGACATCGAGGACGCCATTGCGGCGCACCAACGGTTGATGGCAGCCTAGTCTTTCTTCATGGGCGCGCCGCCTTCGAAAAGCTGGGGCGCGTCATAGCGCGGCGGGTCTTCCTGCATTTCAAGGTGCAAACCATCGCCATTGTAGGGGTGCGCGCGGGCAAGCGCCTCGTCCACCTCAATCCCCAGACCGGGCGCGGTGGGCGCTGGGATATAGCCATCTTCGACGCGTATGGCGCCTTTGATCAAGGCGTCGTGGAAGGGTGTTTCGATTGTCTCGGCGATGAGCAGGTTGGGGATGGAGACGCTGAGGTGGATATTGGCGGCCCATTCGATGGGTCCTGCGTAAAGATGCGGCGCCATCTGAGCGCCCGCGGCTTCGGCGAGGATCGCGATCTTCTTCGCTTCCCACATGCCGCCCGCGCGGCCCAGCGCGGGTTGCAGGATGGTCGCGCCGTGAGCGAGGGCATCCGCGAATTCCGCCTTGGTTGTCAAACGCTCGCCCGTGGCGATTGGAACGCTTGTCGCGGCGGCGACCTTTGCCATGGAAGCGCTGGCGTCGGGCGGCACAGGTTCTTCGAACCAGAGGGGGTCGAAGGGTTCGATGGCGCGCGCCATGCGGATCGCGCCCGCAGCGGTGAACTGGCCGTGGGTGCCGAAGAGGAGGTCGGCCTTGGGTCCGACGGCTTTGCGGATCGTCTGGCAGAACCTGGCCGAGGCCCCAATGTCGTATTGCGACGGCTGGTGCCCGCCCCGCATCGTGTAAGGGCCTGCCGGATCGAACTTGACCGCTGTATAACCGCGACCCACCAGATCGAGCGCCGCTTCGGCCGCCATGTTGGCGTCGCCCCAGAACGCCGGAAGCGCATGGTGCGCCATGGGATAGAGATAGGAATAGGCGCGAACGCGGTCATTCGTCTTGCCGCCCAGAAGCGCCCAAACGGGACGGTCGTAGTGCTTGCCGAGAATGTCCCAGCACGCGATCTCCAGCCCCGAAAACGCGCCTATCACCGTCAGGTCGGGGCGCCCGGTGAAGCCGCTGGAATAGGCGCGGCGGAACATGCGCTCGACATTCTCGGGCGCCTCGCCCGCCATGTGGCGCTCGAAAACGTCGCGGATGACGGCCTCCATGGCCTTGGGCCCGACGCTGGAGGCATAGCATTCGCCCCAACCAACGATCCCGGTATCGGTCGTGATTTTGACCAGAATCCAGTAACGCCCGCCCCAACCGGGGGCCGGTGGGGCCGTGACAATCACATCCAAATCGGCGAGTCTCATGGAAGCTGTTCCTTGCGGCACACATCAGGGCTTATGTCATTGAACCCAATCACCATTCGATCCCTTGGTCCAGAGGACGCGTTCGTGCTGGATCGTGTGGCCCCGGGCGTTTTCGATGGGCAGGTGGACCCCGCACGGGTCTGGGCTTTTTTGGCGACGCGGGTGAACGAGATCGTGGTGGCGCTGGATCGGGGCGATGTTGTCGGTTTCGCCTTCGGTACGGTCCAGATGCGCCCGGACAAGCCGACCGAGTTTTTCGTCAATGAAATCGGCGTGCATCCGGACTATCGGCGGCAAAAGGTCGCCTCGCGGCTGCTGGACCGCTTGCGGGAACTGGCGACCGACCGCGGGTGCGAAGGTTTCTGGGTCCTGACCGACAAGGCCAACGCCGCCGCACTCGGGCTTTACCGAGAAACCGGCGGGGAAGAGACGCCGGACCTTGTGATGTTTGACTGGGACCTGCCCTGACCATCAGTTGAAGTGGATGATGTTCCGCCGTGCGCCGCCTGCCTTCGTGTCGGCGATGGCCTCGTTGATCTTTTCCAGCGGAAACCGCTGGGAGATCAGCTCATCCAGTTTCAACCGGCCCTGAAGGTAGAGGTCCGCCAGCCAGGGGATATCGCGCGACAGCACCGTGTCGCCCATCTTGGTGCCGATCATCTTTTGGCCAAGGCTCGCCATGATGTCAGGCGCATAGCGGGCGGTCTCGCCAGAGGGCGGCATACCGACCATCACCAACCTGCCTCCGGGGGCCAGATAGCGTGGCGCGGTATCATAAATGGCGGCGGCCCCAACGGTGACGAAGACTGCGTCTGCCAAACGCCCGATGGACTGGCGCAATTGCTTCCAGGGTTTCTCGGCAGAGGCCAAAAGCCCATCGGTCGCGCCGAACTGCTTGGCGTCTTCCAGCTTCGCTTCCGTCATATCGACGGCCACGATCCGGCGTGCGCCCGCGAGCTTTGCGCCCTGTATCGCGTTCAAGCCGACACCGCCCGCGCCGATCACGACGACATCCTCGCCGGGCATCACCTTGGCCGCATTCACCACGGCACCGACGCCGGTGATGACGCCACAGGACAGAAGCGAGGCCACGTCGAGGGGGATCGCGTCGGGGACTTGTGCGATCTGGCTTTGGTCGACGACCACGCGTTCGGCAAACGCCCCGCAATGCATAGCCTGATAGACGGGTGCGCCCGAGAGGCTGGTGATGGGGGCGCTCCGCCGGGCGCCGGTGCAGATCGCCGGATGCGCCGCGGCACATGAGGCGCAGGTGCCGCAGGACCGGATCAGGGTCACCAACACGCGATCTCCCATCGAGAAGCCCGACGCGTCGGCGCCCAGCGCTGTGATATGGCCTGCGGCTTCGTGGCCATAAACGGCGGGCAAGTCTCCGCCCCAGGCGCCCGAGGCATAGGAGATGTCAGAGTGGCAGATGGCACAGGCTTCCAGCGTGACTTCAACCTCGCGTCCGGTGGGCGCGGCCAGTTCAACCTCTTCGATACGAAGCGGGGCTCCGAATTCGTGACAGACGGCTGCGCGGATACGGGCCATGACGGCTCTCCTCTTTGGACCAAAGCTTGACGACACGAAGGTTGTGCAGACTTGGCGAAAAACGACGCGAAATGGCGTATTTACGCTGCCTGACGTCGCGCGGGTGTCAGAAACACGACCATGCAGACCAGCATGAGGGCCATGGACACGAGGAAAGGCGCACCCGGCAAAAAGATCGCGGCGTTCTCATCGGCAAACCGCCAGAACACACCGGTCATCAGCAATGGCGAGATCATCGCGGCCATCGCACCAGCGGATGTCAGCACGCCCTGCAATTCGCCCTGGGCGTCGTCCGCAGTCTTGCGCGACATGATGCCCTGCACGGCTGGTGTCACGACCGCGCCCAGGGCGGTGAGCGGTATGAAGAGAAGCGCGAGCGTGCCGTTGGTGATGAAGGCCAGAACGATGAAGGCGCAGGTGTTGAAGACCAGCCCGTAAATGACAGTGCCGCGATCGCCGAGCCACTTCAGGATCCACCGGATCAGCCCGCCCTGAACCAACGCCATGGCCACCCCGAATGAGGCAAGCGATAGGCCGATCATCCCTTCGCTCCATCCGAAGCGCGCGGTGGTGAAAAAGGCCCAGGTCGCCGGGTAGACGAAGAAAGCCACCTGATAGAGGAAGAACAGAAGCAGCAGGCGTCTGAGTTCGGGGTTGAGGCCGACCTGCGTGAAGGCGCCAAGCGGGTTGGCGCGTGCCCAGGTGAAAGGGCGGCGGGTTTCGTCCGTCACCGTTTCGGGCATGACAAAATAACCGAAGAGGCAGTTCAGTGCGGCGAGGCCTGCGGCGGCATAAAAGGGTGCGCGCGTGCCGTATTCGCCAAGTATGCCACCCAGCATGGGGCCGAGGACGAAGCCCAGACCGAAGGCCGCGCCGATCAGGCCGAAGCGCGCTGCCTTTTCTTCCGGCTTGGAAATGTCGGCAATGGCCGCCGCCGCCGTTGATTGCGAGGCGGCCGTGATCCCGCCCACGATGCGGGCCAGCAACAAGAGCCAGAAGACCTGGGCCACCGCCATCACAAGATAATCCAGCGCCATCACAAAGAGCGAAACCAGCAGCACGGGTCGCCGCCCGAAGCGGTCGGAAATCGCGCCGACGACGGGGCCGAAGAGGAACTGCATCAGCGAGAATGCGGTGGTCAGGATGCCGCCCCAAAGGGCAGCTTCGGTCAGCGGGATGTCCCCGATTTCACGCAAGAGCGCGGGCATCACCGGCAGGATCAACCCGATCCCCATCGAGTCGATGACCACCGTCGTCAGAATGAAGCCAAGCGTCATGCGCATGGAAACCGACATATGCGGTTGAGCGGATGCGGGAAAGAAAAACGTGAACTGTTCAGTTCAAGTTCGCGATCCGGTCCAAAACGTCCGCCAAGGCGTCGGGATGCGACAGGAAGGGGGAATGCCCAGACGGCAGGTCAAAGGCCTTATCGCATTCCGCAGCCACTGTGGCCTGATAGTCGGGAAAGACCACGCGATCCTCTGCGCAGCGCACGTAGTAACGGCGAGTATCGGGCATCCGGAAGTCCAGGGTTTCCGTCATGACGCCAATGGGTTGCGGTGTCAGGCGGGCCAGCGCGAAGGCGCGGTCCACTTCTGTGCAGTTCGAATAATAGAGCGGCGCGGCGCGGTCCCGTATCACCGTGGCCTCGCCCGCCTCGCGATCCACGGTTTGTGTCTCGGACACTTCTGGATTGATCGCCTCGGCCCGGAAATCGCGGAAGGACCGACCGGGGCGCGGCAGAAGCGCGGCGACATAGACCAGCGACGCGACGCGTTCCGGCTGGCGCGCCGCCGCCAGAGTGATCGGGAAACCACCGAAGGAATGGCCGACGAGAACGCAATTCTCGGGCAGCGCATCCATCACCGCATCCACGTAGTTCTGCATCGTGATCACCTTGCGCGGTGTTCTGTCCTGCCCATGGCCCGGCAGGTCGATGGCCTGCGCTTGGTGACCATGGTCCGCCAGGAGCGGCAGGACCCTGGACCAGCACCATGCGCCATGAGCCGCGCCGTGGATGAACAGGAAATTCGCCATGGAGTCAGATGTGGCCCACGTCTTTCAGGAACGTCGTCAGAAGGCGCGCGTACGCCTCGGGCGCTTCGACCATCGGCAAATGCCCCGCCCCGCGGATCAGTTCGAACTTCGAGCCAGCGACAAGCGCCGCCGTTTCGCGGACCAGATCTGGCGGCGTCGAGCCGTCTTCGCTTCCAGCGATGGCGAGCGTCGGCAAAGTCAGCGAGGCCGTTGTCGAATAGAAATCTGTGCCCGCGATGGCAGCCGAGCAGCCAAGGTAGCCTTCCCTTGGGGTCCGGGTCAGCATGGCGCTCCAGGCGGCGAACTCCTCCGTTTTGTGGAAGGCTTTCGAAAACCAGCGTTCCAGGATCGTCTGCGCCAACGCCTCGATCCCGCCCTTCTCGACCAGGGCGATGCGGTCTTCCCACATCTCTACCGTCCCGATTTTGGCGGCGGTGTTCGACAGCACCATGGCGCGCACCTGATCCAGACGCTTGACCGCCAGACCCTGCGCGATCAACCCGCCGATCGAGCAGCCGACAAAGACGGCGTCCTGCACCTGCAGATGGTCCAGCAGTGCTTCGACGTCACGCACGAGCGCGCCCATCGAATAGGGGCGGCTCGGGCACTCTGACAGCCCGTGCCCGCGCTTGTCATAGCGGATCACGCGCAAACCTTCGGGAAGATGGGGCAGGATCTTGTCCCACAGCCGCAAGTCCGTGCCGAGCGAATTGGAAAAGACGATAGGCGGTCCGTCTTGCGGTCCGTCATCCCGGAAATGAAGGGCAATGTCGTTCACGGTTGCGATCTTCATGCCGTTTCCTTCACAAGGCCGGACACGGGGCGTTCGACGCCGGTGATCAGACCGTCCCAGTTCCTGATCTCGCGCGACAGCATTGCGTGTGTACGGTCGATCACGCCGAACCGCGCCAGAAGGGCAGCCATCGCGACTTCCGAGGCGCGCGTCGCGCCGTCGGCGATCTTGAGCGCGATGCCAAGTTCCAGATCGGGGATGATAGCAACGAAGACGCCTTCGGCTCCGGTTTTCACGGCGGCTCGGCCATTTGCGGCGTGCATCAGTGCTGCACAGGCTCGGCCCTTGCCCGAGACAAGTTCGGGATACGCAATCATGGCGGCGGTCAAACGCTGGGCGGCCTTGCTGCGCGCATCGTCGCGTGCGCCCGCCGTGGCGAAAAGGGCCATGGCGCGCGCCAGACCTTTCAGGCTCGTCGCGAAGTTCGGTGCCGAACAGCCGTCGATGCCGAACCCGGGGCTTTCTTCGCCGCAGCAGTCTTCGAACGCCGCCCGCACGGCTTTCTGTACTGGATGCTCGGGATCGGTATAGTCGAGGTTTGCGCCAAAGTGGCGCGCCAGTGTCAGGAACCCGGTGTGCTTGCCCGAACAGTTGTTGAAGACCCGCGTCACGGGCGTGCCTTCGCGGATCATTGCGTGACGAAGCTCGCGGTCGCGAGAGGCTTGCGGGCCGCACATCAGCGCTGTGTCGTCAAGGCCAAGCTCGCCAAGCCATTGCGTCACCTTCTCGACGTGCCGGGTTTCGCCCGAGTGCGAGGCGCAGGCAAGCGCCAGCTGTTCCTGCGTGAGACCTGCCCCGGCACCGCTTTCCAGAAGCGGCAGGGCCTGCAACATCTTGGCCGATGAACGGGGCAGGATCGTCAGCGTCGGATCGCCCCCTGCCGCCACCACTTCACCATTCCGCACAGCAGCCCAATGGCCAGTGTGTAGGGACTCGAGGAACTCGCCGCGATGAATTTCAACGAGGGGTGTGCCGGGTGTCATGCGCTTATCCGAACCGGTCGAGCGCGGCCTGAAAGACCGGCGCATCGACGTTTCCGCCCGAGGCCACGACGATCACGTCTTCGTCGCCTTGTCCATGAAACAGCGCTGCTGCAAGCGCGACGGCACCACCCGGTTCCAGCACGACCTTCAACCGCAGGAAGGCCGCGACCATGGCGCGTTGGGCTTCCTCGTCCGTGACCACCACGCCCGGACCGCAGTGCTCTTGCAATATGGGGAAGGTCAGTTTGCCAGGCGACGGTGTCAGGATGGCATCGCAAATCGAGCCGGACATGGCGTTGTTCGTCTGCCGCGCACCGACGCGGAGCGACCGGGTCACGTCGTCGAATCCCTCTGGTTCCACCGGGCGCACCTGCATTGCGGGCGCTTTGGCCGCCAGTGCGAGCGCAATGCCCGAGGTCAGGCCGCCGCCGCCGCAGCAGACCAGAACTTCGGCCGCGTCCACGCCTTGGTCCTCCGCCTGCGCGGCAATCTCAAGGCCGACGGTGCCCTGCCCCGCGATCACCTGCGGCTCGTCATAGGGCTTGATCAGGGTGAGCCCCCGCGCTTCGGCCAGTTCCTGGCCGATGGCGTCGCGATCCTCGGTCGCGCGATCATAAAGAACCACCTCTGCCCCGTAGGCCTGCGTGTTGTCGATTTTGAGCTTGGGCGCGTCGCGTGGCATGACGATAACAGCCGGTGCGCCCTGTTCAGAGGCGGCCAGTGCGACGCCCTGCGCGTGGTTGCCGGACGAAAACGCGATCACGCCCTGCGCCCGCGTCCCGGCGTCCATCGCTGAAATGGCCGACCGCGCACCACGGTACTTGAACGATCCGGTCTTTTGCAGGCACTCGGACTTCACGAAGATCCGGCGGCCCGCCGTCTCGTCCAGAAGCGGCGCGTTCAGAAGCGGCGTGCGCACGGCGTGGCCCTTGATCTGTTTCGCCGCAGCTTCGATCAGGTCGATGTTCATAGGTGCTTCACCCACTCCCGCAGGGCCGTGACAGCCTGCGCTTCGTCCAGAAACGGCACATGCCCCCGCCCCGGCACATCGGCGAAAAACATGTCCGGGCGGCGGCGGCGCATTTCGTCTGCCGTCTCGGTACTCAGAAGGTTCGAGTTCGCGCCACGGATCAACGCCAGCGGAATATCGGCCAGAGCATCGAACAAGGGCCAGAGGTCGGGTGCGGGTTGCGTCCCTGCCGCGAGCACCGCGTCGCGCAGCGCCGGGTCGTAGTTGATCGCCAGCCCATCCGCCGTTTCGACGTAGTGTTTCCGGACCTCTTCGGCCCAGCGGCTTTCCGGCACGTCCTCGAAGCCCGCCATCAGTTGCGCGCGCATCGACGTCGCCTCGTCATAGGTCTTTTGCACCGGATTGCGGCCGATGTAGTTCTTGATGACGTCCAGTCCGTCGGTGCTGAGTTCCGGCCCGATATCGACCAAGGCCACGCCCGAAAGCCGGTCTTTCGCCATCGCTGCCAGAGCCATGGCGATGAGGCCGCCCCGCGAGGTGCCCAGGATCGCTGTTTGCTCAATTCCCAGATGATCCAGCAGCGCCAGCACGTCGCCCGCTTCGTTCGGGATGGTGTATGTCTCGGCCCCCGACCACTCCGATTGGCCCCGCCCGCGATAATCCAGCCGGATCAGGCGCGTATCACTCAGGTGCGGTGCCACGTAGTCGAAGTCGCTGCCGTTACGCGACAGGCCCGAAAGCGCAAGGACGGGGGTCCCGCTCCCTTCGTCCTGAAAGAACAGACGCGTGCCATCGGGTGCCGTGAATTCGGGCATCAGAGCGACCGTGCCAAATCGGGAATGCCCTTCAGATCGCTCAACACGTTGGAAGGTTTTGCGGGCAGGCGGTCCATCGGTTCGCCCGCGCGATTGACCCAGACCGTGTGAAAGCCATAGCCCGCGGCCGCCGCGGCGTCCCAGCCGTTCGATGACACGAAAAGCACCTGATCGGGTGCGGTACCGAAACGTTTGCCGACCATGTCATAGACAACGCGCGCAGGTTTGAAGATGCCCACATCCTCGACCGACAAAACCGCGTCCAGCCATTCGCGGAGGCCTGCGAATTCGACGGCACCGTCCAGCATGTCGGGCGACCCGTTCGAGAGGATGCCGGTGGCCATGCCCCACGCCTTGAGCGTGGCCAGCATCTCGAACACCTCCCCATAGGCGGGCAACTCCCAATAGAGCGCCAGAAGCGCCTCGCGCATTTCCGGATCGTCCAGGCCAGAGGCTTCCATGGCCCAGTCGAGCCCGTCCTTGGTCACCTCCCAAAACGGGGTGTGATCCCCCGTCACGGCGCGCAGCCAGGTGTATTGCAGTTGCTTCAAGCGCCAGTCGGCGGCGAGCTTTGGCCAAACCTCGGCCAGGTTTTCCTGCCCCGGTTGCTCGGCCAGGATGCGGGCAGCGGCGGCCACGTCGAAAAGGGTGCCATAGGCATCGAATATACAGGTGGTGACAGGCATGGGCGCGCTCCGTTTCACCGCCAGACTGTACACATGTCAGGCGCGGGGGAAAGCGATTTGCACCACGCGAGGGCCTTGCCGTCATGGCGCGTTCACGACAGGATGCGCGCCATGACGATCGCCGATCTGAAAGACCTGATTATCGCGCCCGATGCCACGGTGCGCGACGCGCTGGAGGCCATCGACCGCTCGAAACGCCAGATCGCGCTTGTCGTCGACAGTGACGGTCGACTGGTCGCCACAGTGACCGACGGCGACGTCCGCCGCGGCATCCTGCGCGGTATCGACGTGGACGGCGCGGTCGCGCAGGTGATGCACGAAGGGCCGACGACGGTGATCGAAGGCGCGCCGGACGCGGAAACCCGGCGTTTGATCCGCGAGCGGAAGCTGCAACACGTGCCGGTGCTGGACAAAGACGGGCATTTGACCAGCCTGGCCACGGTACAGGACCTGTTCGGGGTCACGCCGAAAGACACGCGCGTTGTTCTGATGGCGGGCGGCTTGGGCACACGGCTCCGCCCGCTAACGGAAACCGTGCCGAAGCCGATGCTGCCTGTGGGTGGCAAGCCGCTTCTGGAACAGATCATCGGACTTTTTGCCGATCAGGGGTTCTGGCAGATATCGATCTCGGTCAATTACCGCGCCGATATCGTGCGCGATCATTTCGGCACGGGCGACGCCTTTGGCGTCAAGATCGACTATATCGAGGAAGAGCAGGCCATGGGGACGGCAGGCGCGCTGTCCTTGCTACCCGAGCGGCCCGATGCGCCCTTCATCGTTATGAACGGCGATGTGCTGGTAACGCTCCAGTTTTCCGAGCTTCTGGCGTTTCATGCCGAAAAGGCCGCGCTTGGCACGCTGGTCGTGCGAGAGTTCGAACAGCAAGTGCCCTATGGCGTCGTACGCTCGGAAGATGGGCTGATGACGGGGATCGAGGAAAAGCCGGTCGAGCGGTACTTCGTCAACGCAGGTATCTATGTTCTTTCCCCTGACGCGCTGACGCTTCTGACACCCGGCCAGCCGCTGGATATGCCCGATCTGTTGTCCAAGGTCGCTGATGGTGGTGGCAAGGTCGGGGTTTATCCGCTGAGCGACTATTGGCGCGACATTGGCCGGATCGCCGATCTGGAAGCCGCGCGCACCGAATTTGATAGCGTGTTTCGGGACTGATGACTGCACCGGCTGACGTGACCATCCTTCTGGGCCCGCAGACAACCGCGTCGCTGGCGCTGAATACGGTCATTCGCGAAGGACGCCATCACCTGACCGGCAAGGGGCTGGCAACATTCCCAAGCCGCCTCGCCACGCCGCTTTTGCGACGCGCGATCGATGACCGCCCGCTTGAAGAGCGGAAGGCCGAGTTCGAGACCGAGACAAAGGTACGCCCCGCCGTACTATCGGCCGTCAACTTCTTCGGGCCGCCGCAATCCGGTCTGGCCAAGCGCGAGATGTTCCCGGATGCAGAACTGGCCTTTGCCGGTCTGCAAGAAATCGTTCCCGCGGCCCGGCTTGTCATTGCGATCGAGCCGCTGCCGAGCTTCTTCCTGGCCGCCGGATCTGAACCTTTGGAAGCCCGGGTGCGCGAGACGCCGTGGGAGACACTCTATGAACTCAGTTGGGCGGATTTGCTGGCGGAGGTGTCCGAGGCCCTGCCGGACGCCACGTTGACGGTACTGACAACCGACCGTGTCGGACGGGCTCCGCTTCCAACGCTGGAGGCGCTTTTGGGCCCGATGGCCGAGGCTTTGCCGCAACCGATAACGCTTCTGCGCGAGATGATCACTGACACGGGCCGCGCCGTTCTGGACCGCATGCTGGCACGCGGGACGCCCGAAAGCGCGACACTGGAAGAGGTTTACACCTCCTTCGGGCGCCGCCCCTCCCGGGCCGAGATGGCCGAGAAGCTTGGGATCGACAAGGTAACGGGCATCCTCTTGCAGCAAAGATTTGACGAAGACATTGCAAAGATTGCGGAATTCCCGAGGATCGAGATTCTCTAGATGTTGAGCAGGGCAGCGCAATTCCGGTTCTGAAGCGGCATATCCGCACCGCCGAAGTGCGCGGGCTAAGCACATTCGGGCAGATTGAAACGGCTGATGGTCCGCTCGTCGTATTCCGCCATGGTGTAGCGACTGCCGCCGTGCGGGAGGCGTTTGGCGAGGACATCCTTGCGCTTGGTGGTACGCGCGGCGCTTTGGTCGCGCGCCTTCGGAACGCGGACGCGCCGTTGACGCCAGAACCCGAAACCTTTGCGGGCAAGGCTGTGCTTCTGGCATTTCGGAGCGGCGAGACGGCGGAGGCGGCGGCAGAATGGCTGGACTATCACGCGCGCCACTTCGGCGCCGAGGCCGCGCTGATCGTCGATCGCAGCGAACCGGGGACGACCGATTTCGCAGACCAGCTGGCGCGCTTTGGGCCGGCGCTGCCGGTGATGGTGGTCACCTGCGACGCGCCGCTTGGCCTTGCGACCGGACCGGACATGCGTGATGCCAATACGGCCCCGTCCGCGCCCAAGCGCAATGTGGCCCCGATGAACCCCTGGCACGCGCCTTTCGTCGAACAGGGCCTTTTCGAGTGCCTGCGCCATCTCTTTTTATCAAAAGCGCGGGCCGTCGCCGCGCTGAACATCGCCGACCTGCTGTTGCCTTTGGCCACAACGGCGTCGGCATTCGATGCCGCCGCAGGCGCCACCGAACACTTCGTTCCGCTCACCGGCATCGAGGCTTACCCCTGGCGCTTGCGCAAGGGCGAACCGGCCCCTT
>JASJDQ010000046.1 GCA_030065075.1 Paracoccaceae bacterium | reverse complement strand
AGCTCGGCCATGCCACCCGCCCCGGCCACCGGAGAGCCCGCCGCCACTGGCAAGGCCAAATCCCCGGCACCTGATCCGTGATGTTCCGAGCCAGGCATATCCACGCGCACGGCGCGGGCACCGTTCAACTGGCCAAGGCGCGCGCGCGTGATCAGCTTGCCGTCCAGCGTTTCCAGCCGGACATTTCGCAATTGCTCACTTGGCACGTCCAGCACATCGCCCACAGCCAACCCCTGAGCGCGCCCCATATCGATCGGCATCCGTGCCAGGATGGCTTGGATAGACACGGTCAGGTCCGGCAGATGCGCCCGCACCTTCTCCGCTGTCGAAGCCGCCTTCGACGGCTGTCGCTCGTGGGGTTTCGGGCAAGCCAGCAACAAGTTGCCCGTCTTTGCCCCGCCCCCCAGTGACAGGGAGATGTCGATCACCCGATATTCCGTCGGGTCCAGTAGCAAATCAGCTTCGCGCTTGCGGATCGTCTCGGGCGCACGAGTGTACCCCTCGATCGGAAAAACGCCGTCCAACCCCGCCTCTGGCAACAGACGCGCCATGGTCGCAATCCAGCGATCCAGCATCTCGGCGGCCATAACGCCGTCGGTGCGCGTAGGCATCCGCTCGGGCGGCGGCGCTTCCGAGACACGGCCCGACATCTGCACCTCGACCAGCGCAGCCAGCAACGGCGGTGTCAGAATGGCGATGCCCCGGTCCCGTTCGGGCGTCTCCAACAGATAGACCAAGTCGAGCGGTTGGATCCGTTCAAGAAGCCCTAGCTTCTTGTCCGTTATCGGCTCGACCCCCATCACCATCAGGTCCATGGATAGCACGTCGTCCGCGTCGCGAGGCATCGCGACACGCAGAACGCTTTCCAAAGTACCATCCTCCGATTGCGCTTTCGGAGGCGGCGCTTCGAGCTTTCGCCGCAGAACGTCAGCAGACACGAGTGCAAATGGCCCTTGATTTCCGATTGCCTGCACTGTTGCAGATGGGCGTTACCAAAGCGTTTCGCGAATGCAAAATCAGGTAAACGCCAGGGCAGTTCCGCCTGCAATCAAGGGGATCGGCCAAGATACCATCACGCGTTTCAGAATGAACTTCGGCCCCAAAAAGGCCAGTTCTTCCGTGATGACCTTGGTCACAGCAAAAAGCGCCCAGGACGTAAGATAGGCGACCATCGCAGGCATCGTGGCGCCTGCATTCATCGCACCCGCCGCCAGCGCGAAACTCACGAAGGCTCCGCCGGGCGTCAGCACACCCAGAACGCTGCCCAAAAGCACACCCTGAAAGCCCGAGGTGTCTCCCAGATAGCGCCGCACGGTGTCCTCCGGCAGAAGCTCGGCGAAAAGCCCGGCACTGATCAGCGCGATCACAAGACGCGGCAGGTTCATCCGGGTCATCCTCCAGACGCCCGCATAGGCTTCCGATCGGTTGGCTTCCGTCTCCAGCTTCTGCCAGACCCAAAGCGCCAAAACGGCCAGAACAACCGTACCGATCAGGATGTTCATCGCAGCACCCGCGCGGCCGCCCAGCCCGCCAGAAACGGCAGCGGCAGACAGATCAGGACGCGCAGCAGAACGAAGTCGATCTGCAAGAACGACATCTCCCAGATCACCGTCCGGTTGAGCCCCAGCAAGCTCCACGAGACGACGAAGGCCACCAGAACCGCGACCGAGGCGCCTGCCGCCCGGAACCCCGCCGCGATGGGAAAGATCATCATAGGTCCGCCCGGCACCAGCGCGCCTGCGGCGGTCGCCGCGAATAACCCCCGGTTGCCGCTTTCGCGCCCGACCCAGCGGATCATGGTCTCGCGCGGGATCAGGACTGGCACGGCGGCCGCGATGAAGAACCCACAAAGGACCTTCGGGCTCAAGACGGCCAGGAAACCCAGATAGCTCAGCGCGATCTCGAGAACCCGCGTCGGCCCTTTCGTCCAGGCGACCGCCGAAGCCGCAGCGCAGGCGATGACCAGAAGGATGAAGAAGGAGGAGTCAAAGCTGGTCTGGCGACCAAGCGGCGGGTCGCTTTCAGCATCGTCCTGAAGGGGCACTTGGGTCATGGGATACGCGCTCTCGCAAGCCGTCTACGCGCTTTCCCCGCCATTGCCCAGAGGCGGCCGGTTTCTTGAAAGGAAATCGGACCGAAATCCTCTCAGGAATTCGGTGCCCGCGCCAGTATCCGGTCCAGCACGCGGGCCAATTCCACTTCGGGCTCTTCCGCCATCACCGGGCTTCGCCAAGCAACATGATGGTCGGGCCTAACCAATAAACACCCCGTATCCCCGACTTCGCGCGCCCGCGCCCAGTCGCCCGTGTGATCAACATACGCCTGACGGGGCCCGATCAGGTGACAACGAAGCTTCAACCCGCGCGCCTTCCCCACCGTCTCCGCCGCACTCAGCCACGCATCGCCACCGATCCCGGTCAACACCGTGAACTGCCCGCGCCCACACAAATCCAGCGTCGAAACCTGCGCGCCCGTGTCATGGTCGAACACCCAGACATGCGGTAGCCGCGCGCCCGGCCAAGTGGTGGGTTGATAATGCAACTCGGCATCACGCTCGAACGCGGGCTCGGCCTGCCCATCGGTCACGATGGCCGCCGACGAATACCGCTGGTTCATCTCCACCCCATGGGCGTCGAATTCGTACTTCTTGAAGGCAATCGCCTGCCGCAGCGCCTCGCGCTGCGCCTCCCCGGCGTCGCCCGGGTCACAGCGAGCGTCCATGCTGGCCTTGATCTTCTCGATGTCCGTCCCGCCGGTCATGCCGAGCGCTTCAAAGATCGGACCAAACTCGCCAATCGACTGGTTCGCGCGGGTCACGATCTGCTTCGCAATCGGCGCGCGTTCCACCGAATAGCTGTCCAAAAGCGCTTCGCCGGCTTGACCATTTACAACCGCCGCCAGCTTCCAGGCTAGGTTGAAGGCGTCTTGGATTGACGTATTCGAACCTAATCCATTCGATGGCGGGTGCCGGTGCGCCGCGTCGCCCATGATGAAGACCCGGTCTTTCTGCATGTGCGTCGCGTAAGCGTCATTGACTGTCCAGGTGTTGGCGCTGATCAGCTCGATTTCCAATTCCGGATCGCCCACCAGCTGCCGGGCCACGCCGGTCGCAAAGGCTTCGTCGACCTCTGGAGCCGGTTCGTTGATGTCGTACCCCCAGACGATCAGCCATTCGTTCCAAGGCCGGATCATCCGCACCAGCCCCATGCCGATGCCGCCCACATCGGCGCCCGGCTGCATCACCCAGTAAAGCACGCTCGGCCTGTGCGCGACGTATTTCGAAAGGTCCGCCTTGAACAGAATGTTCATCGACCCGCCCACACCCATCTTGCCTTCGATCGGCGTGTCGACGTGTTCGGCCACCAGTGAGTTTCCCCCGTCGGCGCCCACCAGATACTTCGAGCGCACCTCGAACTCGCGCCCCGAAAGCCGGTCGCGGAGCGTCGTGGTCACGCCGTCATTATCCTGTACGTGGGAGAGATACTCGGTCGACATCCGCCCCTGTGCGCCACGTTTGCAGGCGGTCGAAAACAGGATCGGCTCCATGAAGGTCTGCGGCAGATCGTTCATGAAACTGGGCGACGACAGGTGATGTTCGGCGCGGCTGAGCGGATGCTTGCCCCAGCTTTTCATCCGCCCGATTTCTTCGCCCGCGAGGCTTTCGCAGAAAACGTTCTCGCCCATCAGGTCCTGCTCGGTCGCGTGCATGTAAGCTTCCGCCTCGACCTCGTGGCCCAGATCGCGCAGCACCTCCATCGTGCGCTGGTTGGTGATATGCGCGCGCGGTGTATTCGCCAGCCAGCGGTACTGGTTCACCACCATCGTCTCGACACCGTAACTCGCCAAAAGCGCCGCCGTCGCCGAGCCGGCCGGCCCCGTCCCGATGATCAGCACATCGGTCGTGATTTCCGCCATGTTGTCCTCCCCGATCTTTCCGCAGAGCGTAGCGTGGCACATGGGGGACGCAAGAGGCGGCTTTGCGGGACGAAGCGATCCTTGCAAGTACCGGCGCGAAGGTCTGTTCTTTTATCGCCGATGCATGAGTGCCTACCTTGACGACGCGTCAGCTCTTCTCTACCCGACACATGATTGGCCTGCCGGGACGACCCGGCCATGGAAGCGCTATTGTCAGGACGACCTGCCGAAATGGAGGTTGAAATGGCTTGGATTCATCTTCTCGTGGCAGGAGCATTGGAAGTCGCCTGGGCAACGGGGCTAAAGAAGTTGAGCCTTGGTCCCACATGGACAGTCGGGGTCTTAACCCTCCTTGCGATGATCGCCAGCCTCGTAGCCCTCTATGCTGCAATGACACGCCTTCCACTGGGAATTGCCTATCCCATATGGACCGGGATCGGCTCAACTGGGTCAGTGCTGATTAGCGTGATGGTCTTTCATCAAGTTCCGAACATGGCGAGCGTTGTAGGCTTGATACTTCTGATTACCGGGATGTTCCTGCTCGGTTCAGATGCGCATTAAGACGAAGGGGTTGCAAGAATGACCACAAAAACCAAACAGGCAAGGAAATTGATCGAAGGTCGACCGGCCCTGATCGTGATCGACATTCAGAAAAGCACCTTCATCGATGACAGCGAAGAGCGATCCATCGACAACATGCCCGGCTACAAGGAACGGATGATCGCTGCGCGCGATTTGGTGGACGCCGCGCATGACAACGCCGTGCCAGTCATCTTCATTCAAGAGGTTCACCGCCCAGACCTGATCGATTTCGGGCGGGAATTGGACGGCGACGAAGATATACATTGCCTCGACGGCGATCCGCGGACGGAAGTCGCCAAAGAAGAGATGGGATTTCGCAAAGGCGACTACATCATCCCGAAGCGGCGCTATTCGGCGTTCTTCGGAACCGATTTCGAAATTCTATTGCAGGGTCTGAAGGTAGACACGCTGATCCTGTGTGGCGGGCTGACGGATGTCTGCGTACATTACACATTCGTGGATGGACATCAGTCCGATTACTTCTGTCGCGTGGTGGAGGACTGCGTCGGCGGGTCGTCTGTCAAAGCACATCAAGCTGCGCTCAGGGCAATGGAATATCTGCAAACCGGAGCGGTTCAGGAACGGAAGACCATGATCAAGGCGATCTCGTCACACGGACACCCAACGCAATGAACATTTCAATCTGTGTTCGAATGCGCTCGGAGCCGAGCCGGCTATTCGCCACGGACCAGAAGAACGGTTGGTTTAGGTTCAAATCCTGCCTTGGATGCCGCACGGTAGCCAAATGGGGAAGCACCTCTCTGGGTAACGGACGCATATTGAGCGTTCTCGGTGGAGCAAGGCGCCCGCACTGAGCGAAGTCAATTTTGGCCCAACCCCCGGCGATACGATCCTGAAAGAAGTGGCGTTCTGCCTCGACGGTTTATTTCACCGTGCAGAGCTTGAGAGGATTTCATGAATAGAAAGAATGCGCTGGTCAGCTTTGACGTTCCAACACCGGTTCGACTTTCATTGCTGTGGGCAACGCTCATGAGCCTTTATGTCTACAACGACTTTTTCAGTCTCTATCTGCCGGGAGAAGTCGAGGCGCTGTCGGCCGGGAATTGGGACCTCTTGGCCAGGCAACGACTTCGATCTTGATGTTCACCTCGTTAATGATGGCCATACCGGCATCGATGATCTTTCTCTCTGCGTTTCTTCCGTCGCAAGCGTCTCGCTGGTCCAACATCCTTTTGGGCGGCGTCTATACACTTATCCAGTTCTGGTCCTTCGCGGACTCGCCTCCATTTTACGTGATGATTGTAACGATTGAGATCTTTGTCACTGGCCTGATCATCTGGACCGCTTGGCGTTGGCCCCGTGGCTGATGCGGCTTTGATATTGCAATGGCGCTTTCATCCGTCACATGAGCTCAATGCCGACGTGCAGAAATTCGACTAAGGCGACTTTCAGATATGCTGCGGCATAGACAAGCCGTCCGCCTCTAGCTCCTCAGGGTCCCAATAGGCGATGATGATCCCCGGCGGCTCCCGGCTGTCGGTCATCTTCTCGATCGTCGCCGCATCGCGGGTAATCCGCGTGTGGTGTTGGCGCGCCCAGTCGAAGTGTAGCGCGCTCAGCCGCGCGATTTCTTCCTGATAGGCCGGATCGTCGCCCCGATCGTGCAGCTCATCGGGATCAGCCTCCAGATCGAACAGCATGGACCGCATGGTTTCCACATGGACGTATTTCCATCTTCCGTCAAAGACCATGACCAGCCGCGCATCCGCCTGGTCAACCCCCACCCCCCGCCGCGCATCGCGCGTCGAATAGTCGTACTCCGAAATGCAGTGGTCCCGCCAATCGACCGGTTCCCCGTGCAAGAGCGGCTGCAGCGAGCGGCCTTCGATTACATGCGGCTTCGGCTCCCCGCCCATGAACTCGATGAACGTGGGCGTCAGGTCGATCCCTTCGACAAGCTTGTCCACGGTAGTGCCGCGCGTCGCATCGGCCTTGCGGCGCGGGTCATAAACGATCAGCGGAATGCGCGCCGAGCAGTCATAGAACAGGTCTTTCTCGCCCAGCCAATGATCGCCCATGTTGTCGCCGTGGTCCGAGCAGAAGACTATCATCGTATCGTCCATCCGGCCGGCGCTTTCCAGATAGTCGAAAAGCCGCCCCATCTGGTCGTCCAGTTCCTTGATCAGCCCCATGTAGACGGGGCCAACGGTCTCGCGCACATTGTTCCGCTGAAAGCTCCTGCAGATGCGCGTCCCTGCCCAGACCTGCATCAGGGGATGGGTATGCTCCCCCTCACTCCGGTTCACGGGCGGCAGGTCGTCCGGACCGTACATGTCGTTGTAGGGTGCCGGCGCCAGATAGGGCCAATGCGGCTTGATATAACTCAGGTGACACAGCCAGGGCGTGTCTCCCTGCGCCTCTATGAACTCGATCCCGCGCGTCGTCAGCCAGGCCGTCTCGGAATGCTCTTTCGGCACGCGCGCAGGGTAAGGCGCGGTTTCCAATAGCCAACCAGACATCAGTTTGCCGTCCGGCCCCACAGCAGAGTTCGCCCATTCCTCCCACGGGTTGTCGCCGTCCATGCCATGGGCGCGCAGATAAGCGTCATAATCCTCGGCGCAGCGGCCCGGATAATCGCTGTGGTTGGTCCCATCGTCGCGGATCATGACGTCGAACCCGCATTCGCTGACCCGCGCCCCGATCTCGCTTTCGGGCTCGATCCCCAACCGCGCCATGCCTTCGCGGTCAGGTGTCATGTGGGTCTTGCCAACAAGTGTCGAGGTCACGCCGACCTCGCGCAGATGATCCCCCAGCGTCGGCTCGCCCACGCGCAACGGAAAGCCGTTCCATGTGGCCCCGTGGCTGCGGACATAGCGCCCGGTATAGAAAGACATCCGGCTGGGCCCGCAAATCGGCGACTGCACATAAGCCCGGTCGAACCGCACGCCCTTGGAGGCCAGCCGATCCAGATTGGGCGTGTCGATATGGGTCGCTCCGTAGCACGAGAGATAGTCCCACCGAAGCTGGTCGGCCATGATCCAAAGGACGTTCATCAGAAGTTCACCCGGTCCCCGCCCTTCAGGTCCAACATCTCGCGCGCCTCGTCCGGTGTGGCGACCTCGGACCCCAGATCTTCGACGATCCGCCGTATCTTCGCCACCTGCTGGGCGTTGGACGTCGCCAACTCGCCCCGCTTGATGAACAGGCTGTCTTCCAGCCCGACGCGCACGTTGCCGCCCATCTGGGAGGCCGCCGTCGCCAAGGGCATCTGCGCCGCGCCTGCTGCCAAAACCGACCAGCGGTAATCACTTCCCAAAAGTTTGTCAGCCGTCTTCTTCATGAAGACGAGGTTCTCGATATCTGCGCCGATGCCCCCAAGGATGCCCATCACGAACTGGATGAAGACCGGCGCTTTGAATAGCCCGATGTCCATGCAGAACTTCAGGTTATAAAGGTGCCCCACATCGTAGCATTCATGCTCGAATTTGATTTTGTGCGGCGACAGCCGCTCGGCTGCCTCACGGATGTCGGCAAAGGTGTTGCGGAAGATGTTCGCCTCGGACCCCTCGATATAGTCCTTCTCCCAATCGTACTTGAAGCTCTCGTACCGCTTCGCCAGCGGGTGAAAGGCGAAATTCATCGACCCCATGTTCAGCGAACACATCTCGGGCGAAAACTGCTCTGCTGCGCGCAGCCGCTCGGCAATCCGCATCGTCGGCGCACCACCCGTCGTGATGTTCACGACCGCATCCGTCGCCTGCTTCACCCGCGGCAGGAAGGGTGTGTAATGTTCGGGCTCGACCGAAGGCCGCCCGTCATCCGGGTGCCGCGTGTGCAGATGCAGGATCGAGGCCCCCGCCTCCGCCGCCTCCACTGCTTGAGACGCGATCTCGTCAAACGTGATCGGCAGATGGTCCGACATGGTTGGCGTGTGAATCGCGCCGGTGACCGCGCAGGTGATGATTGTCTTTTGCCTAGCCATGCTCACTCCTTGCCTTTCACCCGGTAACTCAACGGGAACAACTCCAGATCATACCGTTCGCGGATCAACCCCCAGACCCCCTTTGGCGCTTTCAGCATCACAACGATGGCGACCAGCCCCAGCACCATCAGATAGATCGTTCCGAAATCGGCCAGCACCTCGCGGAGCGCGAAGAACAGAAGCGTCCCAATGATCGGCCCTTCTAACGTCCCGATCCCGCCGATCACCACGATGAAGATGACGAAAGCCGTCCAGTCGTTCACACTGAAGGCCGCATCGGGCGAAATCCGAAGCTTCTGTAAAAAGATCAGCCCGCCGATGATCGCAGTGAACGCGCTGGTCACGACATAAACCTCCAGCTTCGTCCGCCAGATGTCGATACCAAGCCCACTCGCCGCCGTCTCGCTATCCCGGATCGCCGTCAGCGCCAGCCCCCGGCGTGACCGCAGGAACAGGTAGACCGAGGCCAGCACGACCACGGCCGCCCCCAAGGCGAGCCAATAGGCATTGGCCTCACGCGCCGCTTTCTTCGCGCCCAACTCTTTGACAACCGCCACCGGCAAGGACGACCCGGATCCACCGCCCAAAGCCTGGATCTGCGCGAACGATAGACGGAAGACCTCGGCCACGACCCAGGTGCCAATCGCGAAATAGGCCCCCTTCAGCCGGAAAATCAGCGTCGCAATTGGTACCGAAAGCGCCGCCGCCAAAAGCCCACCGGCCAGGATCGCGACCACCGGGTTCAGCCCCGCAAAGACAGTCAGCGCGAACAGCATATAGCCGCCAAATCCCACATAGGCCTGCTGGCCCACACTCACCAAACCGGCATACCCCGCCATCAGGTTCCAGAGACAAGCCAAGGAAAGATAGAGATAAATCTCCCCCATCAACCGCATATCGGCGCGCCCGGCCCACCAGGGCGCGGCGGCCAGAACCACCAGTGCGACCAGCCCTAGCACCATCGCCACGCGCGAGGCAGGCGTCGAACGGGTGACGACGGCGCTCAATGCTCGACCCTCGGGAAAAGACCGTTCGGACGCACCGCCAGCACGATCAGAAACGCAATATGCCCGGCCAGGATCTGATAGCCTGGGTCGATCTTCGCACCAAGCGTCTGCGCGACGCCCAGGATCACGCCGCCTGCCAGCGTGCCCCAAAGATTGCCAAGCCCTCCGATAATCACGGCCTCGAACCCGAAAATCAGCCGCCCGCCGCCAATCGCCGGGTCAAAGCTCGTGCGCATCCCCAGCAAAATCCCCGCAATCGCCACGACGGCCAAAGCCAACGCCATGGCCAGCCCGAAGACATGCGCCTTGTTCAGCCCCATAAGCTGCGCGATGTCCTGATTGTCGCTGACGGCCCGGAACCCGCGACCCAGCGATGTTCGATAGAACACGAACTGCAGCCCCGCAATGACCGCCACGGCAATTCCGAAGGTCAGAAGTGGCAACACGCCCACTGTGATGCCGCCCAGATCGAGGCTCGCTGTTTCAACCGCCCCGCCAGGCAATTTCCTCGGGTCGGCTGTGTAGAATTCCAGTAACGCGTTCTGAATGATGACCGACAGCCCGAAGGTCACCAGCAGCGGCGGCAGGATGTCATCCCCAAGCGTCTGGTTCAAAACACCTCGTTGCAGCGCATAGCCCAGCCCAGCCATCAGCGGCATTACGATCAGAAGCGCCAGAAAGGGATGCACCCCAAGCATCACCGTCGTCGTCAACCCCATGTATGCGGCCAGAATGATCAGATCGCCGTGAGCGATATTCACCAGCCGCATGACGCCGAAGATCAGCGACAGACCGGCAGCGAAAAGCGCATAAAGCCCGCCCAGCAGCACACCCTGCACGATGGCACCGGTCCACTCGATCATGCCTCGACCCCGAAGTATGCCGCAGTGATCTGATCGTGTGTGACGTCCTCTGTCCGCCCCTCCAGCGCGATCCGACCCTCCATCAGGCAGAACACGCGGGACGACATCGCCAGCGCCTGCGCGATGTCCTGTTCGACGATCATCGCGGTCATCCCTTCGCCCACAATGCTCGGCAGCGCCTGGTAAATCTGACGGATCACCACCGGGGCCAGCCCTAGCGAGATCTCATCAAACAGGATCAGATCGGGGTTCGCCATCAGCGCCCGCCCGATCGCCACCATCTGTTGTTGCCCCCCCGAAAGCGAGGTCGAAGCCTGCGCCTTCCGTTCTTCGAGGATCGGGAAGAGCTCATAAACCTTGCCCAGGTCCCAAGGCCCCGCACGCCCGACCTTGCCCCCGATCATCAGGTTTTCTTCGACCGACAAGGACGGGAACAACTGCCGCCCCTCGGGCACCAGCGCAATCCCAAGGGCCGCCACCTGATCGGCCCGCATTGCGCCAATCGGCTGCCCGCGATAGCGCACTGCATCGGGCCGGTTCCTGAGCAACCCGGAAATCGAGCGCATCAACGTTGTCTTCCCCGCGCCGTTCGCGCCGATCACGGCCACGACCTCGCCCGCTGCCAGTTCCAAGTCCAGACCGTAAAGCGCCTGAAAATCCCCGTAATGCGCATCGAGGTTCGACAGCGTTAACGTCGCTTCAGGCATCCGGGTCGACTCCCAGATAGATTTCCTTGACCTCGGCGCTTTCCATGATCGCCTTCGGCTCGCCCTCGGCGATCTTCTTGCCGAAATCGATGACGATCAATCGCTCCACCACCGCCAGCAGTGCATGCACTACATGCTCGATCCAGATGATTGTCGTCCCCCGCGCATGAATGCCCCGGATCGTATCGATCAGCGAATGACACTCGGCATCCGTCAACCCGCCCGCGATCTCGTCCAGCAGCAGTAGCTTCGGTTTGGCCGAAAGCGCCCGCGTCAGTTCCAACCGCTTCCGCTCCAGAAGCGTGAGCGTGCCCGCCCGTGCATTGGCCTTGGCCAAAAGCCCGGTCTCCTCCAGCACGCTCAGGGCATGAGCCTCCGCCTCATGCCCCGACAAACCCGCACCTTGAGTGGCGCCGACCAGCGCGTTCTCGAACACCGTCATGCCGCCAAAGGGTTGGGGGATCTGAAACGACCGCGCGATGCCCGCCTTGCACCGCGCGGCCGCCGAGTTCGTCGTCACATCCGCACCGCCGAAACCGATCCGCCCCCCGTCCGCCTTCAGCGTCCCGGTGATCAGATTGAACAGCGACGTCTTGCCGGCCCCGTTCGGCCCGATGATGCCGACCGCCTCGCCCTCTGACACATCGAAGGACGTGGCGTCGGCGACCACGACGGCCCCAAAGGACTTTTGAAGCCCCGAGATCGACAAAAGCGCGGTCACCCGGGCCTAGCCCAGCAGCTGCAGCTCACCACCCACCGGAATGTCCGGCGCCTGGCTGTTGTGCGTGATGACCAGTTCGACACCATTGCCGTTGTCCTGCCACTGGCCCGCAACAAGCGGCGTCTTGGTGACATTCGGCACCGGCCCCGCCGACCAGTTCACATCGCCGACGATGGTGCTGATGTTGGTCGCCGCAATCGCCGCCGAAACCGCATCGGCGTCCTCCAGGTCCTCGGCCCGCCCGATGACATCGGCGACGACCTCGAACAAGGCATGCTTGAACCCGATGGGCTGCGTCCAGGGCCGTCCGGTGGCACTGGAATACCCGTTCGCCAGGTCGCCCGCCGACGTGCCCGTCAGCGACGACGTGAACGGATGGTTCGGCGACCACCAGATCTCGGACGAAAGGCCAACGCCCCGGTCGCCCAACGCCTCGATGGCCGACGGGAACAACAGCGCCTTGCCGACGGTCGCAACCTTGGGGTTGAACCCCTGCTGCGCTGCCTGAGACCAGAACGTCCCGAAATCCGGCGGGATCATCACGCCAGTGACGATCTCGACGCCCGCGTCCTTGAACGCGCTGATATAGTTCGAGAAATCGTCCGTCAGCGGCTGATAACGCCCTGGGTCCGTCAGTTCGAAGCCCTGCCCCGCCAAAGGCGTAGGCAATCCAAGCTCCGGATGCCCCCAGGCGTTGCCATCGGCGTCGTTGGGGAAAAGCCCGCCGACCTTCTTCGCGACCCCGGCGTCGTTCCAGAGCCCGGTGAAGTTTGCGATGATGTCCTCGAGCCCCCAGAAGAAGTGATAGGTATAGGCGAACCCTTCCGCCGGGTTCCCGCCGCGCCCGAAGAAGTAAGGCTGCCAGGGCGCGTCGGTCGTGATGCAGGGGATCTCGTTGATCTCCGCCTGATCGGCGACAGGGTTCGTCGTGTCCGGCGTCGCGGCAGCGGTGATGATGTCGACCTCGTCGTCCAGGATCAGTTCGGCCGCCACTTCGGCCGCCCGGTTCGGGTTCGACTGGCTGTCCTTCTTGATAATCTCGATCTGATAGGACTTGCCGTTGTTCTCGACACCCCCCGCGAAATGCACACGGAGCCCTTCCAGAATGTAATCGTCCGCCTCAGCAAACCCGGCAAGCGGCCCCGTCGAGGGCGTGACAAACCCCACCTTCAGGGTGGGCGACTGTGCATAGGCCCGCGTCGATCGCAAAATGGCCGGTGCCGCAACACCTGCCGCCAAACCGCCAAGCACGTGGCGTCGTGTGGTTCTTTTCATATCTTCCTCCCTAAGCGTCAGATCCGTCGGGCAATATTGCCTCTAGTTTTCTCAAGTGATCCGCGACGCGTTCCTTGGTCGCCGCAAGGTCGTCTTCCTTCCACTCGCGGAACCCGGCCCCGGCTGCCATGCCCGTCCGCCCCGCATCTCGCAGCGTTTGCAGATACTGCGACGGTTCCGTGCTCCGATCCAGATCGAAAAGCACCTGGGCATGAATATCCTGCGTCAGTTCG
This sequence comes from Paracoccaceae bacterium, assembly GCA_030065075.1. Classification (GTDB taxonomy): domain Bacteria; phylum Pseudomonadota; class Alphaproteobacteria; order Rhodobacterales; family Rhodobacteraceae; genus JAJDOD01. Next base: position 8,507 of record JASJDQ010000046.1, on the reverse strand, counting down.
ATGCCCACCAGATCGGCATTCTCCAAGGGGCCAAGCACGGCCAACCGCCGCCCGAAGCTGGCCTTGACCACATCGTCAACGGCCTTGGCGGAGCAAATCCCGTTTTCGACCAAGCTTATCGCCTCCCGCCAAAGCGCATGCTGCAGACGGTTGCCGATGAAGCCGGGCACATCCTTCTCTACCATCACGGGCGTCTTGCCCACGGCACCCAAAAGCGCGTGCATCGCCTTCGCCTTGGCCGGGTCGGTCCACTCCGTCTTCACCACCTCGACCAGCGGGATCATATGAGGCGGGTTCCACCAATGCGTCCCTAACGCGCGGTGCCGCGTCGGCAAACATTCCATGATCTTCGAGATCTGGATAACGCTCGTATTCGACGCCAGCACGGCGTCGTCCGGCGCATGCGCCTCTAATTCCGCGAAGATCGACCGCTTCAGTTCCAGCTTTTCAGGTGCCGCCTCAAAAACATAGGCCGCGTCCTTGACGCAGTCACCCAACCCGCTTGCCAAGGCGATCCGGCCCAGCGCCGCCGTCACCTCGTCCACGCCCGCACCCAAAAGCTCCAGACTTTCTGCGACGCGCCCCGGCACGCTTGCCAAGGCCTCGGCAACCGGATCGAAAACCAACACCTGGTGCCCTGCCCGCGCAAAGGTCAGCGCAATGCCATGCCCCATCAGACCGCCGCCGATGACCGCCACCCGGCTCACGCCAAACCCCTAAAGCTTAGGTCAAATTGTGCTTCTTCTTGGCAGAAATATCCCGGGGTTCGGGGCAGAGCCCCGCTCCGACCTATCCACCCGGCCCCCCTCATCCGGCGGTATACCCCCCGTCGGCATAAAGGATGTGGCCCGTGTAGAAATCGCTGGCCCGAGAGGCCAGGAACAACAACGGCCCCGCCAAATCCTCGGGCTCGCCAAGGCGCCCCTTCGGCACGCGCGCCAGAAATCCATTTCGAACATCTGCTGCGTCCTCTTCGAACATCCAGGCTGTCAGGGGCGAACGAAATACCGTCGGCGCAATAGCGTTCACAGTGATCCCGGTCGGCCCCAACTCGCAACCCAATGCCTTGGTGATCCCATCGACCGCCGCCTTGGACGCACAATAGGCCGTGTACCCCGCCGGGTGCCCCAGAAGCCCCCGCGCCGATGACATCAAGACGATCTTGCCGCCGTCGCCCTGCGCCAGCATCTGGGTCGACGCCGCCCGCGCCATCAGCCAGCTTTGCATGACATTGGCGTCCATCACCGCATCGAACGTCTCGGGCGCCATGTCTCCGATCTTGGCGACCTTATTCATGCCGCTCGCCACGACCAGAATGTCAAGCCGCCCAAAGGCATCGACGGCCTTCGCGACCATATCGGCACAGGCCGCTTCGCTGTCGGGCCGCGCATTGATCTGGTGTGTATCGCCTTTGCAGCGCCCGGCGACCTCCGCCATCGCCCCGGCATTCCCGGCGGCCAACACCACCTTGCAGCCGGCGCCCGATAGCGCCTCTGCCGCGACGGCTCCGAAGGCACCAGAGGCACCGGTGATCAATGCCACCTTGCCGCTGACATCGAACATCGCAAGGGGATCACTAAGGCTCATTTCGGACGCCCTCCTTCCGGATAAGGGATCACGACCAGCATCTTGCAGACATGGTTGGACTTGTTCTCGATCCGCCGTTTCTGCCCCGCAGGCACGGTGCAGCTGTCCATCGGCCCAAGCACCGCGCTCTGCCCGTCCCATTCGACCGTCATCTCGCCGTCCAAAACGACATAGACCTTCTCGAAAGGCGAGCTGTCCGGCCCGGCGCCGCCGCCCGGCAGGAACTGGCTGAACCCCACCCACTGGTTTTCCGGCCCGCCGTCCTCGAAGCCCTGCAAGCGAAGCCCTGTCACGCCCCAATGATTGGGGGCTTCATAGGGTTCGGCGTCCTCATATCGCTTGATCAGCATGGCTCCTCCTCTCGACCCCGCACCGAGGCAATAGCGACGTGATACCGACGTGCGCTCAGAAGCTTTCACCCGCCTCGATACGGTACTGCTGTCCCTTGTCGATCATCGCGACAAGTCGAATGATACAGCCATCGCCCCGGTCCCAGTTCCACGGGAAGAAGGCAAAGGTGCACCGCTTTCCGGTCACCGCATCCAGATCGCCGCCGACATTCTCGATGCCCAGAATTCCGTTCTTGAACAGGATGTTATGCACCGGCTCCCACTCGGGATGCGCCTCGTCCCAGGGAATGCCGCCCGACCACTCCTTGAACTCCTCGGCCAGATGCGGGTGCAAAGGCCCGTTCCGATGCGGCCCGATCGCGGTCGCCAGCGGATGGTCGTTGGCCTGCGTATCATGGCCCACGACCTTGATCCCCTTCTCGACCATCCACTCCCCCGCCGACGGCACCAGTCCGGGACAATGCGTGAAATAATCCCCATCCTCATACTGGTGGTGCCAGCCGGTGTTGATGATCAGCACATCGTTCTTCCGGATCGCATGCCCACAGGCCTTCTCCAGATCGTCGGCCGTGATTGGTTCCCAATATTTCTTGGGAATATTGACGACGATCCCCGACCCAAAGAAGTGCGGAAGCGGCACTTCGTCAATAAACGGCGTGCCTTGCACAACATGGGCCGGGGCGTCGATATGAGTGGTTACATGCATGGTGGTCGTGAGCGTCTGGCTCAACACGCCAGACTTCGCCATGTAGTGCATCCGCTCAATCTGCACGTCGCGAAAATATGGCCAGTTCGGGCACTGGAATCCATAGCGATGGGACAAGTTGTAAAACTCGATCCCCATTTCGTTGTTGGTGTTTTCCTGAAATTCGATGCCGCGGATCGTCGTGGTCATCTTGCCCTCCCAAACCTGATGCCGACTGTTTCACAATATGGTGCACTTGCATCGCATTTCGGTCAACAATTGATTTGCACCGCATTACGGGCTAGTCTTGTCAACAGAAGAGGATCGAAACAAAAAGCTGAAGAGTCGCGTGAAAGATCAAACAGAACAAAAGATTAGTGGCGTTCAGGTCATTTCACGCGCGGCCTCGATTCTGCGACTCCTGGGCCGTCAGACGAACGGCCTTAGCCTTGGCCAGATTGCGACGGCGGTCGAATTGCCCCGCTCTACGGTACAGAGGATTGTGAATGCGCTCGCCAGTGAAGGTTTCGTCTCGACAGGAAGCGGCAGCGGCACGATTCGCCTTGGCGCCGAGATCCAGAGCCTCGCGCAGGCAACCACCACAACACCCGCGGACCGGCTGCGACCAGCCATGCAACAGATCGCAAACAGTACCGGCGAAACGGTCGACCTCGCCGTCCTGCAAAACGGACACATGCTGTTCGTCGATCAGATCGTCGGCAGCCAAAGGCTCAGGACCGTCTCCAGCATCGGCGAGCGTTTCCCACTCACGACAACGGCCAACGGCAAGGCCGCGCTTGCGTGCCTCGACGAGATCGACGCAACCCGCCTCATCTTGGCAGAGTTGAAGTCAAGCGGCGAGAGCCGAAAGCTGGCTCCCCTGCTCGCGGAAATAGACAGCATCCGAGGTGGTGCATTGGCCGTCGACGAAGACGAACACACCAACGGCATCTCGGCCCTCGGCTTCGGGACCACCGACCCCTCGGGCGAGGTCTTCGCCATCTCCGTCCCCGTCCCCTCCAGCCGCTTCGCGCAAGTTCGTGAAGAACTGGTGCAGGCGATGCAAGCCGCCCAAGCGTCCGCAGACGCGCGTTAGCCTGCCCTGAGAGCCTACAAAGGCTCCGGCAAACTATCTTACAACATACACTGACATTGGCGCGTGCGACGCAACATAGCCCGCATTAGAGGACAGGATGTGGTCCTTGAAGCCGGGAACATGACTGGCCATGACGATCAGGTCGCAGTCTGAGTCTTTGGCGGTGCGCACAATATCCGACCCGACGTTCAGGCGAAGGTCGCTTCGCAGCACAACCTGATCGGTTGCCTTGATATCATACGCCTTGGCCTGTTCGGAAGCGAAGAGCCGCAAGCGATCCGCCATTCGTTCACCTTCGGTATGCGGAGACATGGTCGGCACGGCATCCACCACATCAACATAGATCAGAGTAGCATCATTTTGCTTCGCGATCTGAGCCGCAAGATCAAGCGCCTTGCTGAGCTTCTCAACATGCTCCAGATCAACGGGGACAAGTATACGTGAGTGCATGGGTAGGCTCCTTTGCTGAACATGAGCCTACGCCCAACCACACTATCTGCTCTTGATGTCGATCAAGATTGGCAACTTTGCCGATCAAGGCGCTGCAAGGCTGTCACGTACGTACTGCGGCAATCGTTGAGCCGGGTCGAAGTGGCTTTCGTGCAGACGCCCTGACCGGTCGTCGCATTCCTGATGGTCGTCCTCAGTTGGGCCCTCACCGGGCCGGGTACGACCATCTTTGTCGCTTCGTCACTCGCATTTCTGGCCGTGTTCGAGCGTGGGCAAGTGGCGATGCAAATGACGGCGCCGGTCGTCGTGTCCACGGCCACATGCGTTCACCCAGACTTGAGCTTCTCAGTAGTGCCGACGGCTTTGCGCTGTCAGTGGCGCTAGTCGACCATGTTCTGATCGCCTTAAAGTAGCACTTCAAGCAGAGATCTCCTATTACGGGTGTGTCACTTTATTCGAAAGCCACGACATGCGCCGTCTCCAAGCGATTTTGCTCTTGCTGCTCATGGCGCTGCCCCTTCAGGCGCAGGAGCCCGCGTCCGAACCGCTTGTCGTACCGTTCTTCCCCGCACCGCCGTTTTCGGAGTACGCTGCGGATGGCACCCGCTCGGGTTTTTCAATCGAACTGGCCAGGCTAATCGGAGAGGAGGTCGGTGTGGACATCGAGCTTCTGGATGTCCCCAACACTCCGGCCTTCGTGGAGGCCCTTGCCTCGGGCGAAGCCCAACTTTTTCCGGGCATTGCTCAGCTTCCCGTCCTGTCTGACAGCAACGTCTTCTCGGATGTCGTGGTGACGGACACTTTGCGCTTCGTCGTGCTGGAGGATCGCGTAGAGACCTTTGAAGGCGGCCAGGTCGTGGACCGACGGTTGGGGATTGTCCCCCCCGCACTCGGATCGCAGGAAGCCGCGGTGCTCGCGCAAAACCAGGTTGTGGAATTCGCCAACCCGAAAGAGGCGATCATGGGGCTCTTGATCGGCGATGTCGACGCGTTGCTGATCCCGAACCCGGTCGCCTACAGCATTGCCCGGCAGGCAAAAGCAGATGGACGCATTCGCTTCTTTGGGGACCCCGTCAGATCGGTCGTCCGCGTTGTGTCGCTCCATGAAAGCCGAGCCGAGCTTTTGGAGCCCATCAATGAAGCCATCGCGCGTTTGGAAGAAGACGGTCGGCTAGAAGCCCTGCGTCAACGCTTCAACGTCATCGTGCCGCCGCCGCCGCCCGAGGTTCTGACGATCGGTGTTACGGATTTCCCACCCTACAACATCCGCAACGACGACGGCACGTTTACCGGGTTTTCCGTTGAAACCGCACGTGACCTAGCGCGTCTTGCCGGCCTTCAGGTCCAGTTCAAACCGATCAGCAACGAAGAATTCGCCGCCGGCCCCACGCCCAATACCTACGACATACTTCCTCAGATCGGGGTCAACGAAGAACGCCGGGCCAGAATGGATATCACGCTCGCGACCGAGCGGTATGAACTGGCGATCTTCACCCGTTCGGGCGAAAGCGCCGGACGGATCGACCTTGATGATCTTGCAGGCCGCAAGATCGGCGTCGAGGCGGTTTCGATAGCGCGCAGGTTTGCCGAAGATCATGGCGGTCTGGATACGCATGTTTTTGACGGCGCCAACGCGGTCTTGCAGGCGCTTGCCGATGGCGAGGTCGATGCGATTCTGTACTCGCTGGCGGCGATGAACGCACAGATCACCAGCCAGGGGTATGAAGAGGTTGTAGAGGCCGTCCTGCCACCCTTTCGGGTCGTGGAACGCGCACCTGCCCTTCGCCACGGGTTGGGTGGGATCCGGGAGCGGCTGAATGCCGTGATCCCGGGATACCTGTTGTCCGACGAATACGCAGCCCTGCGCGAGGAATACTTCGGCGAGCCGAAATTCTGGACGCCGATGCGCAGCAACATCGCAGTGGCCAGCGCCGTGTCAGTTCTGGTTCTTTCGATACTGGGGTTTCTCTTCGCCCGTCGGCGGGCGCAATCGCGGGCCGAACAGGCAAAGCTCAAATTCCTCGATCAGGTCGTCAGCAATATGTCCAGTCAGGTCCTGTTGTTGGACCGGGAAGATCGGATCATTTTCGGCAACACCGAAAACAACGCGCCGGGCGGAAGCTGGGCGGCCGAAGTGGTTGGGAAAAGGTCGAACTTCGCCGACGCAATATCGAAGCTGGTCCGACGAAACGCCATCACAATGGAAGGCAAATCCCAAACAGATACGCTCGACACGCTTCTGACATCAGCACGTCAAGACGGTTCTCAGATCGAATACGAGCATGACGGCAGGCACTTCCGACGCCGGGCCTGGAAGCTCGACGACGGCGTTGCCTTGCTTGTACGCGACGACATCACGCTCTACCGGGACCAGCTTCAAAAGGAACAGGCGCATTCCGATGAACTGGGCAAGCTGATCGCCGAACTGGAGCGTTCGAACCGCGAACTGGACGAGTTCGCCTATATCGCCAGTCACGACCTGAAAGAGCCGCTGCGCGGGATCGCGATCAATGCGAACTTTCTGCTGCGCGAAGACCTGCCGGACAAGGCACGGGAACGCGCCCTCCGCATGAATGAACTGGCCGGGCGGATGGAACAGCTGATCTCGGACCTTCTTTTCTTCTCCCGGCTGGGGCGAAAGGACGAGGCACGCGTGGTGGTGCAACCGGGACAGGTGATCGACACCATCCGCACCGATCTGTCCGAGTGGCTTGCGGAGCAAGGCGGAGAGGTCATCCAGGTCGGCGCAATACCGTCGCTGAGGGCAGAACGGGTCAAGGTCAAGACCGTGCTACAGAATCTGATCGTCAACGGGATCAAATATAACGACGCGCAGGAAAAACGTGTCGAGATAGGTTTCGCACCCAAGGCCAAGGTGCATGGGCAAAGCTTCCGGAACGCGATCTTCGTGAAGGACAATGGCATTGGAATTGACGACCAGCACCGCGACAAGATCTTCCGCATCTTCAGCCGCCTGAACAAGAAATCGGACTACCCCGTGGGCACCGGTACCGGCTCGGGTCTGGCCTTTGTCCGCAAGATCGTCGAGGAGCATGGCGGGACGATCGACTTCACGTCTGAACCCGGCAAGGGATCGACTTTCTATGTCACGCTTCCATTGGCAAACAACCACGTGTAAGGGAAAAGTAAACGCGTTTAGGGCGAAGCCATGAACACAGATGCAACCATTCTGATAATAGAAGACAGTCCCGAGGACTACGAGGCTTGCGTTGCCGCCTTGACCGAGGACAGCAACATCGCCAACCCGATTGTCTGGTGTGAAACCGGAGACGAGGCGCTCGACTACTTGCGTAAACAGGGCAAATTTTCAGGGGCAGATCACGACTTGCCCGGGGTCATCTTGCTGGACCTGAACCTGCCAGGCCTCGATGGTCGGGACGTGCTGGCGATGCTCAAGAACGATCCAGTAACCAGACGGCTGCCGATCGTGGTGATGACCAGTTCGAACGATCAGGCGGATATCGACCGCTGCTATGATGCGGGGGCGAACAGCTATGTCGTCAAGCCGGTCAATCTGGACGGGTTTCTGGCCGCCATCGCACGCCTGCGCGACTATTGGTTCAAGATTGTGGTACTGCCGCGTCCGGAATGACGAAGATACTGATAATCGATGACAGCCCGGAAGACCGGGAGTTTCTGACCGACCTTGCCGAACAGGCCGGTACGACTGAATGCCACGCCTTTTCGGAGGCAAAGCCAGCCATTGAATTTCTTGCGAAGAACGGAGCAGACGCGATCTTTCTGGACCACAAGCTCGATCCCGAGATCAGTCTGGTTCACATTCCGCGCATACGAAGACTTGCTCCGGATGCGGAAATCGTGCTGGTCACCGGGCACCGGATCTTCGGACTGGACCGACTTGTTCAAAGGTTTTCGCTCCGGCTTTTCCTGAAGGACAATCTTAACGTCGAGACTGTCGCGCGGATTATTGGCCACGTCTGACGAACGAAGCGGCACGAATGTCTCGCTGAGCCAGTCCGTTTTCACTTCGTCCGCGCAGCAATATCCGGGTCACTCAAGGCGCTTTGCCGGCAAGCCGGCCAAGAACAACCGCGGCCAGCAGACCATTGCCGGATAGGTAGCCGCGGTCGCCGCTGCCCGAAACACCACACGCCGCACCACCCCCTGCGAAGAGATTGGCAAACGGTGTGCCGTCGCGCCGCAGAACACGGGCGTGCCTGTCCACGCAAAGACCGCCTTGGGTGTGAAATAGCGCACCGGTGACGCGAACGCCGCAATAGGGTGCGGAAAGAGGGGGACCTTCGAAGCGGCGACCAAAGGCATCCATTTCGCCACTCGGGATCTCGGCAAGTGTCTT
>JASJDQ010000045.1 GCA_030065075.1 Paracoccaceae bacterium | reverse complement strand
GCCATGGCGCGCATGATGCGGCAAATCGTGCCGTTTCGCTTGCATTTCGAAACCATCGACGGCACGTGGAAGCTCAACCAGAACAAGGACGATGCCGTTCGCCTTCGCGCCGCACATGCTGTCGAAGGCGGTATCGGCAGCGAACTGGCTGCTCTGGCGGAACTGATGCGAAACCCCTCGGGCGATTGACGGATATCAATTCCCCCCTTCTCGACCCGTGCGATTCTGGCCGCGCGAAAAGAAGGAGGAAACTCATGAAACCCCTTATGATCACGGCTATCGGCCTTGCTCTGACTGTCCCCGCAGTGGCCTCGGCGCAGGACGTCACGATTGGCGCAGCCTTGTTCAACCAGTATTGCAGTACCTGCCATGGCGCCGATGCCCGAGGCGAAGGCCCATTGACCGAGATCATGCTTGAGAAGCCTTCGGACCTTCGCAAGCTCGCGGCGGAAAACCCGGCAGAACCCGGGGTATTTCCGATGTTGCGGGTCATCCACGTGATCGACGGACGGACCGGCCTTCGCGCCCATGGCGGCTCCATGCCGACATACGGGCAACTGTTCATGGCCGAAACCGAAGACGAGATGGAGGAGATGGGTGCGATCCTTGAAACACGCGGGCGTGTCTTGTCGCTTGCGCGCTATCTCGAGGACATCCAAGAGTAATCAGTTCAGGCGGATCCGTTTTCCCGGCGGGTCCGCCATTTCTGCGCAAGCCAGGCAACACGGTGCCGGTCTCCGCGTGGCGCCGATGAAGCGTCAAAGTGAACCGACAGCCCGGAATCCAACATTCCATGCCTATTTCATGACGTCGGTTTCTGGTCTGAAGCCAGCGCCAGAGGGCCTGCGGCCACATCCGCACCTTTGCCCGGCGTCTTCCCTCATCAAATGTTGAGTAAATTGCACGTTTCAAACTGCAGGGTGCGCCCGATTGTCCGCTGGACGCCCCCGAGCGGCGGCGCTAAGTAGCGGTCTGATCGCACCGGATTCTTTTTCCGGTTTTTGCTTGGGGCGCAAGCCGCTGAAAAGATGGAGAAACTCGTGAGCCACGCAGAAGACCAGTCAGGCACACGCCGGGATTTTCTTTACTACGCAACCGGGGGTGCAGGCGCTGTCGCTGCCGGTGCGGCTGTTTGGCCGCTGGTAAACCAGATGAACCCCTCGGCGGATGTGCAAGCTCTCAGCTCGATCCGGGTCGATGTATCGGGTCTGGAACCAGGCGCGCAGCTGACCGTTAAGTGGTTGGGAAAGCCTGTGTTTATTCGCCGCCGGACAGAGGAAGAAATCGCTGCCGAACGCGCGGTTGACGTCTCGGAACTGCCGGACCCTCTGGCAAGAAATGCAAACGGCAACCCTGACGCTTCTGCAGCGGATGAAAACCGTGCGATGGACGAAGCCGGCGAATGGCTCGTGCAAATGGGCGTCTGCACGCACCTTGGCTGCGTACCTCTCGCAGACGCTGGCGAATTCGGCGGCTGGTTCTGCCCGTGCCACGGTTCGCATTACGACCTGTCGGGCCGCATTCGCAAAGGGCCCGCCCCAGAAAACCTTCCCGTCCCGCCTGCGCAGTTTGACGGCGACGACCTGATCCTCGGTTAAGGGAGAAACAAGACATGGCTGGTATCCCCCACGACCATTACGAACCGGTAACGCAAGGCGAAAAGTGGCTGCACCGCCGCCTGCCCGTTGTCGGCCTTCTGTACGACACGTTGATGATCCCCACGCCCAAGAACCTGAACTGGATGTGGATTTGGGGCATCGTCCTGACGTTCTGCTTGGCATTGCAGATCGTCACCGGCATCGTTCTTGCGATGCACTATACACCACATGTCGATTTGGCATTCGCCAGCGTCGAGCACATCATGCGGAACGTCAACGGCGGCCATATGCTGCGCTATCTGCACCAGAACGGCGCCTCGCTGTTCTTCATTGCCGTTTACGCGCACATCTTCCGCGGCCTCTACTACGGCTCCTACAAGGAACCGCGCGAGGTCACCTGGATCATCGGCATCCTGATCTTCGTCCTGATGATGGGCACCGCCTTCATGGGCTATGTGCTGCCCTGGGGCCAGATGTCCTTCTGGGGCGCGACCGTGATCACCGGCCTCTTCGGCGCCATCCCGTTCGTGGGTGAAGCCATCCAGACCTGGCTTCTGGGCGGACCGGCGGTGGATAACGCCACGCTCAACCGCTTCTTCAGCCTGCACTACCTCCTGCCCTTCGTGATCGCAGGCCTGGTGATCGTGCACATCTGGGCTTTCCACACCACAGGCAACAACAACCCAACCGGTGTTGAAGTGCGACGCGGCTCCAAGGAAGAAGCCGAGCGCGACACCGTTCCGTTCTGGCCCTATTACGTGATCAAGGACCTGTTCGCGCTGGCCATCATCCTGGCGATCTTCTTCGCCATCGTGGGCTTCATGCCGAACTATCTCGGCCACCCGGACAACTACATCGAAGCGAACCCGCTGGTCACACCAGCGCATATCGTGCCCGAATGGTACTTCCTGCCGTTCTACGCGATCCTGCGAGCCTTCACCTCGGACGTCTGGATCGTCATCGCGGCAAACTTCCTGACCGGTGGCATCATCGACGCCAAGTTCTTCGGCGTGCTGGCCATGTTCGGCGCCATCGCCGTCATGGCACTGGCCCCGTGGCTCGATACCTCGAGCGTCCGCTCGGGCAAGTATCGTCCGCAGTTCAAGTGGTGGTTCTGGCTGCTGGTCATCGACTTCTTCGTCCTGATGTGGCTGGGTGCCATGCCCGCGGAGGAACCTTATGCGACGTTCTCGTTGATCGCTTCTGCCTACTGGTTCGCCTACTTCCTGGTGATCCTCCCGCTCTTGGGCGTGATGGAGAAACCCTTGCCGATCCCGGAAACCATCGAAGAAGACTTCGATGCGCACTATCCGCCGAAAGGCGAGGCATCCGGTGCCGCTGCACCGACGCCTGCGGAATGAAAGGAACTCAAGACATGATCCGCAAGATCACACTTTCCGCAGTCGCAGCACTTGGTTTGGCCAGCCCCGCCCTTGCGGCGGGGGAGGCCCCCAAGGTCACCGACTACGACTTCTCGTTCGAGGGGCCGTTCGGCACCTACGACCAGATGCAGTTGCAGCGCGGTCTGCAGGTCTATACCGAGATCTGTGCCGCTTGCCACGGCCTGCAGTACGTCCCGCTGCGCACGCTCGGCGATGACGGCGGGCCGCACCTGCCCGAGGATCAGGTCCGCGCCTACGCTGAATTCTACGAGGTCTTCGACCCCGAGATTGACGACTTCCGGCCTGCGAAGCCGACGGACCACTTCCCCGGCTCACAACTGGAAAATGCACCCGACCTGTCGCTGATGGCAAAGGCAAGGGCTGGCTTTTCGGGCCCCTACGGACTTGGCACGAACCAGTTTTTCAAGGGCATGGGCGGACCAGAGTACATTGCCTCGCTTCTCGCAGGCTATGACGACCCGCCCGAATGCGCCGCCGAGTCCGATATCGAAGGATCGTATAACCGCGTCTTCACGGCCGGTGGCTTCCCCGACGAATGCAAATACGAAGACGGCAAGCACAAGGTCGAAGGCTCGTGGATTTCCATGGGTCAACCGCTTTATGGCGACGATGTCGAATACGAGGACGGCACCTCAGCCAGCATCGACCAACAGGCGCAGGACGTAGCTGCGTTCCTGATGTGGGCAGCCGAGCCCAAGCTGAACGCCCGGAAGGAAGCAGGCTTCATCGCCGTGGCCTTCCTGATCGTGCTTAGCGCGCTCTTGTATCTGACAAATAAGAAGATCTGGGCGCCTATCAAGCGCAAGGGGATCACCCCCGCCGAGTAAGATCGTCTTGAAGAAAACAAACGCGCCGCTTTCACCGAGCGGCGCGTTTTCTTTTGTTTTTGACCCCCCTGAATGAAATCCTGCGGCATCCCCTGCATTGTCCACAACTGAGATGCCGGTTTGTCGCGCTACAGTCACGGAAAGCGACTTTTCGCCGGTGGTAAACTAATGAACCGGTGACCGTTCGCGTTGCACCTGATACGAGGCCCTACGGTAAGTAGTTGGAGTAATTATGGAAGTGCGTACAACCCCGATCGCGGATTTGGTTGTCCTTGCCCCAAAACGGCATGGTGACGCCCGCGGTTTCTTCTCTGAAAGCTGGAACAAGCGCCGCATGGAGAACGCAGGCTTGCACTATGATTTCGTGCAGGACAATCACTCCATCTCGACAGAAGTCGGCACATTGCGCGGCCTGCACTACCAATCGCCGCCGTTTGCCCAGGCAAAGCTTGTCCGGTGCGGTCGCGGGCGACTTTTTGATGCGGTCGTCGATGTGCGCAAAGGCTCTCCGACCTATGGTCAAAGCTATGGCATCGAATTGAGCTTCGAGAACGGTTTGCAGCTTCTGGTGCCGGAAGGGTTCCTGCATGGGTTCATTACGCGCGAACCTGACACCGAGGTGATCTACAAGGTGACGAACTATTATTCGGCCGTATGCGACGGCGCGGTACGTTGGGACAGCTGCGGGATCGATTGGGGCACGACGACATCGCCCAAACTGTCGGAAAAAGACGCCACAGCGCCGGAGCTCGCGGATTTCGAGAGCCCCTTTGAATGGGGGGAACGATGAAGATCCTCGTCACCGGCGGTGCCGGCTTCATCGGATCGGCCGTGGTGCGGCAAAGCATCCGTGCCGGGCACAAGATCGTCAACCTGGATTGCCTGACCTATGCCGCCAACCTCGCCAATGTGGCCCAGGTTTCGAATGCACCAGGCTACAGCTTCGAGAAGGTCAGCATTACGGACGCCCCTGCCCTGGACGACGTCTTTGCCCGGCACCAACCCGACGCGGTGATGCATCTGGCCGCCGAAAGCCATGTCGACCGGTCGATTGACGGACCTTCGGCCTTCATCGAAACGAACATCACGGGCACCTATATCCTGCTGGAAGCCGCAAGGCGGTATTGGGACGGCATGGGCAAGCCCGACAGTTTCCGTTTCCACCATGTCTCGACCGACGAGGTCTTTGGCTCGCTTGGCGCCACCGGCAAGTTCACCGAAGACACGCCGTACGATCCCCGAAGCCCCTATTCGGCCTCCAAGGCGTCGTCCGACCATCTGGTGCGCGCCTGGTATGAAACCTATGGGCTGCCCGTCGTCATGACGAATTGTTCCAACAACTACGGGCCCTTCCACTTTCCCGAAAAGCTCATACCCGTCGTCATCCTGAACGCCATCCACGACCGTCCCATCCCCGTCTATGGCGAGGGCAAGAATGTGCGCGACTGGCTTTACGTCGAAGACCACGCGGATGCGCTGCTCTTGGTGCTTGAAAAGGCGGCGACAGGCAGCAATTATAACATCGGGGGTGAAAACGAGGCGACGAATATCGACCTGGTTCGTACCATCTGCCGTCTATTGGACGAACGTCGTCCTGGTGCCGCGCCACATGATCGGCTGATCGAGTTCGTGGCAGATCGGCCTGGCCATGATCTGCGCTATGCAATCGATCCATCGCGCATCCGGCAAGACCTGGGCTGGCGTCCGTCCGTGACGTTGGAAGAAGGCTTGGCCAAGACCGTTGACTGGTACTTGGCGAACGAAGAGTGGTGGCGTCCTCTGCTCGCTGTTGCCACCGAGCGGCGGGGAACGGGGACATGAAGATCGGGCTCTTCGGCAAAACCGGACAAGTGGCGCAGGAAATTCAAAGGCGCGTGCCGGCAAACGTCGTTCTGACCGTTCTGGGCCGGGACGCGGCCGATTTTTCGAGCCCAATGAATGTCCGGCGGGCGATGGACGCGCTGGAGGTCGATGTTGCTGTGAACGCCGTGGCCTATACCGCAGTTGATCAGGCCGAGACCGAGCAAAACCTGGCAAATGCCGTGAACGGGCTTTCCGTCAAGGCCTTGGGCGAGGTTTGCGCGTCGCGGGGCATTCCCCTTGTCCACCTCTCGACCGACTATGTTTTTCCGGGCCATGGCGAGACCCCCTGGAAACCTGACGACGCCACAGACCCCCAAAACGTCTATGGTGCGAGCAAACTGGCGGGAGAACAGGCTTTGACGGCGACCGGCGCGCGTCACATAACGCTCCGCACGTCCTGGGTTTTCAGCGCCCACGGAAAGAACTTCGTGAAAACCATGCTGCGCCTCGGGGCAGATCGCGACACACTAGAAGTCGTTGCGGACCAGTTTGGCGGACCGACACCGGCTGCCGACATTGCCGATACGTGCCTGGCACTCGCAGACGCCCTGGTTCAGGGGCACAGAGGCGGCACCTATCATTATACCGGCGGCCCCGATGTCTGCTGGGCAGACTTCGCGCGCGAGGTTTTCTTCCAGTCTGGTCTGAAAGTGGCCGTAACGAACGTCACGTCTGACAAGTTCCCAACTCCGGCCGCTCGTCCTCTGAACTCGCGACTTGATTGCCGCAGTTTGGAGACAGAATTCGGAATTTCTCGCCCCGATTGGCTTGTTGGCCTGCAAGATGTGCTAGAGGACCTCAACAGTCGCGTGCAGCGATTTAAGGGTTCTTCAAGATCATGACTTCCCGCAAAGGCATCATTCTGGCCGGTGGTTCCGGCACCCGCTTGTATCCCATTACAATCGGCATTTCGAAGCAATTATTGCCGATCTACGATAAGCCAATGATCTACTACCCGCTCAGCGTTCTGATGCTGGCGGGCATCCGCGAGATCGCAATGATTACGACACCGCAGGATCAGGACCAGTTCAAGCGTCTGCTTGGCGATGGATCGCAGTGGGGTCTGACCATCGAATGGGTCGTACAACCCTCGCCGGATGGTCTGGCGCAGGCGTATTTGCTGACGGCAGAGTTCCTGAACGGCGCGCCTTCTGCCATGGTATTGGGCGACAACATCTTCTTTGGACATGGCTTGCCGAAAATCCTGGAACGCGCCGACAACCAGAAGACCGGCGGTACCGTCTTCGGCTACCGCGTTGCCGACCCGGAGCGCTACGGCGTGCTGGCCTATGATGGCGACAAGGTGAGCCAGATCATCGAGAAGCCGAAGTCTCCACCATCGAATTATGCCGTAACGGGGCTCTACTTCCTCGACGGCTCCGCACCGGAACGGGCGGCGCAGGTCAAACCGTCGGATCGAGGCGAGTTGGAGATCACCGATCTTCTGCAACTCTATCTGGACGAGGGATTGTTGAACGTCGAACGCATGGGGCGCGGCTATGCCTGGCTGGACACGGGCACCCACGCTTCCCTTCTGGACGCAGGCAACTTCGTCCGCACCCTGACGGCCCGGCAAGGCCTTCAATCCGGATCGCCCGAGGAAATCGCGTTCGAACAGGGCTGGATTTCCAAGAGTGACCTGATCGCCGCCGCCGAACCCTTGGGCAAGAACGCCTATGGCCAATATCTGAAACAGATCGCGGACGAGGCGAAGTGAAGACTGCCCTGATTACAGGATCGGCTGGCTTCATCGGATTCCACGCGGCCAAACGCTGGTTGGAAGAAGGCTGGCGTGTCGTCGGTCTGGACGCCTTTACAGAGTATTACGACCCGAAATTGAAGCGCGATCGCGCGGCCCTTCTGGCCGAGTATCCGAACTACATCGAGGTCGAAGCGCGGCTCGAAGATCCGGGCGTTGTTCTCGGGCTCTTCGAGAAATACCGACCTGCCCACGTGATCCACCTGGCCGCCCAGGCGGGTGTTCGCTATTCCATCGAAGCCCCCCGGACCTATGTCGAGGCGAACCTTGTCGGCACATTCGAGGTCCTGGAAGCCGCCCGCGCCCATCCCGGCGCACATCTGCTCCTGGCCTCCACATCCTCGGCTTATGGTGCGAACACCGAAATGCCTTATGCGGAAACCGCCAAGGCAGACACGCAGATGTCGTTCTATGCAGCCACCAAGAAGGCGACCGAGGCGATGGCGCATTCTTATGCGCATCTCTACGCCCTGCCCGTCACGATGTTTCGATTCTTCACGGTCTATGGCCCGTGGGGACGACCCGACATGGCGCTCTTCAAGTTTGTGCGCGCCATGCGCGCGGGCGAGGCGATCGACGTCTACAACCATGGCCAGATGCGCCGCGATTTCACCTATATCGACGATCTGGTCGAAGCGGTCTGGCGGCTGGCAGACACGCCGCCCGGGAAGTCATCTGTTGGCGATTTTGACAGTCTAAGCCCAGTCGCGCCCTTTAGAATTGTCAACATCGGCAAGGCCAAACCGGACACATTGGGCGAGTTCATTGAACAAATCGAACAATCGCTCGGAATCGTGGCCAAACGGAACCTGATGGAGATGCAAGCCGGTGACGTTCCCGCAACTTGGTCCGATACTCGCTTGCTTGAGGCCTTGACCGGATTTAAAGCCACGACGGGTTTGAGCGAGGGCGTTCCCGCCTTTGTGAAATGGTACGATGACTACTTTGGCCTTCGGTCTGTGAACGATTAGGAAAACACGCCCATGCGCATTGCAATGATTGGCACCGGATATGTAGGGCTCGTCTCGGGCGTCTGCTTTTCTGACTTCGGACACGATGTCGTTTGCGTCGACAAGGACGCAAGCAAGATCGAAAGGCTGGAGCGGGGCGAGATCCCGATTTATGAACCGGGCCTTGACACCTTGCTGGCCAAGAACGTCGAGGCAGGACGGCTGTCCTTCACGATGGATCTGGCAAAGGCTTTGGACGGTGCTCAGGCTGTCTTCATTGCCGTCGGAACGCCCACTCGGCGCGGCGATGGGCACGCTGATCTGACCTATGTCATGGCCGCCGCGGAAGAGATTGCACGCACTGCGACGGATTATCTGGTGATCGTGACGAAATCGACCGTGCCGGTGGGCACGAACCGGAAGGTGGCCGAAGTTGTGCGCGCCGCCAATCCGGAGCTGGACTTCGACATTGCCTCGAACCCCGAATTCCTGCGTGAAGGCGCCGCCATCGACGACTTCATGCGGCCTGACCGGGTCGTCGTGGGTGTGGAAACGGATCGCGCCGCCGACGTTATGGCCGAGGTCTATCGCCCGCTGTTCCTGCGGGACTTCCCCATCGTGACGACCGATCTAGAATCGGCCGAGATGATCAAATACGCCGCAAACGCGTTCCTGGCGACCAAGATCACCTTCATCAACGAAATCGCGGCGCTCTGCGAGAAGACCGGGGCGGATGTGAAAGAAGTCTCGAAGGGCATGGGGCTGGACGGCCGGATCGGCAACAAGTTCCTGCACGCAGGCCCCGGCTACGGTGGGTCATGTTTCCCGAAGGATACCAGCGCCTTGGCCCGGATCGGCCAAGACTATGCCTCGCCGATGACGATCACGGAAGCGGTGATCAAGGTAAACGACGACGTGAAACGCCGGATGATCGAAAAGCTGCGCGACCTGTGCGATGGCACGTTCAATGGCAAGAAGATCGCAGTGCTTGGCGTGACGTTCAAACCAAATACCGACGACATGAGGGATGCGCCCTCGCTAACGATTATCCCCGCTCTGGTAGGGGGCGGTGCGGAAGTGCGCGCGGTCGATCCGCAGGGTCGGCACGAGGGCGAAGCACTGCTGCCGCATGTGATTTGGGACACGGATGTTTACGAAGCCTCTGCCGGGGCAGACCTGGTGGTCATCCTGACGGAATGGAACGAGTTCCGCGCCCTGGATCTGGGGCGCATGGCGCGCGGCATGGCTCGGCCGCGTATGGCAGACCTGCGCAACATATATAACGGCGAAACAGCCATGTCCGCGGGGTTCGAGGCCTACGCCTCGGTCGGTCGCCAATCCCTGGCGGCGATCTCCTGACATAAGACCGGTAATCGCCGACCTCTCGCATTACGCCTCGCGCCCGCCGGGTCAAGGGCGGGTGAACACTCGGACGGTGTGACAGAGGTTTTGCTTTTCCCGACGCGCCAGTTTGTTAACGGCAGTCCGGGAAGGCTTGGCAAACAGCCCGTTCACGAGCCTATGGAATCAGCGGCGCCGCTGCGCCCCGGTGGTCCATGAGAGCGCCTCATCTTGGCGAGGCGCCGTTGGTCGACCTGTCAAAAGGGGTTTCCCCCCAAAGGACAGACGGAGTGCCACCGGTTGGGGTGACGGTGTTCGAACAAACCCGGTTTTCACCGAAAGTCATTTCAATTTGATGATGGGACCGCGCGCACCGCGCTTCAGTACGAGTACCCGTAGTTGTCTTCCATGAACCGGCACTTGTTCAGCACAACGCCCGCAACGTTTGTATATTGCGCGACTTCGCGTTCCACTTCATCGATCTGCGCAACGCTGGAACTTCCGGCGCCCGCAACGATCACGACGGCATCTACCAGCTTGAGAAACCCGCGCGTCTCGTCGCTGACCAGCACCGGCGGCATATCGAACAGCATCAAGTCCGGTTGATAGTCGTGTTGAACCCTGTCCAATAGATCAGCCGTTTGAGACTTTAGGATCACCCGTGCCGGGTCCGCTACCGACCGCGTAGTCATGGACACCAGAGTATTATCGTGAAGTCGAAGCGCCTGGTCTTCGAAGGCGACCTTTTCATTCATCACATCTTCAAGGCTGGCCGTGGGCGTCACGCCGAAGAACTTCGATACTGCCGGGCGCCGAAAATCCAGGTCAAACAGCATGCCACGAATTTCAGGCTGGCGCCCCAGACCGGCAATCAGATTGCAGGCGGTCGTAGTTTTACCGCAGCCCGGCGTCGCAGAGGTGATCGCAATCCGACACCAATCGTTCCGCCGCATCTCGAGCAACAGCTTTGTGCGCAAAATATCAAAGTGCTGAGCTTCGACCGTGGCCTCGCTGGCATAAATCCGGGCCGAAAGCATCCGCTTGGTCGAGACTTCCAGCTTCGGCAGCGCGTCCCAACGCTCGGTAACCGCAGCCGCTTTCGCGGCTTGCCGGGTACTCGAACCGCGCATGAAATCGCTTTTCCTTACCGGCCGACCGTCGTTTTCTCTCTTTTCGCGGGCACGTGCCAGTGCTGCTTGTAGTTTTTCCATGTGTCTAGACCCGGATACTCATCAAAGACCAACGCGTGCGGCGATCTTCTCGACCAAAAGATCAAGCGGCAGATAGTAGGTATGTACCGCCCAAAGCCCAACCGGAATTGCTATGATCGCCAAAAGCATGAACAGGATCTTGAAAATCCGACGACGTCGGCGGACCGACGCCTCTTCAAGATAAGGAATTGTCGCCAGCGGCTGAATTCCCAAGCCGCGCGTCAGATCCGCAGGGCGTCGGATCGTACGGTTCAAAAGTTCTGTCAGGACGAAGAACATCGAGGCCAATGCCGAGCCGACAAAGACACCACCGCCTGCGATCAGTTTGCGATTGGGCGAGGTCGGGCTCTGAGGAGCCGTCGCCGGTTCGATCAGCACAACGCGCTCGCCCTGTGCAGCGATCTCGACGTCGTTGCCCTGCTCAGCCGTGGCCCGCGCGCTGACAGCGGCCGCGTATTGCGTCTGCGTGTTCTCGTACTCGCGCTCTAGCTTATCGAGTTGAATACCAACCTTCGGCGTCTTTTCGATAGAAGCTTCCAAAATGGCAAGCTCGGCTTCGATGTTGCCCGTGTCCTCATCGATCGACCTGATCTCGGCATCGACACCGGCCAATCGGATTTCCAGCATGGACGCAACACCATCCTCGATGTTTTCGTCACCCGGCACCTCGTCCGCCTTGAGAATTTCGATCTGCCTGCGAAGAAATTGAATGGTCGCACTGTCTGGCTCGAAAATCGCCAGCTTGGATCGCAGTTCGGTTTCCAGACGGCCAATTTCCATTTGTTGCGGCGTCAACGTCGGTGTCACCGTGGCCCGCGATCCCGCGGCCACAATCTGATTGCGCTGTTCCACCAATGCCGTCCGATCGCGCGCATTGAGATTCAAGCGCTCGCGCAACTGGGCCGTGCGGTCCAGTCGGAACTGCAATCCTTCAGGCAAAGCGTCGTTGTTGGCCTCTTTATATGCGACAATCTGGGCGCTTTGTTCGGCCAACCGGCGGGTCAATTCTTCGACCTGTTGCTGGAAGAACTCGAGCGTCTGACCGCTTTCACCCGTCCGGCGCTCGACATCCGCGGCAAGAACATACGTGACGTATTCGTTGGTAACGGCGGCTGCGATCTCAGGATCGCCGGATTCGAAGGAGATCCGCAGGTTCGTTGTACCATCCCGCCCCCCGTCAATCAGGTTGAACCTCGTCATTTGGCGCATCGTCGTGACAACTTCATCGGGCGACATGCCGCCTTGTCCCTGGAAAACCCTGTACTTTGCGGCGATATCGATCAGGTTTGCGCGCGTCATCAGCTTGAACTGGATGGCCTGCAGCTCCCGCGCTGCCCGCGTTTGGACGGTCACAGTCACGAGATTGTCAGGCAGTTTGCCGCTTTCGACCAGCAGAAGTGCATTCGCACGGTACTTGGGCGGCAAGGTCATGGCCATGCCAACGCCAACGGCCGCGCACAACAGGAAGATCACCAGCATCACCGGCAGGCGCTTCTTGAAAAGCTCGAAGTAGAATTTGATGTCAGAGTTCATTCAGCAGCTTCCCCGGCAGATTGCACGGACGGCAAAAAGATACCGTCATCGAGGACTTCTTCGACGATCGCGGCATCCACAACTCGTCGCTCTTCCGTCGCGGCATAGACCATCGCGATATCGCAAAGTTTGTTGACCAGTCGCGGTATGCCGTGCGTGTGATGGTGCACCGCTTCAAGCGCTTCCGCGGTAAACTCGGTTCCTGTACCGCCGACATGTTGAAGCCGGTGCTGGACATAGCCCGCAACAGCCGCACGATCGAGCGACCCAATGTGATAAGTCGCCGTGACCCTTTGCGCGAACTGTCGAAGCTCGGGCCGCATGATCATCTGTCGAAGCTCGGGCTGGCCAACGAGGATGAGCTGCAAAAGCTCATCCTTGTTCGAGTTGATGTTTGTCAGCATCCGAAGTTCTTCCAATCCTTCGATCGAAAGATTCTGAGCTTCATCGATCAACAGGATCACACGCCGACCGCTTGCGTATTCTTCAATGAGAAAGTCCTGCAACTGCTGGAACAGCGTGACATAGGCAGACGTGAGGTCCGTTTCGACGCCCAGAGAATTCAGCGCCCACTGCAAAAGCTCGCCGCGCCCGCCTTGCGCATTTGCAATCAGGCCAAGCGTGATGTCGTCGTCCAGCGTCTGAAGCAGCTTTTGTACAAGTGTGGTTTTGCCAGCGCCGACTTCCCCGGTAACGACAGTGATCGGTGAGCGGGTGAGCACGCCATATTCCAGCACGGAATAGGCCCTTCGGTGCGCCCGGGACCAGAAGATGAAGTCCGGGTCGGGAAGCAACGTGAAGGGTCGCTCGGAGAACCCGAAGAACTCCATGTAAAGATCGGTACTCGTCATTGCCTCACTACGGTTACTGCCCCCTCTATATAGGGAGCTTTGTCGAGTGTCTAAACGCCTTGGCGGTGTTTTTTCATCATGTCGCGTCTGCGGCATTTCTGCAATCTTTTGACGTCCGGATGGCGATTCGAGGTCAATATCCCGATCCAAGGGCCGCCCGGCCGATCAAATCTCGAAACAATTCTCAGAATACTGTCACATTGATCACGTCGCCACTTTCTCTGGCGGACTCGCTGACCGAGGCGAAAATGTGGCAGATTTCTGCAAGTAAGCGCCATATTGTGTGGCAAATGGACAAGTCTGGCCATCTCCACCTGCTCGGAATTCACGGTAAAATCACTTGTTGAGTCCAATATTCTTTGCCTTCCGCGGTGCGGGGTGATACGAAACTTTTGTAATTAATCCTTGTCTGCTGCCAGTAAGATATTTGGCGTTTTAGGGTTGCTGTGAGTGTAGGGGGCCGGCGTGCGTTCGGTTATAGGTAGTGACGGTGCATTCTTCTAAGTTTCGCGTGTCTGGCTCGCAGGCACTTGAGGTTTTCCCGAAATCCCGTGGTCTTTACGCGCTGGGGCTTAAGCGCGTTCTTGATTTCTTGGTTGTCTTGGCGGCGTTGCCGATCCTCGTACCCTTCTTCATGCTTGTGGGAGCGCTTATTGCGCTGGATGGTCACAACCCCTTCTATTCGCAGCAACGCGTCGGCATGGACGGCAAGCGCTTTCGGATGTGGAAGTTCAGGACGATGGTTCCGGATGCCGACATCGAGTTGCAGCGGCACCTGGCCGTAGACCCAGAGGCGCGCGCCGAATGGGAGAGCCGCCAGAAACTCACGGATGATCCGCGCATCACGCGCTTTGGCCGCATTCTTCGCCGCACGTCGGTGGATGAATTGCCACAGCTAATCAATGTGTTGATGGGCGACATGTCCCTTGTTGGCCCTCGCCCCATGATGCCGAGCCAACAGGCGCTTTATCCAGGCCATGCCTACTATCGCCTGCGCCCCGGCCTGACTGGAAGCTGGCAGGTTTCGGAACGTCACAAATCGACCTTCGCGGACCGGGCGATCTATGACGACACCTATGAGCGCGACTTGAGCTTTGCCACCGACCTTGGGATTTTGGGGCGGACTGTGGGCGTTGTGCTGCGCTGCACAGGTGCGTGAGCTAAAACCTTCGTGAGAAGCTAGCCGACTGGGACGCCCGCTGCTAAGAAGCGCGGGCGTTCAACGCCTTCAATGGAGAGATGAATGAACGGATTTTTCCGCAGCGCGATTCTTGCCACGAGCTTGTTGGTGCTTGCAGCTTGTGACAGCTCGGAAGAACGCGCCGAGAAGCATTTTCAAAGTGGCATGGCATTGCTGGAAGACGGTGATGTCTCCCGTGCCATTATCGAGTTTCGGAATACGCTTGCGTTGAACGACTCGCATCGCGAAGCGCGCCTGACCTATGCCCGGGCCGCCCGCGACATCGGAAACGTCCCCGAAAGCTACGCTCAGTATCTTCGGCTGGCCGAAGAGAACCCGAATGACATCGAATCCCGGCTGGCGTTGTCGCAGATGGCGATTTTGTCGCAGAATTGGGACGAGGCCGAACGCCACGGCACAGCCTTGATACAGGCACAGGCCGAAATACCCGTCGAAGGCGCGGAAATTGTCGATCTCGCCCTGAAATTCCGTCGAACTCTTCTCGACCAGGATCAGCCTGCGCTGCGAGAGCTGATCTTGGAAGCCGAGGAACTGGCCAAGACCTATCCCGACGACCAAATTCTGGGGCGTCTCCTCGTCGAAGGCTATGCAAAAGACAACCGGTTCGACGAAGCGATCGCAATTTCTTCCAGGTTGCTCGATCAGAACCCTGACGATCCCCTGTTCTACCAGGTCGTTGCGGAACTTTTGGTTGCAAATCGCGATCTGGAAGGTTTGGAGGCGCATTTCCGTCGGACCATCCAGCAGTTCCCGGATGACGAGGAAACGAAGGGCAACCTGATCCGTTTGTTGATATCAGAAGGCCGGAGCGACAACGCCGAAGCCTTCCTGCGAGAGGAAATTGCGGCAGCTGATGACAAACCGGCCGCGCATGTCAGCCTGATTGCACTGATCCGCCAGTTGCGCGGACCCGAAGCGGCGTTGGCAGAAATCGAAAATGCTCTGGTGGCCTACGACCAACCGCCGCTGATGGTGGCCTTGAAGGCAGGTATCCTCTTCGATGACGGTCAACGCGACGGGGCCATCCAGTTGATGCAGTCCATTACCGAAGGTATCGAGGCCAGCCAGGAAATCGACCGGTATCGCGTGACGCTTGCCAAGATGCTGGTCGCCGATGGCAATGAAGTTGGCGCACGCCAGTTGGTCGAACAGGTTCTGGAACACGACGCAACGCAGGTTGATGCATTGAAGATGCGCGCCACCTGGCAGATCGAGAGCGACGAAGTGGATGCAGCGATCGTGACCTTGCGGACTGCCCTTGATCAGGAGCCCGAGGATGCCGAGACTATGACGATCCTCGCCCGCGCGCACGATCGGAACGGAGAAAGGCAACTCAGCCAGGACTTGCTGGCGCTCGCTGTCGAAGCCTCTCGGAACGCGCCTGCGGAGAGCCTCCGTTTTGCGCGGCTACAAATTCAACAGGAACGCTATTCTTCTGCCGAAGAAGTGCTGATCAACAGCCTGCGCAGATCGCCGGGCAACCTGGAGCTTCTGGTCACGTTGGGTCAGGTCTATCTTGCGACCTCGGATTGGGGGCGGACCGAACAGGTCATCGCATCCTTGAGGCGCCAAGAGACGCAGCAGGCAACCTTGGCGGCGGAAGACCTTCAACTCAAAATGATCTCCAGCCGCGAAGGCCGTCAGCAAGGTATTGGCTACCTCGAACAACTGGTGCGCGAAGGGTCCGACAGCACGGCGGCAACCGTTGCCTTGATCCGGGCACGCCTTGAAGAAGGCCGGAGGGATGATGCCTTGGCGCTGGCGACTAATCTGGTCGAAAGCGCACCCGAGGACCGGGCTTCGCGTTTGGTCCTTGGCAACACGCAGTTGGCACTGACCAATTTCGACGACGCGGCGGACACGTTCCGCGGTTTGATTGAAGAGAACCCCGGAGACTCGCTCGCCAGCTTGCAACTGATGCGCGCGCTTGGCGCCCTGGGACAGCTTGATGAAGCAGACAGGGTCGTCGAAGTGGCGCTGAAGGCTTCGCCGGACAACCCTGACCTCCTCTGGGCAAAGGCATCGATCCTTGAACGCAAGAACCAGATCGATCCCGCTATCGAGATTTACGAGCGTCTGTACGAGATCAATTCGGATTCGCCCGTTATCGCCAACAACCTGGCCAGCCTGTTGGTCACCTACCGCGATGACGATGTTAGTCTCGACCGTGCCTTTACCGTGGGGCGGCGGTTGCGTGATACCGAGTTTCCACCGTTTCAGGACACCTATGGATGGATTCTTTTTCGCCAGGGTGATGCGCAAGGCGCGCTCCAATATCTGGAACCCGCCGCCGAAGCGTTAAGCGCCGATCCGATCGTCCAGTACCACCTCGGCAAGGCCTATCTGGCGGTCGGGCGCAATGACGATGCCTTGGAGCAGTTCAGGAAAACTGACGCGGCGGCGCCGGAAGACGACCCGCGCACACAGATTGCCGAGGCGCGCGCCGAGATCGAGCGGTTGACGACCGCCTCCGAGTGACCGCACTTTTCAAAGGATGACGGAAGACCCGCAAACGGCGGCCGACCGCCCGGGACGGGCGGTTCTTTGGGGGCTGATCGCGCTTTGCTCAATCATCGAGCTGGTGCTGCAGGCCGGCGACGCGGGCGCGTTCGATGTGCCGCGGTTTCGCTCCCTGGCTTATGAATTCGGGGGCTTCTGGCCTGGTCTTCTCGACAATTGGCGCCCCAACTATCCGTTTCAGCCGTGGTTGATGTTTCTGACCTATGGTTTCTTCCACGCGGGTCTTTGGCATCTGGCCCTGAACATGGTGACGCTCTTCTCGCTGGGCCGGGCCATCCTTTGGCGCGTCGGCGGAGGGTGGTTCCTGTTGCTCTATGCGGCCTCCATCCTGGGAGGCGGCCTGGGATTCGCCCTTTTGGCCGAGACTTTCCGCCCCATGGTGGGGGCATCGGGCGCGCTTTTCGGTCTGGCAGGCGCTCTGTTGGCTTGGGACTACGTCGATCGCTTTGCGCTGAAGGAAAGGCTCTGGCCGGTGGCGCGCGCTGCGCTTTTACTGGCGGGGCTGAACGTGGCGCTTTACTTCGCCATGGGGGGCCTTTTGGCATGGGAAACCCATCTTGGCGGGTTCATTGCCGGTTGGGTCACCGCCTTGCTGATTGATCCGCGCGCCCGGGCCTGATGGTGTTTCACCAAGCTGAAAACCCGCCGTCCACATTCACAAGCTGCCCGGTCATGTAGCCCGCAGCCTCGGACGCTAGGAAAAGCATGACATCCGCAATCTCGTCCGGTTGAGCCATGCGATTTGCCATGATCAGTTCCGAGACCCGCGCCTGAAACTCTTCCGAATGGTCGTTGAACACCGCTCCGGGCGCGATCGTGTTGACCGTGGCCTGCCGCCCGGCCCAGTAGCCCGCCAGCCAGACCGTCAGCCCGTGAATTCCCGCCTTGGTCACTCCATAGGCCGAGAAGTTCTTGAACGGCATCCCTTCGTAGATGCCGTGATGCGCCCCGTTCAGCGCGTACATCGAGGCGACGTTGATCAGGGTCGCTGGATACTTGCCAACAATGTCGCGGTCCATCTGGCGTGCGATCATGAAGGCACCCGTCAGGTTTGTGCGAAGCGTCCTCTCGAAATCCTCGACGCTGGTGTCGGCGAAATCCGGAAAGCTCTTGCCCTTGCCCATCAGCATCTCGCCAGTGATCGCAGCGTTGTTCAACACGACGTTCGGCGACCAACCGTCGGCCATCACGGTCTGGAAGATACCTTCGATCGCCGCTTCGTCCGAGACATCCAACTCATGGAACAGGAAGCGCTTGTTCTCGCCATGCGCGGCCACCAACGCATCCGCTTGCGAGCCTGCCAGATCGGTTGCGATGACCCGCGCGCCGTCCTCCAGCATGCGCCGAACATAGGTCGAGCCCAGCACACCGCCCGCGCCCGTGATGAACACGCATCGCCCGTCAAGTTGCCCCATCAAGACGCTCCTTCATCAGTATCTCCACCATCCGAAAATCCAGTTCCGTATCTATATCCAGGCACCGCTCGGGCGGCATCAGATAGGGCAGCACGCGGCCCTGAAAAAGCCCCCGCGCCCGCTTCAGATAGGCCGGATCTACCACATAGGTCGACGCCGCATGCTCCCAGACCACCGGAGCCTGCTGGCGCGCGACCACGCCCCCCGGCAAGGGCTTGGAAACATGCAGATATCCCGACTGGTCCGGCTCCACGAGGTTGAAATAGGGGTTCTTCCGCGCCTCGGTGCACGACATGATCATATCCGGGCGCTTCTCAAAGAATGCGTCCAACGCCCCATCGATATCCTCGGGCAAGCGCAGCGGCGAGGTCACGTCAAGGTCCAGAAACGCCTCCACGGGCCCGACCAACTCTTCCCCCTTGCCAAGCGCGTGCTGCCAGACATCCCATTTTGCAGCGGTGTCCGAAGCGAGTTCCGCCGGGCGAAGCCCCATCTGCAGGCAGCCCTTCGCGACCGCGTGGTCATAGATCACCGGGTCGTCCGTGCTGACCACGACGGCGCCCACGCGTGGATGCTCCAGCAACTGATCGAGCGACCAGTCGATCAACGGCTTGCCCAGAAAATTGCGAAAGTTCTTGCCCACGACCCCCTTGGAGCCCTTGCGGACACCGATATGCCCCAGGATCATGCGAAGCCTCCCGTTAGTTGCCCTGTAAAGGTCCGCGCCTCCCAGGCCTCAGCGATTAACCGGCAGCTTTCACTAACCCGATCCAGGCGCGGCAAAAGAGGCGTATCGGACGGTGCACGCCCTTCGGCTAAGCCCATGAAATCACGCATGAGGCCAAGGAACATCTCGTTCCGGTCGAAGTCCCAGTCCTGCGTTGTCTCGCGCGCGCCCTGCCACCGCACCGCCCGCGCGTTCAAGAGATCAAGCTCGATCCCCGCCTTGCGCCCCCGAAGCCCGACACGGCGGATGAATTTGGGAGAAAGATAATCCATCGCGATACCTCCGTGAGTAGCCCCCCGCACCATCGACAAGCGCGTCGCAAAATCGACACCCGGGAAATCTTCGTGGCCCGTCGAGTGCACGCTGGTCACCTGCACACCCGGAAACAGGCAGACGGCCAAGTCGATTTCGTGGCAAAGGTCCAACAGCACGCCGCCGCCTTCAGGTTGGGACGCATAACTGTCGGCGAAGCGCCAGTTGGCCCGCCATTCGCGCACGTCATGCCCGATCTCAAAATCGAAGCGGAAGGCGTCAATGGGATCGTCAAAGAGCGCGCGCACCGCGGGATGATAGCGCATCATAAAACCTGCGACCGAGCGCGCGGCAACCGGCGCCGCCGCCGCCATCAATTCGGCAAGATCGGAGGTGCGAAAGGCCAACGGCTTTTCGACGTAAAGCGCCACGCCACGCTCTGCGGCGGCTTTGACAGGATCCAAGCGCACTTGCGTCGCGGTTGCCACGATCAGACCTGCGGCCCCGTCCAGTGCCGCTTCCAGTTCCTCCAGCGCCAGACCACGCCAATGAAACAGGTGGGCATCAGCACCGAGCCGCGTCAGGTTCTCGTAATGTCGCCGCCCAATCGAGCCGCCGCCAAGGACAATGTACCGACCCATGAAGCGCGCTTTCCGTTTTCCACGGCCCTAGCATTCCGCCAGACCTGATTGCAATCAGCCTTCCGCCTTCAGCATGGGGCGCACCGCCGCATATATGCGATCAGAGGCCCCCGCGTGACGGGCATGAAACGCTGTTGCCGCCTCTGAACCGCCCTTGACAGCCGCCCGAACTGCGGGGGCCAGACGGCTTTGCGTTTGGCAAATGGTCAGAACGCCTACGGCAGAGGCCTCGATCGCCGGAAACTCGATCGTGCGCGTGTCGGGGCCGGTGATGACTGGTTTGCCCTGCGCCAGCGGTTCGATCACGTTGTGTGTTCCTTTTGGTGTGAAACCGCCTCCCACCAGCACCGCATCCGCCGCCGCAATGTAGAACGCCATTTCGCCAAGCGAGTCGCCCAGAAGCACATCCCTGCCGCGCAGGTCGCCGCGCAATATAAGGTCTTCGTCCAGAACCTCTTGCCTGCGGAGGACCCGAAGGCCTTCGGCCTTTAAATGCTCTGCCATCGCATCGAACATCTCGGGCGCGCGCGGCACCCAGATGACGAAAGGCGGTGCGTCGTCTTGCAACAACTCAGCAAGCATCCCGGAATAGATCGCTTCTTCACCCGCCACCACGCTGGCTAGACAGACGACCGGGCGCCCGATTGCCTGCCTCAATGCTCTGCCCGCCGCCAACTGCTTGGGTGGCAATTCCATATCGAAGCGCGTTTCGCCCATGACTTCGACCTTGGCGACGCCAATCCCTCGAAACCGTTCCGCCATCATCGCGGACTTGGCGAAAACCGCCGCCGCACGCTCTGCGGGGTGACCGAGCCACCGCGCTTGGCGAAACGCACGATCCAGGCTTCTTGCGGGTAGCTGACTGTTCGCCAGAACCAGGGGCACGCCAGCGCTGTTTGCCGCTTCGATCATGATGGGCCAGAATTCCATCTCCATCACCAGACCGGCTTTTGGGCGATACTGGTCAAAAAAGAGCTTCCAGTAGGACATCCTGTCAATCGGCGCATAGCGCAATGCCAGTTGTCCGGCGGCGATTTCATCGGCAAAGGCGGCCTCACATCGCACCCGCCCTGCTGGCGTGGCATGCGTGGTCACAACGCGCGCACCATCGTCCAAGGCCTTTCGCACCAGCGGTTCGGCCGATGTCATTTCTCCCAACGAGACGGCGTGAACCCAAAGGTCAGCAGCAAATGGAGCCCCCTTTCCCCGGCGCTCCTCCAAATGCAGGCCGTATCTTGGATCCTTGGCCGCACGTCGCCGGAAATAGAGCCAGACCAAGTGTTCGCCCAGGGCCATAAGCCCCGCATAAACCGCCAGAAATGCACGATACCGCATCCCCGGCGCGGATTTCACATCCAATTGCGCCATGGGTCGGAAAAACCCCGTTTGCCGCGTCGGCGCAAGCCCCTTCATCTTGCCGAAAATACGCACATGGGGGAGCGCGAGGGGGTG
>JASJDQ010000044.1 GCA_030065075.1 Paracoccaceae bacterium | reverse complement strand
CCGATCGCGCCGTGGTCGCCCGGATACCAGAGCTGACGGTAGGGTCTGGTGACCGTATCGCCATTCAACCGGTCCAGATTGTCCCAAAGCGTCGGCATGAAATTGCGGCGGCGCTCGTCCACGGCCACGGCGTGGCGTGCCGCCGCGACCGAGCTGGAAAGCGCATGGTCGTGGAACTGGTAGCGCCAATTGATGAACTTGCTCAGGAAAAGCTGGTTCGGCACCCCCAGCGAACCTACCGTATCCCAGACGCCCAGATAGGCGATCTTCAAAAGATGCGCCGGCGCGCTCCTTGCCTTCAGATCCTTTTCACTCGTTGCGACGCCTGGCGAGAAGTCGGCCCGAAAGGCCAACGAGGCCTCGGCATCAGGATGGCCATCCGCACCGCGGGATTGGTACATCTTCATCGCTTCGGGAATGCGCCTCAGGTTGTCTTGCGGGGGAATGCCGGCCGACCTCAATAGTCCCGCCAGCGACCGGGCGGTGAAGGCCCCCCGCGAAAACCCGAAGATGTAGATCTCGTCACCAGGCTCATAGTTAAAGGCCAGATGCCAGTAGGTTTCTTCGATATTGCGGCTAAGCCCCATGCCAAAGGCGCCGCCGGTCACCCGGTCTACCGCGCGCGAGATCGCATTCGTTCCGCGACCAGAGCCAACGCCCGAGACGTAGATCACCTGCTGCGTCACACCCATCGCCGCTGTCCGATGCACCAGACGAGCCATCCGCATAACGTTGGTCGGATGCGTGGCATCGGACCGGTTCCAGGTTCCGTCGCAGAATATGGCGATACGTTTCATCTAAATACCTGTAATTGCATGCGGTCTTGGCTAATTGCGGTCATACGGACCGTGATTGTTGGACAGGAGACGACAGGCAACATAACAAAGTGACGAAAACCGAAGAAACCCCGGAAAAAATTGAGTTTTGCCGTCTTTCCGCCGTATTTCCGCCCAATCGAAGCCAAATGCCCCAACGTTAATGAAAAAGCCTTCCCTCGTCGTTTAGACGGCGCGTATCGGTTTTCATCTGGTTGTTCGCCGGAAACAGGAATGAGTATTTGAGCATTTTTTCGCTCCTTGGGCCCGCGAACAGGACCTCTCGAGCAAACGAAATTTGGCCCGGCAATTTCGCCGGGTCAAATCATTCTGAACACCTCCGCTAGGGCCCCTCGCCTTCAGCCCCATCGACCTCGTTGTCCAGGGCCTTGGCCAATTGGAATCCGATCCGCCGTGGCTCGGCGTCCTCCAGCTCTTTCGGCATCGCGCGCAAGAGCACGTTCAACTGGCTCACATGCTGGACAAGCTGCACCTTGGCTCCGGTCTGATCCGTCCCGTAGAAGGTTACGATATCGGGGTCGAAATGGCCCAATCCCTCGATCCGAAGGAAACCTCCACCGGTGTCGGTGAACCCCATGGCGATTTCCTGTTCGCTATCCAGCATCTTTTCGAAGTTCTGAATGTAGAGAATGAGCCGTTGATAGGCCCATTCCGCAGGGCTCTTTGCCGCGACCGGCTTTTTCGCCAAAGCGGGTGGCAGCGCTTCCTCTTCGACGGAATGCTCGCCGGGCTTGGTATGGACCACCGCGCGGCGCGGGATGTTTTCGTCGGTGCTCATCGGCCTTGTCTCCCTGTCCTGCGCCCGGTGCTAGCGAGTGACACGGCGAAACGCCACTCACTTTTGCGCATAAACCCAGGCCCCGTCGGCGCGGCGTGTGCGCGTCGCGCGCCCGCTGGCCCAAAGGTGCTGGCAGTGCGCAACGGCCTCGACCAAAGCCAATCCATACTCGCCCTCGCCGATTTCGCGCTTGAAGATCGGAAGAAAACACGCGCCCGCCGCCGCAGGCGTTGCCAGGAAATCATGCAACCTGTCCAGCGCCGAGACATGGTTTTCGATCATCTGATCGAGCCGTGTCGGCAAGCCGGTGAAGGGCAACTTGTGGCCTGGCAGAACCAGGTGATCTTCGCGCCCGAGCGGCTGGAAAGCTTCGCAGGACGCCAGCCAGTCAGCCACGGGGTCGGCACCCGGCTCGGTCGGATAGACCCCAAGGTTCGGCGAAATCGACGGCAGAAGCTGATCGCCGCCCAGGATCAGATGGTCATCCTCTGACCAGAGGGTCGCGTGCTCGGGCGCATGGCCGTTGCCTTCGCGCACCCGCCAGCGACGACCGCCCAAGGTCAGTTGATCCCCGTCCCTGATGCGTGTGAAGCCAAGGGGCAGCGGATGGATGACATCGGCGAAATTGAACGGGCGTTCTTCCCTACGCCTGGCAATAACCTCGGGCGCCGCGCCCGCGCTCTCGTAAAACGCGATTGCCTCGGCCACGGGGCGTTCTTGCACATCGAGCGCAAGCATCCGCGCCATAAGATACGCCGTGCGGGTCATCAGAAGCTCCGCTCCGCGGTCCCTGAACCAGCCAGCCAGACCGATGTGGTCCGGGTGATGGTGGGTGACCAAAACGCGCTCGACCGGTTTGCCGCCAAGCGGCCCGGCAAGCGTGGCCTCCATCACCTCGCGCCCCTTGCGCGTTCCGATGCCGGTGTCGACAAGCGTCCAACTGTCGCCCTCGTCCAGCGCGTAGACGTTTACGTGATCCAGTGCCATCGGCAGAGGCAGGCGTAGCCAGAGAATCCCCTTGGCCACTTCTGTCACCTCGCCGAAGTCCGGTGGCGTCTCGTGCGGATAGCGGATCTTGCGCGTCACGAACTCGGAGCCGTTCACGCCGCCAGATCGTCGGGTGAAAGGTCGTAGAGCCCCGCGTCGCCCACACGCACCTGCGCCAGAAGCGCGGCATGCTCGGGCAAAAGCCGGTCGATATAGAACCTTGCCAGCGCCACACGCGGACCCTCGCCTGCAGCCTGCGCGGCACTCAGGTGATAATGCCCGCCAAGGACCCGTGCCGCCGCCCGCAGATAGGGCACCGCGCCCGGGAACCGCTGTTCCATGCCTTGCGAGACAAGCCACTCCGTCGTCTCGCGCAGGCTCTCGGCCGAGGCCCAGACCTTTTCGGCCAGCGCCGGATGCGCCGCCCGTGCGGCCTCTGCGCCGGCTTCGACATCGTCCAGCAGGCGATACATGGCCTCGCCCCCATCCATCATCTTGCGCGCGACCAGATCCATCGCCTGAATGCCGTTCGTGCCTTCATAGATGGCAGTGACGCGCACGTCGCGGAAGTATTGTGCCGCACCGGTCTCCTCGATGAAGCCCATGCCGCCGTGGACTTGCACGCCGGTATCTGCCACCGCCACGCCCACATCCGTGCCAAAGGCCTTGGCGACGGGCGTCAGAAGCGCCGCGCGCGCTTTCCAGTCGTCCTGTCCGGTTGCATCCCCCATGTCGATGGCGACACCGCAGGCCAGCGCGATGGCGCGCGCGGCGAAGATATCCGCCCTCATCGACATCAGCATGCGGCGCACATCGGCGTGCTCGACAATCGCGCCTGTGCCGCCCGCCTTGCCCTGCTTGCGCTCGCGCGCATACTCCAGCGCCTTCTGAAACGCCCCTTCGGCAGCGCCGATTCCTTGCGTCCCCACAGCCAGACGGGCGTTGTTCATCATCGTGAACATCGCCGCCATACCGCCGTTCTCGGGCCCGATCATCCAGCCGGTGGCGCCATCGAATTCCATCACCGCCGTGGGCGAGCCATGAAGCCCCATCTTGTGTTCCAGGCTGACGACGCGCAGATCGTTCCGCTGACCCGGGTTGCCCTCGGCGTCGGGAAGGAACTTGGGCACCAAAAACAGGCTGATCCCCTTGGTCCCCGGTGCCGCGTCCGGCAGACGTGCCAGGACCAGGTGACAGACGTTCTGGGCAAAATCCGCATCGCCCCAGCTGATGTAGATCTTCTGCCCCGTTACCTTGTATGTGCCGTCACCGTTCGGCTCGGCTTTGGACCGCAGCGCACCGACATCGCTTCCCGCCTGCGGTTCGGTCAGGTTCATCGTGCCCGTCCATTCTCCCGAGATGAGCTTCGGCAGGTAGAGCGACTTGATATCGTCATTCGCATGCGCTTCCAGCGCTTCGATCTGACCGAGTGACAATACGGGGCAAAGATGCAGCGACAGGCAGGCTCCCGCCATCATGTCGTTGATCGCCGTGCCAAGCGCCACGGGCAGTCCCATACCGCCATACGCCGGGTCCGCCATCACACCGACCCAGCCGCCATCGGCAATCGCTTTGTAGCCATCGGCAAACCCGGGCGATGTCCGGACAACCCCGTTTTCCAGCACCGCGGGATGCAGATCACCATTTCTTTGTAGGGGCGCCAGCACCTCGTCGCACATCTTGCCCGCTTCGGTCAGGATGGCCTCGACAAGGTCGGGCGTCGCATCGGCAAACCGCTCGGTCGCGGCCACGCTCGGGAAGCCCACGACATGCTCCAGAAGGAACCGGTGATCCTGAACGGGCGACGCATAGGGCATTCCGACAACTCCAATTCGACTTGGCAAGGCCCGCAAGCCTCGCTAACGCAAGGGAAAGATGCAGGCGGAACTGGTCGCCTGCAAGTCCTACGCAGCGTCACGAGGCGACATGGAAACAGAGGTTCTGGGCACCGACGGCGCAGGCATCGACCGGGCAGCTTTGCTCTTGAGGCAAGGCGCGCTTGTCGCCTTCCCGACCGAGACGGTCTATGGCCTTGGCGCAGACGCCACGAACGACGAAGCCGTGGCACAGATCTTTGCCGTCAAGGGACGGCCGAGTTTCAACCCGTTGATCGTCCATCTGGCCGGTCCATTCAGCGAGGTCTCGCGTTACGCCGTACTGCCCGCCGCCGCCGAACGCTATCTGGCGCGCGGCTGGCCGCCTGGGCTGACGCTTGTCCTGCCGCTGAAGCCGCGTTCGGGGCTCTCGCCGCTGGTCACGGCAGGGTTGGATACCGTGGCGATACGCATGCCCGCCGCGCCCGTGGCGCAAAGCCTGCTTCGGCGGTTTGGCGGCCCCGTCGCCGCTCCCTCGGCCAATCCGTCGGGCCGGATCAGCCCCAGCCGGGCCGAGCATGTTCTGGCGGGGCTGGGCGGGCAAATCGCAGCGGTGATCGACGGTGGCCCGACCCAGAAAGGGCTTGAGTCCACCATCCTGCAATTCCCCGGCACCGTCGTGCTGCGCGAAGGCAGCTTCCCGGTCGACGACGCCCTGCCCCGTGCGACATCTTCGTCAGACACCCCCACGGCACCCGGGCAACTGACATCGCATTATGCGCCATCTGGCGCGGTACGGTTGGAGGCGGAAACCGCCCATGCCGACGAGTGGCACATCGGCTTCGGCGCCATCGCGGGCGATGAAACGCTTTCGGAGAAGGGCGACCTGACGGAAGCGGCCGCCCGGCTGTTCCACCTTCTGCACAAGGCCGACGAACGACGCATCAAGAAGATCGCCGTCGCGCCGATCCCCGACACCGGACTTGGCCGCGCGATAAACGACCGCCTCCGCCGTGCCGCCGCGCCCAGGACCTGAAAGACCGCGTCAGGGCGAGTCTTGTCGCGTATACACCCCTTCCGGCAAGTTCAACGCAGCCGTCAAATCCGCCAGTTGGGCCAACGAGAGCGTGATCTTCTGTGTCGTTTCGCCGTCCCGTGACGCCTGCTCGATGGTCACACAATCCTCGAAGGCGGTGATCGTGATGTCTTCCTGGCGATGCAGCGCGGCCTCGTCGATCAGGGTGACAACGGTTGCGTCGAATTCGTGCTCGATGGTGAACATGGGGCAAACTTTGGCCGAGGGGACGGTCCTCTGCAAGAGCAAGGGCCTGCCGACGCACCATGACCCGGTTGAAATCCGCAGGTCTTCGACGCATCAATCAGGGAAAGACACCTCAGGAGCCGAGACAATGCGCCGACTGATCGCCCTTGCCCTGCTGCCGTTGCTGGCCGCCTGCGACGTGCAAACCACGTCCACGTCCGCCTCCAGCGAGCCTTTGCCGAAAGTGACACGCACCGGCAGCCCCCAGACGCTAGCCGATTACCGCGCCGTTGTCCGCAGGGTCGAACCGATTGCGGAACGGGCCTGTCGCGCCAATACACGCGGGTTGAACTGCGATTTCGATATCCGGATCGACAATAATCCGAGGATGGGCGCGAATGCATATCAGACCTATGATCGCTCCGGGCGGCCTATCCTGGCCTTCACGCCCGCGCTTCTGCGCCAGATGAAGAACCGGGACGAAGTTGCATTCGCGCTTTCGCACGAGGCGGCACATCATATCGCTGGCCACATTCAACAGACGCAAACCACCGCAACCGCAGGCGCAATACTTGGCAACGTCCTTGGAACAGCCGTCGGGCTTGACCCCACTGGCGTCGAAGTGGCGACAAACATCGGCGGCACGGTCGGTGCACGCCGATTCTCGAAGCAATTCGAATTGGAAGCGGATGCCTTGGGGGCTCGGATCACCGAAGCGGCTGGATATGACGCGATGCGTGGCGTGCTTTACTTCATGGATGCCGCCGACCCCGGCGATCGCTTCCTTGGCACGCACCCGCCAAACGCCGACCGCATCCGCATTGTGCGGCGTACAGTCGGCGGTTGAGACCAGGTTTTACTCGCAGTCGTTCTGCGCCCAGTTCCGAAGGTTGATTTTCAACAGTCCGCCGAAGGGATGCATCTTTTCACGGTACTTGGCTGGATCCATCGACACGTAGTTGTTCGCCTGCGTGCACAGATCCTGCCGCGTCCATGTGTGACACGATTTGCAAGTCTGCTCTTTCCACATCGCTTCGGGCAGTCCTGCGACTGGTGGGTACTCCGGAGACGTTTCGATGATCTCGGAAAGCGTCCGACCGATCAGAATCTCGTTACCGAAAGCCAATGGAACATCGTAGGAAACGCTGCCGATCGACTGGAAGATCGCGTCTTCCATGGAGTGCGCATTCTGACGCAACCGCAAACGGTCGGCAATCGTACGCGCTTCTTGGATGTGTTCACTGTCCGGGTAATTCCTGATGAACGCCTCGACATGAGAAATATCGTCCGTTGTCGTGACGAGGTCCCACATCATAGCTTCAATATCACTTTGCGCCGCCAGTACAGAGTTCGGCAAAATCAGTGCCAAAACAACGGCCACCGCCCGAAGGCTTTTAATTCGAATACACATTGTTCACGCTTTCTAACTCACAAGTCACTCGAAACTTTTATTGTGTAAAATTCGTGCAAAAAGATGGCATCATTTGTCCTTAATTGCGAAAATTTGAACATTAATTCACCACATCAGTTTGCGAAGAAGTAACCAAATCATGTGT
This sequence comes from Paracoccaceae bacterium, assembly GCA_030065075.1. GTDB lineage: Bacteria > Pseudomonadota > Alphaproteobacteria > Rhodobacterales > Rhodobacteraceae > JAJDOD01. The sequence continues at coordinate 13,768 of JASJDQ010000044.1, read as the reverse complement.
TGGAGATTACGCCATGTTTGGAAAAAAGGCATTCGCAACTGCAGTTCTTATCGCGCAAATGGCCCTCGGTGGTCCGGCCTTTGCAGATGATTCGCCCTTCGCTGGCGGCTGGACGTTGTCCGAAGCGGGGTCGAACCTGCACTTCATCTCGGTGAAGAAGGGCAAGATCATGGAATCGTCCTCCTTCGCCGGGCTTGGTGGGACAATCGACGAGGATGGGACAGCCAAATTTGAAATCGCGTTGGACAGCATCGACACGTCGGTCGATCTTCGGAACGTGCGGATGCGCTTTTTGTTTTTCGAAACCTTCCTTCACCCGAAAGCCGTTGTCAGTGCGCAATTGACCGAAGACCTGCTGGACGGGTTGGAAGCAAGGGGCAGCATCAAGAAGAAGCTTCCCTTCACGCTTGACCTGCATGGAATGACGAAGTCGCTCGAGGCCGAGGTCATCGTCACGATGATCGGCCAGAACCGGGTGTCGGTCGCTGCTGCTCAACCCGTCATCTTGAAGCTCGAAGACTTCAACCTCATGGAAGGACGGCAGAAATTGCAGGAAGCCGCCGAAGTCGAGATTGTTCCGGCGACCTCTGTTCTTTTCCATCTGGTCTTTGACAGAAACGACCCTCTGGCAACGAGTGATGGACTTCTGGCGTCTGTCGCAGCCCCCGAAGCTGCGGCCCTTGAGCCGGTTGGAAACTTCGACCGGGAAGCCTGCTTCGGCCGGTTCGAAATCCTGTCTCGCAGCGGGAACGTCAATTTCCTGCCAAGCTCCTGGGACCTGACGCCTGAAAGCCGCCCGCTTCTGGACGACGTCGCACGTATCATCAGCAAATGCCCCGGTATGATCCTGCAAGTCGCTGGTTACACCGACAGCCGCGGAAAGGCAGAGTACAACATGTACCTGTCCGAACAGCGTGCAAATGCCGTTGTCGATTACTTCGTCAACGCCGGCATTTCCGCCGAACGGCTTCTCAGCAAAGGGTACGGAGAAAGCAACCCGGTTGCTACGAACAATACCGTAGAGGGACGCAAAGCAAACCGTCGAATCGAGTTTGTTCTTTCGGACTCGTAAGACGAAATCCGATGTCAGCTCAACGGCCGCCACCTGCCCGTGGCGGCCGTTATTCCTTGCAAAAGATAGTTAAGAGCAAACTCAAATTCCCTCAATGAACGAGAAGGTAACAAAAAAAAGACACAAATTTTAGGGAATTTTTAATCAAGTTTTTAACGTTAACGAGGTGCCAAGATGTTTTCTGGCGATCTTTCCACCCTTGAAGAATTTATGCGAAGCGCGCACCTCGCCACCTTGGCGGCCTGTGCCTGGCTTGTCATTTCGGCCGACATGACCGCCTCGAAATCGACCTTTCGCAACCTAAGCGACAATGACTTCAAGCGCCTGCATCACAACCACAAGGCACTTGCCTGGGGCCTTGCACTCTTCTGGCTTTCGGGCGCTTACCTGATCTGGAATGCCACGGCATTCGACCCCGCGCAATTCTCGCCAAAGCTGATGGCCAAGATCATCGTGGTAACCATTCTGACGGTGAACGCGGTCGTGATCGGACGGTATGCCCTGCCCTTCATGGAACGCAACCAGTCGATGACCTTCGGCGAGTTCAATTTCGAAGTGCGCTGGCGGCTTGCGCTTTGCAGCGGCATTTCCACCGCCTCGTGGATCAGCGCCTTCTGCCTCGGCGCGATCAAGCCGCTGAGAACGGCATCGCCGGAGGTTCTGTTCGAGTTTCTCGGCCCGATCTATGCTGCCTGCTGCGCGCTTGCCACGTTCTTCGCGATCATCAGTGTCTCGCGCAAACCCCAACCCGACCCGGTCACGACCTGATAAGGCAAACCGGCCCGGGGTTTCCCCGGGCCGGTCCCGTTCATTCCCGAAGCTTCACAAGATCGGTCATCAGGCCCTCGGTCCCATTGTGGACCGTCAGCCGTTCGACCTTCCCCGCGATGGCTTCCAGAGCTTCCAGCTCCTTCAGCCGCAGCATCACCGGGTTCTCGGCCATCACCTTTGCCGTGTTCAGAAGCGACCGCGTTGCGTTCGTTTCTTCCCGGCGCCGAATGACGTTGGCCTCGGCCTCCTTTTCAGCCGTGACAACCCGGTTCAGGATCTCGCGCATCTCGCCCGGCAGGATCACGTCCTTCAGAGCGATCTCGCCGACCTCAAGGCCGATCTTGACCATCTCGGTCCGGACGCGGGCCGCAGCTTCTTCCGAAACTGCCACCTTGTCCGCCAGAAGCGCGTCGAGCGTCATCGCCCCAAGCGCCTTCCGAAAGGCAAGTTGCAGCGCCAGGTGCAGCGCTTCCGCGAAGTCCTTAACCGCGGTAATAGCGACCATCGGATCGACGACCCGATAATCAGCCGCCAGGTTCACACGAATGGTCACGCGGTCAGCGGTCAGAAGCTCCTGACCGGTCACCTCGTGGGTTTGCCAGCGGGTATCCACCAGCTTCACAAGGTGCTTCCGGCCAAGGTTCCAGAACCAGTACGTGCCCGGCTCCAGCACCCGCTCGACCACACCGTCGACCGACAGGATCCCGACCTTGCCGTCCGCCACCTCGTTCGAGGTCAGCGCACGGGTCAGCCCCGACCGCATCAGTCGCCGCGCCAGTCCGGCATCAACTTCATGCGTCTCCTCCAGCGACACGGTGTCGACCGTCCAATCACCGGCTTCCGTCCAGTAGACCATCCGATGATCCGGCGTGACCAGTTCATAGGCCCGGCCATTCCGGTTGACGACCTTGACCTCGTCGGCCCCGGTTTCGACCACCGTCAGGTGCCGTTCAACCAGGTCCGGGCGGGTCCGCAGAAGCGCGTCTTCGTAGGCCGAGAGAAACCGCGGAGCTTCCAGGGTGTACTTGACCACGTCGACATTCCGACGCGGCAGCACGTGCTCACCGGCGCCGAGGATATCCGCAAAACGCCCCTTCCGCAGGACAAGCGCCCGCTCGGTTTCGTTCAGGGTCAGGCGATGCCGCCCAAGTATCAGATCAAGAACTCGCATAACTGTTACTCCTTTGGTTCTCGGTTCATCGTCGCAAGACGCGATCTCCTTTATTGCTATCAATGGGTTGCGGGCCGAACGCCCGACAGGAGTAAAGCCTCGGAAGAGGCGGGAAAGCCCGGGATCCCCCGCGCCATGAGCCGCGGCGCGCGCCGTGGGAGCGGGCATCGGCGGACAAGGCGGGGCGTGGGGCGGATCGAAATCCACCCGGCCCGGTCCTCGCCCGGATTTGCCATCACCCCGATCACGGGCCGTTGCCCAGAGCGGGTGCGATCCGCTGCGTTGATCCCGAAAGATCGCGGCGTTGAACCACCTCCGCTGAGGCGATCCCGGACCCGAAGTTTGAACACGCGTTTCAGGCGTGGTGGGGAGTCGAACCCCAGGCTTTGCAGGCCATACCCTTGCTGCGTCGACGGGAGTCGAACCCGTGACAATTCGATTAACAGTCGAATGCTCTACCAAGCTGAGCTACGTCGCATATGGTGAACGTGGGAGGGATCGAACCTCCGACCAGCCGATTAAGAGTCGGCCGCTCTACCGCTGAGCTACACGTCCGCACCGCTCTCTCCGGCCCGGCCCCGGAATACATCTCGGGCAATGCCCAAATGCACCGGCTGAGCGATCAACTCACACCGTTGGGGTCCGTTTCTTCCTGAACGGGAGGCGATGGATAGGCGAAGCGGGGTGAGTCGCTCTACCGTGGAAATTTCCCTGGCGTCAGCCCTGTGTCAGCCGCGCAACATTATTGCGCAAACGGGTAATTTTGTTGCGCGAACCCAAAGGCCACTCTCCCGTTCGAGAACTGCAAAGCCTCTCCATCGACCCGAAAATATCCCGGGGGTCTGGGGGCTGGCCCCAGCGGATCGGCTGCCGAAGGCAGGCGACACCTCCCTCGACTGTTGCACCCGGAGGCGCGATTGTCAGTCTGGCCGTATGAAACGAATGCTGTCACCCGAACGATCGCCGACCGAAATCCTCCGCGCCGACCGGCTGACCGGCGCAAGCGCGCGTTTGTTCCGAAGCGTCCGCATCAACTCCGGCACGATTTCGGACAGTTCGACACCATAGGTCACCTCGTCTGTGCCACCGGAAACGATCGAAAAGATCCGCCGCTGCCCGCCCGACTGAACGAAGACCGGCGCGCCGGAAGAGCCGAAGGTGGCCGAACAATCCATCGCGACGACCCCATTCTGATAACGTCTGTTCAGCTTGCACCCGCGCTCCATTGTCAGCGCTTCCATCCGGCCCCGCCCGTAGGAAACCAGCGTTAACCGGGTGCCGGCTTTTGGGGCATTGGCAACGTCATAAGGGTTTGCGCCCGGATCGTAGATCGGACTCGCAAGGCGCACCAAGGCCACATCATTCGGGGTCTGTGCCCGGCGATCCCCCCGCGCGACCGCGTCCAAATAGGCGGGCGCAATGACCACATCCACGGCATTCCGCGTCGCGATGGCCGACCCATGGCTGAAACCGGTCCGAAACTTAAACTGTTCGCCCTTGCCATGCACGCAATGGGCGGCCGTCAGAACCACGTCGCGCGTAATCAATGCGCCAGTGCAATTGCCGTTCCGGCTTTCCAGAAGCCCAACGGCCTCGAACCCCAGAAGCTTGTCCCGACGATCCAATCTGTCTTTGGTCTGAGCAACAGCAGCAGTCGAAAGGCCGATAATGAGGCCGAATAGGCAAAGAAAACGAAACGGCATACAAATCTCCGACACCCCCGCGTATCGGGAGTGCCAGAGATTCTTGGTCGCATTATGGCCAGATTGCGCTTCTAGCGCGCGCCCCGGGTCAGTTCGGGATCAGATCCGGAAGGATCGTCACGATGTCCGGGAAGAACCAGAGGATCGCCAGGCCCACAACCTGGATCAGCACGAAAGGCACGATGCCGCGATAGATGTGCTGCGTGGTGACCTCGGGCGGTGCCACGCCCCTCAGGTAGAACAGCGCAAATCCGAAGGGCGGCGTCAGGAAGGAGGTCTGCAGGTTCACCGCGATCATGATCGTCACCCACTTTGGATCGAACGAGCCACCATAGATCACCGGACCCACGATCGGGATGACGATGTAGATGATCTCCAGAAAGTCGAGAACGAAGCCCAGAAGGAACAGCACCAGCATCACGACCAGGAATACTGTCCACTCATTCGAGAAGCTCTTCAGGAACTGCTGGATATAGTGCTCACCCCCAAAAGAGATCACGACAAGGTTCAGAAGCTGCGAGCCGATCAGGATGGTGAAGACCATGCTCGTGACCTTCGCAGTCTCGCGCACCACCGGTTTCAGCACACCGCCCGCCCAAAGCACGTAGCAGGCATAAAAAAGACCGAACATCGCGAACAGATACGAGGCCTGCGCAATGATGAAGGCAATCCACGTCTCGGCGCTGACATTGCCCTGGTTGACGCGCAGATCGAAGTTGACGCCGACCAGCAACATGATGACCAGCGCAAAGCTCGCCATGATGATCATCTTGCCGCTTTTGTGTTCGTCCTTCAGCTTGCGATAGGCCGCAAGCATGATGGCGCCACCCGCGCCCAGCGCCGCCGCGGGCGTTGGGTTGGTGATGCCGCCCAGGATCGATCCCAGAACGGCAACGATCAGAACAAGCGGTGGGAAGACCACGCGCAACAACTCGTTTCGCCCGAGCCGCTCGACGGCGTGAGAACACGCCCAAAGAACGACGGCCAGCGGGATCGCAAGCCGCACAAAGGTCGCCCCGGGACTGGTCAGCGGCGAGATGAAGGCGGCGTCGACGAACAGCGCGAATGCCGCCGCGCCGAGGCCAATCCACATTGGACGCGGATCGGACGACGGCGAAATCCCGATGGCCGTGGTCAGGACAAGCGCGAGGACCAGGAAGCCAATGGCTACGCCTGTGCCAATCGGTGCGGCGTCGGCCAGCCTTTGTTCCAATAGCGCCGCGCGCGCCTCCTCTGAAAGCTCCTCTGCCTGCTGAACGCCTCCGGCGGCGTCGATCTCGGACTGTTGTGCCAATGCAGCGTCCCAAGCCTCTTGCCCATGCAGTTCGATCATCGCTGCCTGACAATCGGGCGAGACATTGGTCCGCAAACTGGCCGTTTCGCCCGCTTCCGAGAAACTGCCAACCGTGACGCTTTGGTTGCCGATGACATTAGCACCCGACAACAGGATCACGCCAAGGATCAGACCAACGGGCACGAACAGGAACCACGTCAGCGCTTCGCCCTTGGTAATGACTTCCGAATTCGTGGTCCCCATTTCTACAGCTGGCGCTTTGGACGGGTTGAAAAGCGCATAGCCAAAGGCATAGGCGGCATAAAGGAAGGCCAGCATGATCCCCGGGATCAGCGCTGCCTGGAACAGGGTGCCCACCGAAACCACGGCAGGCTCGCCCAGATACGTCAGTGCGTCCGAGCAACCGACCGACTGCGCGCGCTCTTCCTGCGCGGCGGAATACAGGTCACCCGCCAGCGTGCCCAGAAGGACGATCACAATGGATGGCGGAATGATCTGCCCCAGCGTGCCCGAAGCCGCTATTACACCCGTCGCCAGCTCCGGCGAATAGTTGTTCCGAAGCATTGTCGGCAGCGCGAGCAGCCCCATGGTCACCACTGTCGCGCCGACGATGCCGGTCGAGGCGGCGAGGAAAGCGCCAACGACAACGATCGACACGGCCAGACCGCCCGGCAGCGGGCCAAAGACCCGCGCCATCGTTAGAAGCAGGTCGTTCGCGATTTTCGAGCGTTCCAGCGTGATGCCCATGAGTACGAACATCAGAACGGCCAGAAGCGTTTCAATCGACTGACCGGCCAACACACGCTCGTTCATCCGGTTCACGATGAACGACACGTTCCGGTCCAGCGCCTGCTCCCACCCGTTCTTGAAAACGGGCTCGGCTATTCGGGGTAAGTCGGGATGGGTGAATACCGAGACGGAATCCGCCCGTATCCCTTCGGCCACCACGGCGGCGAATTCCGCACTGCTGGTGTCAATCGCTTGGTGGATCAGCAACCCCGCGCTGTCCAACCCGGCAATCACACCGAAGGAAATCACGGCCGAGCCACCGATCGCGAAGGCCACGGGGAAGCCGGAAAGAATGCCCCCGAAGAGGAACAGGAAAACGATCAAAAGACCGATTTCGACGCCGTCTAGTCCAAGAAACATGTTCCCCGCCCCTTAGTGATGTTCTTCGATTGCGTGAACCAACTCGGCTTCATCGTCGCCAAGCACATCACGGTCGAGGTATTTGTCTTCGCTCTCGGGCCCCTCCTTCCACTCGAGATACGAGCGATAGAAGAAGGCAATCGCCTGGATGAACACGAGTGCGGTGAACAAAACAAGCAGGATCTTGAAAAGGAAGTAGGCGTTGAACCCGTTGGGCGAGAAACCGATCGTCTCGACGTTCCAACGAAGTGCGCGCCATTTCGCTGTGACGAGCCGCTCCAGATCATCCGACGCGCTGACCTTCGGCGTCGTCAGGTGCCGCCACAGGAAGAACCAGCCGTACATCCACGTCAGCACGGCGGCGGGCATCATCAGGACCAGCGCACCGAACATGTCGATAATCTTCTTGGTGCGATAGGAGACGGCCGAATAGACCAGGTCGACACGCACGTGGCCGCCTTGAATGAACGTGTAGGACACGCAAAGACAGACAACGATGGCGTTATAAAGCTTCAATTCCTCGGCCCACCAGGACACGTCCTTGGCGAACGGCAGACCGAAACCCAGGCTGATCTGCGCGCTGGCAAAGATGCGCTGCACGAAAACGATCATGATCTGTTGAAGCACCATCAACAGACCGGCCCAGGCAGCAAGACGTCCGACAGTATTGCCGATCCCTTCGAACACGCGGACGCTGCCCCACATGATATTGTTGTTCCAAAATCCGATCAGCGTCAGGACAAGGAAGGCCACGAAGACAACGAAGAAGAATTCAACCGATCCACCATAATAGATGAACCGCATCAGCGACTGCTTGGCTTCTTCGGTGCCGAGGCCACCAAGCCATGCGAGCCAGCTACCCGGGTTCGAGACGGCATAGAAAAAGTTGTAGAACGCGAACGCAAGGTTCTGGAAGAACCACCCTATTCCATCGACCACGTGCCCCTCCCTATCGCAGACCCGCTTCGCAGAGATAGGCCCCCCGCGAACGGAGGGCCTTGATTTGCATCAAGAAAATGGATCAGGCGCGGACGCGGTCGCGCTGCGCGCGATAGGCGCCGATCGACTGGGTCAGCCAGCCCGACGAGTTCGCCATCGAGGCGAAGTAGTCATCATTGATCTTCTTGAAGAGCTCATCGCCCATGAATTCGGCGTAAACCGCCTTGGAGGCTTCGAACATCGCGTCCCAAACGCTGTCCGGGAATTCCAGAACCTGAACGCCGCCGGCCTTCAGACGCTCAAGAGCGGCACCGTTGTTGTTGAGGTACTGGGAAAGATTCCAGATGTTTGCATGGCCTGCGCCAACCTCGATCGCGGCCTGCTGGGCCGGGGTGAGGCTGTCGAAGACTTCGCGGTTCGTCGCAAGCGACAGACCGGCCGCAGGTTCGTGCATACCAGCGGTGTAGTAGAACTTGGTGATCTCCTGGAAACCGGCCTTTTCGTCGGCCCAGGGGCCAATCCACTCGGTCCCGTCGATGGCGCCCGAAGCCAGCGCCTGGTACACCTCTGCACCCGGCAGGTTTTGAACGCTGGCGCCCATTTCACCAAGCACGCGACCGCCAAGGCCCGGCATACGGAACTTGAGACCGTTGAAGTCTTCAGGCCCTTGGATTTCCTTGCGGAACCAGCCACCGGCCTGTGTGCCGGTGTTACCAGCCAGGAACGACTTCAGGCCAAAGATTTCGCCCAGTTCGTCGTGCATGGCGAGGCCGTTGCCGTGATAATACCAGTTGTTGAGCTCGGTTGCGGTCATGCCGAAGGGCACGCCGGTGAAGAACGCAAAACCGGGATGCTGGTTGATGAAATAGTAGTCGGCGGCGTGGTACATATCGGCCTGGCCGGATGTCACAGCGTCGAAAACTTCGAATGCGCCGACGAGTTCGCCAGCGGCCTTCACTTCAACCGTCAGCGAGCCGTCGGTAATTGCGGTGATGTTGTCGGCAGCTTTCTGAGCAGCGTCGAAAACGCCTGCCAGGCCACGACCCCACGATGTCACCATCGTCAGCGTGCGATTGCCTTGTGCATACGCCGGTGCGGCCAGCGTGGCCGCGGCCGCAGCCGAACCACCAAGTGCAGTATTCTTCAGAAATGAACGACGATCCATATGGTACCTCCCATGTCGTATAGCCCGCCTTCAAGCGGGCGGATCGTTTCAGATGCGCGCGACATTAGTGTCTGCTCTGCTGTTGGCAATACCCGCAACTGAGTAGTTTGCGGGCCAATTTCCCTCTTTTGCTGAAAGTTAGCGCAAACAATCAATGAAATATTGTTCGTGTCATGCCGCCGCGCTAATCCGGATGCGGAACCATGGGAATGAAACACGACACGGATAAGTTCGATCCCGGCCAGTCGAGCCGGTACCAGCGGAAGTTCCTTCTGCTGGCCGCCCTCCCACTCGTTCTGGCCATTGCGGCCATTGCGGGGCTGGTCGCGCATCAGTCCCGCGCATTGGCCGAGCGCGAAATCGCGGCGCTCGAAACCGAATTGCTGAATGCCAAGAAGGACGAACTGAAGAACTACATCTCGATCGCGCGCACGGCCATCGGCCCCGTTTACGGCAACGCGCTCCCCGACGACGAAGAGGCGAAAGAAGCCGTCATGCGCAACCTGGCCGCGATGATCTATGGCCAGGACGGATATTTCTTCGTCTTCGACTATGACGGCACCAATCTGGTCGCGCCGCGCCAGACGCAACTGATCAACAAGAACTGGCTGGGGCTCGAAGACATCAACGGCACGCCCATCACCCGCAGCTTCATCGACCTCGCAAGGTCGGGTGGCGGCTATCACACCCACGTCTGGCCCAAGCCCTCGACCGGCGAGGAAGGCGAGATGGTGACCTACGTCATCGGCCTGCAGGACTGGCGGTGGGTCCTTGGCACGGGCATTTTCATCGACGACATCCGCGCCACCGTCGCGGCCGCGCGCGCGCAAGTCGAAGAACGTAACCAGCGGACATTTTTCTATATCGGCCTGATCGCCCTCGGCGCCCTACTCTTGGTTTTTGCCTCCGGCCTTCTCATCAACATCCGGGAACGCTCGTTGGCCGATGCCGCCCTCAAGCGCCTGACCCAACGCATCATCGATACGCAGGAAGAAGAACGCGGACGCGTCGCCCGTGAATTGCACGACGGCATCAGCCAGATACTAGTCAGCGTGCGCTATGCCCTGGACCTGACCGGGCGGCGCCTTAGCAAAGGCGATGCGCGCGCGGGCGAGAGCCTGAAGAAGGGCCTCGCCGGTTTGACCACGGCGATCCAGGAAGTCCGCCGGATCAGCCGAGATCTGCGGCCCGGATCGCTTGACGATCTGGGGCTGGGCCCGGCGCTGAAGACGCTGACGGACGAATTCTCGGAGCGCACCGGGATCAGGGCCGAACTGGAAACGGTCGTCTTCCGGAACCGGCTGGACGAAGACGCCAAGATCGCGCTTTTCCGGATCGCACAGGAGGCGCTGACCAACATCGAACGCCACGCGGACGCGAGCGAGGTTCAGATCAAGGTCTTCGGGCACAGGGGCGGCGCCACGCTCCGCGTTCGCGACAACGGCGCGGGCTTCCGGCACGAGAATGCCAAGGGCGGCCTCGGCCTACGCAACATGCAAGAGCGCGTCGAACAACTGGGCGGCACGTTCCGTATCTTGAGCTCGGCTGAAGGCACCTTGATCGAAGCCGAGGTGCCGCTCACTCACATGCTGTCGCCCGAGACTCTGACGAAGGACAGCGCATGACCAGCCCCTCGCCCGTTCGCGTGATGATCGTCGACGATCATCCCATGGTCACCGAAGGGATCGAGGCGATCCTTGAGACCTACGATGACATTCAAGTCGTCGCGACAATTTCGAACGGCAAGGAGGCGATCGAAAAGGCCGACGCCCTTCGCCCCGACGTGATCCTTCTGGATCTCAACATGCCGGGCGTCAGCGGTCTTTCCGCAGCCGAGATGATCCTCGAACGCCAACCCGAAAGCCGCATCCTGATCCTCTCGATGCACGACAGTCCCGAATACATCTCGACTGCGCTGGCTCATGGCGCCCGAGGCTATATCCTGAAGGACGTTCCGACCGAAGAGATCAAGATCGCCATCGACAAGGTCATGCAGGGCGAGAAGTACCTTTGCACCGGCGCCGAAGCCTCGCTGGAGCCGAGGATCGCGGATGGTCGCGAACCGCTCACCTCCCGCGAACAGACCGTGCTTCTGGAAGTGGCGCAGGGCAAGTCCAACCGCGAGGTCGCCGACACGCTGGATATCTCGGTGCATACGGTCGAAACCCACCGCAAGAATATCAAGCGCAAGCTCGGGATCACTTCGACCGCGGGGCTGACCCGCTATGCCCTTGAACACGGTGTGTTGCAGGGCACCGGTCGGCTCTAGTCAGTCCTGAGGCGCAACTTCCTCAGCTTCGTCCCCACCCGCCTCAAGCTCGACCTCGATCACACCTGCGACGACCAGTGTCGCCAGAAAGAAAAATACGGTCAGCGACGCAGCCGTGGCCCGCGGCCCAGACTGCTGAAATTTCTCGGCCATGTCCGACAATTCTGCAGGCGTGGGAATGCCTTGCAGCGCTTCGGGCCTGGCTTTGGGATCTTCAGCGGGCGGCGTAGGCGGCTTTCGCAACGCCAAGATGATAAAAGTGGCCCCAAAGGCAATTGTGCCAAGGAGACCGACGTACAATAGAATGTTTTCCATATGCCTTGCTCCGAATGAGTAATGGGCGCCTCTCCGAAGCGGCCCGACAAAAACTCTGGAGATGAGTAAGGATACCCGGTCATCGCCTACGTGTCCCACGATTTCTGCGCAGGAGTCGCATTGGAAGATGCGCATTTTCTGGTGTTTGGTTGCCTGTGGGTCCAAATGAAATTTCGCAAACGCCTCTCTCAGCGCAAGATTTGCAAATTTCCCTGTTGACGCGCCTTTCGCGGCTGCTAGTGTCCTTCCCACTCGAATGGAGGCCCCCGTGGTACAGGAAATCGTCGTACTTGTAGGACAAAGGCGCATGGGCCGGTAACGGAACTCCCTGAACGGAACCCCATGCGCCCCCGAAAATCGGGGGCTTTTTTATGCGCAGGACAGACAGAGGAATGGCGCGATGGCAAAGCAATTGACGGGAGCGGCAATGGTCGTGAAAGCTCTGAAGGATCAGGGCGTCGAAGTGGTGTTCGGGTATCCGGGCGGCGCTGTCCTTCCGATCTATGACGAGATCTTTCAGCAAAACGAGATCCGTCACGTCCTCGTCCGCCACGAACAGGGTGCCGTCCACATGGCCGAAGGTTACGCGCGTTCGACCGGCAAGCCGGGCGTTGTGCTCGTCACTTCCGGCCCCGGCGCCACCAATGCGGTCACCGGACTGACCGACGCGCTGATGGACTCAATCCCGATCGTCGTTCTGACGGGTCAGGTGCCGACGTTCATGATCGGTAACGACGCCTTTCAGGAGGCTGACACAGTGGGCATCACGCGCCCCTGCACCAAGCACAATTGGCTGGTGAAGGAAACCGACCGTCTGTCGCCCGTCATCCACGAAGCGTTCCACGTCGCCACGTCCGGCCGCCCCGGCCCTGTGCTGGTCGATATCCCGAAGGACGTGCAATTCGCCTCCGGCACCTACGTCCCGCCCAAGGACGCGCCGACCGGCCACTACAATCCTCCCACCAAGGGCGATCCCGAAACCATCGAGGCGCTGGCCGCCGCGATGGAGGTCGCCAAGAAACCCGTCTTCTACACCGGCGGCGGCGTCATCAACTCAGGCCCCAAGGCCTCCGAACTGCTGCGGCAACTGGTGGACATGACGGGCTTTCCCATCACCTCGACGCTGATGGGCCTAGGTGCATACCCCGCGTCCGGCAAGAACTGGCTGGGAATGCTGGGCATGCACGGGCTTTACGAAGCCAACCTCGCGATGCATGACTGCGACCTGATGATCAACATCGGCGCGCGCTTCGACGACCGGATCACGGGACGCGTGCAGGATTTCTCGCCCGGTTCGATCAAGGCGCACGTCGATATCGACCCCTCGTCCATCAACAAGGTGATCCACGTCGACATGCCCATCATCGGCGATGTCGCGACCGTGCTGGAGCAACTCCTCGACGTCTGGAAATCACGCGGTGCCAAGACCGACCGCGAAGGGCTGACGACGTGGTGGCAACAGATCGAGGAATGGAAGGCCATCGACTGCCTGAAGTTCAAGCAGACCGGCAAGACCATCAAACCGCAGCATGCGCTCGCACGGCTCGAAGCGCTGACCAAGGACCACGACCGCTACATCTGCACCGAGGTCGGCCAGCACCAGATGTGGGCCGCCCAGTATATGGGGTTTGAAGACCCGAACCGCTGGATGACGTCTGGTGGCCTGGGCACCATGGGTTACGGCTTCCCCGCCTCCATCGGTGTGCAGATGGCGCACCCCGACGCGCTGGTCATCAACGTCGCGGGCGAAGCCTCGTGGCTCATGAACATGCAGGAACTGGGCACCGCCACGCAATTCCGGCTGCCGGTGAAGCAGTTCATCCTGAACAACGAACGCCTTGGCATGGTGCGCCAATGGCAGGAATTGCTCCACGGCGAGCGTTATTCGCATTCGTGGAGCGAGGCGCTGCCCGATTTCGT
>JASJDQ010000043.1 GCA_030065075.1 Paracoccaceae bacterium | reverse complement strand
CAACAGGAGCAGTAGGCGATGCGCGCGGCAAAACAGGCGACCTTTCTGACATTGGGATTCTTTGCGTTGTCGGCCTGCGAAGAGGGCTTGAACCTTGGTGCAAGCGAAACCGACGCCGAACAGGCGTCTGCTCCGACCGCTAAGGGCGGCGTCGCAGACGTCAAGCGTCCGGATATCTTCAGCACCCGCGAACTGGCGCTTTGGGACGGGCGTCCGTCGCTTGGCGGCATTTGGGTCGCGCACCCGGACGTGACCGAGCCCGAACGTGCCATTCTGACCAATGAAAGCAACGGCCAAAGCATCGCGGGCGCGCTTTTCCGGCGCGAAAGGGGCAGCCCGGGACCGAAGCTACAGCTGAGCTCAGACGCCGCCGCCGCATTGAACGTGCTAGCAGGCCAACCGACCGAGCTTTCCGTCGTCGTCGTCCGCCAGGAAGAGATCGAGATTGAGGAAACGCCGCCCGTTATCTCTGATGAAACCCCTGGCGAAGAAACGACCAGCGAGGACACCGATGGCGACGGCGATGCAGCCACAGCAGCAGGTGCGGCAGCCGCTGGCGCGGCAGCGGCAGAAACCAAGCCCCGTGGCAATTTCCTCGAACGCCTCTTCGGACGCCGGAAGCCTGCCCAAGCCCCCCTGGGCGACGAGGGCGCGCCTGCGGGCGACCCCACCGCTGACAGTGCAGGAGCCCCAACGGTCGAGACACAAACACTCGATCCCGTCACCACCGGTGCCGCCGCCGCCATCGCGCGTGCCGAAGCTGACGACAAGCCACAGCCACGGCCAAGTCTCGCCAACGCCTCCTCGGAATTGAACAACCCCTTTGTGCAGGTTGGACTCTTTTCGGTCGAGGAAAACGCCGCCAACGCCAGCCTTGCGCTCCGCGAAGCGGGCATTGTGCCGACCGTGCTGCAGGGCGACCGCGATGGAACGCCGTTTTGGCGCGTGGTGGTGGGCCCCGTGACATCCGCCGACGAACAGGCCGCCGTTCTGGGTCAGGTCCGGCAGCTCGGCTACGGCGACGCCTTCCTGTCCCCCAACTGATTCTCGGAAAGGACGCGACATGTTTCGACCGGCCTTCGCTTTGATCACAGGCGTTTTCATTTCGGCCTGCGGCGTCAGCGTCACCCCGGAACCGGCCCGCGCCGCTTTCGAAACGCAGGCCACGTCGGCCTGGCTCTATGACGTCGGGACCGACACGGTGCTTTTCGAAAAGGACGCCGACACACCCAAACCACCCGCGTCGATGTCGAAACTGATGACGCTTTACATGCTGTTCGAAGCTCTTCGCGATGGCCGTGTGACGCTCGAGACGACCTTCACCGTCTCGACCAAGGCACGGCTCATGGGCGGCTCGACGATGTTTCTGGATGAAACCGACCGCCCGACCGTCGAAAGCCTGATCAAGGGCATCATCGTGCAATCCGGCAATGACGCCTGCATCGTCGTCGCCGAAGGGCTCGCGGGCACCGAAGATGCCTTCGCCCGCCAGATGAACGCCCGCGGAGCCGAGCTTGGCCTGACCAACAGCACATTCGCGAACGCCAGCGGCTGGCCTGCGCCCAATCACCGGATGAGCGCCCGCGATCTGGGGCGTCTCGCCTATCTTCTGATCACGGAATTCCCCGAATACTACGGCTACTTCGCGTTGGAGGAATACGACTTCGACGGGCGCTCGCCATCGAACCGCTTCAACCGGAACCCCGTCCTCGGGCTCGGCCTTGGTGCGGATGGATTGAAGACCGGCCACACCGAAGAAGCGGGCTATGGTTTGGTCGGCTCGGCCCTCCAAGGCGACCGGCGGATCATCTTCGTCTTCTCTGGCCTCCAGTCCCAGCCCGAACGGCGGCAAGAGGCCGAAGCGATGATTAACTGGGGCTTCCGTCAGTTCATCGAAAAGAAGATGGCGAGCCAGGGCGATATATTGGCCGAGGTGCCGGTTTGGCTGGGCGATCACCAGCAGATCAACGTGACCGTGTCAGAAGACGTCGAACTGCTAGTCCCGGCCATCGGACAGGACTCGGTCCAAACTCGCATCGAATACCGCACGCCGCTGGAAGCGCCCATCGCAGCGGGAGATACGGTGGCCGAACTCATCGTCACGGCGCCCGATATGCCCGACAAACGCATTCCGCTTGTGTCGGACCGGGACGTCATGCGCGGGGGCTTTTTGCCGCGCGTGCGGGCATCGGCGAACGTCCTGTTTGACAAGGCCATGGGGCAGGTGCAAAGCCTCATGGAATGAGGCGCGCGCGTTTTATCACATTCGAAGGCATCGACGGCTCGGGCAAGTCCACGCAGGCGCGCCTTCTCGCCGCCTTTCTGAAAGCGCAAGGGGAAAGCGTGCTTCTGACGCGCGAACCCGGCGGCTCGCCAGGGGCCGAAGAAATCCGCCGTCTGCTGGTCGAAGGCCCGCCCGAACGCTGGTCGCCTGAAACCGAGATCCTGCTTTTCACCGCCGCCCGCCGCGACCATCTGGAAAAGACCATCGAACCCGCCCTGGCCCAAGGGACGACCGTCATCAGCGACCGCTTCGCCGACAGTACCCGTGTCTATCAGGGGGCTGCACGCGGCGAACTACGTCACATCGTTGATACGCTTCATGATGCCGTTATCGGGCGCGAACCGGACCTGACATTTGTCATCGACATGGACCCGGGCGAAGCGCTTCGCCGGGGCCTGGCGCGCAAAAGCGGCGAAGACAGGTTTGAGGACATGGGCGAAAGCTTCCAACACCGGCTGCGCGACGGTTTCACCGCGCTCGTGCGCGACAACCCGGAACGCTGCCACCTGATTGATGGCACCCGTGACCCCGACAAGATCGCCGAAGACGTGGCGAAGATCGCCCTCGAAACCGCATGAGCGACGTCGACGATCTGCCAGAAGCCGATCGCGCGCAGGGTGCGCCGCACCCGCGCGAAACGAGAGAGCTCTTTGGTCAGGACGCGGCTGAAGAAACTTTCCTCACCGCATGGACCGAAAAGCGGCGCCACCATGCCTGGCTTCTGACTGGCCCGCGCGGCATCGGCAAGGCGACGCTTGCCTGGCGCATCGCGCGCTTCTTGCGCACCACGGAAGATGGCGAGGCCGGGCTTTTCGGCGAGGCCCCTGCCCCCACCAGCCTTGACGTCGCCCCCGATCATCCCGTTGCCCGGCGGATGCTGGCGCTTGGTGACCCGGGGACGTTGCTGATCCGCCGCGCCTGGGATCCGGACAGAAAACGCCTGAAGGCCCAGATCACGGTCGACGAGGTTCGCAAGCTCAACAGCTTCTTCGGCCTCAGCGCCACCGACGGCGGCCAGCGGGTCGTCATCGTCGACAGCGCAGACGAGATGAACCCGTCCGCCGCCAACGCGCTTTTGAAGGTGCTGGAAGAGCCGCCAGCCAATGCGACCCTGCTTCTCGTGTCGCATCAACCCGCGCGCCTCCTGCCGACCATCCGGTCGCGTTGTCGCACGCTGCGGCTTCAGCCCCTTTCGGCAACTGACCTGGAACAAGCGCTTGCACAGGCCGGGGTCGATGCCCCCGACAGCGCGGCGCTTAACGAGCTGGCGTCCGGATCGGCAGGTGAAGCGGTGCGCCTTATCCAACAGGACGGACCAGAGCTTTACACCCGCCTCATGGACATCCTGAAAGGCGCGCCCGCGATGGACCGCCAAGCCATCCTCAGCTTCGCCGACCACGCCACCCAGCGCGGCGCGGAAGAGCGCCTGCAACTGACCCTACGCCTTCTGGACCTCGCGCTTATTCGCTTGGCGCGCAGTGGCGCAGGCCACCCTCCCGCACAAGCGGCAGCACCTGCAGAGGCCGAGGTGCTCTCAAAATTTTCAGCCACGTCGCCCCGCGCCTGGGCCGAGTTGCAACAGCACTTGTCCCAGCGCCTGGGGCATGGCTTGGCCGTCAATGTCGATGCCGCTGGCCTTCTGACAGACGCGTTCTTGCAGATAAACGAAACCGCAAGAACCGGGCGAGGTTGACCCTCCTGCCCGAACGCCCGATACCGGCCCCATGTCGGACGCGCCCCAGATCACGGACAGCCACTGCCACCTCGACTTCCCGCAATTCGAGGGCGAGCTTGACGCGTTGCTGGCGCGCGCTGCGGACCGTGGCGTGCACCGGATGGTGACCATCTGCACCCAGCTCGACAAAGAACCCGTCGTCCGCGCCATTGCCGAAGCCCATGCGCCCATCTTTTATGCCGCTGGCATGCATCCCATGTCGGTGGGCAAGGCCGCCGACATCACACTTGAGGACCTTTTGCGGCTCGCGGATCACCCAAAATTTGTCGGCATCGGTGAAACGGGCCTCGATTATCACTACACCGCCGAAACGGCCGCAGCCCAGCAGGCCAGCCTGCGCTTGCATATCGAAGCGGCTCGCCAAACCGGCCTGCCGCTTATCATCCACGCTCGCGACGCCGACGACGACATGGCGCGTATCCTGACAGAAGAGCACGCGAAAGGCGCCTACACCTGCGTCATGCACTGCTTTTCCTCTGGCGCGGCACTGGCCAAGGCCGCGCTCGAACTGGGCTTCTATCTCTCGATGTCCGGTATCGCCGCCTTCCCAAAGAGCCAAGACCTGCGCGATATCTTCAAACTAGCGCCGATCGACCGCATCCTCGTTGAAACCGACGCCCCCTATCTTGCGCCACCGCCCAATCGCGGCAAACGGAATGAACCCGCCTTCGTCGTCGATACGGCCCACGTATGCGCCGAGCTTTTCGACATGGACTACCCCGCCTTCGCCGCTCAAGTTGAGGCCAACTTCGAGCACCTGTTTTCAAAGGTCGCGGCATGGCGGAGCTGACCTTCACCATCCTCGGCTGCGGGTCCTCGGGCGGCGTCCCGCGCCTTGGCGACAACTGGGGCGCCTGCGATCCCACCAACCCGAAGAACCGGCGGCGGCGCTGTTCGATGCTGGTCGAACGCATTACCGAGGCCGGCACCACCCGCGTCCTGATCGACACCTCGCCCGACATGCGCCAGCAACTCCTCGACGCTGGCATCGGGCGGTTGGACGCCGTCCTTTACACGCACGGCCACGCCGATCATGTCCACGGGCTGGATGATCTGCGCATGATCGTCTTCAACACGCGCGAAAAGCTAAACGTCTGGGCCGATGGACCAACGCAGGAACGCCTCTACAGCGGCTTCGGCTATGCCTTCACACAACCCGAAGGCTCGCCCTACCCGCCGATCCTGATGATGCACACAATCCACGGAGATGTGACGATCTCCGGCGCGGGCGGCGATATCACGTTCCATCCGTTCGAGGTTGGTCACGGCTCCATCGACGCGCTTGGTTTTCGCATCAAAGGCCTCGCCTATCTTCCTGATGTGGCAGAGATTTACGACCATGCCTGGGCGTCGCTAAAAAACCTGGACATCTGGATTCTCGACGCGCTTCGCCTGACGCCCCATCCGACGCATGCGCACCTTGAGCGGTCTTTGGAGTGGATCGCCAAGGCGGCGCCCAAGCGTGCCGTCCTGACCAATATGCACATCGATATGGACTATGAAGAGGTCCTTTCCTCGACGCCACCACACGTCGAACCCGCCTTCGACGGGATGCGGATCACGCTGCAGGACTAGAAGAAACGCAAGCGATTCTGGATGCTATCCTGCCCGTCTTCCTTGTCATCGGCGCGGGTTATGTGACAGTGATGCGCGCGTTTTTTCAACGAAGCCTGCGCTGATGAACGTCACAATCCCCGCATTGACGGGCGACTACGCGATCATCGCGCTCCATGCGCCCGCGATATACGTCCGCAGCGTGTTCTCTCGACCGCGATGCGCTGCGCTCCGTCGTGCTGACGTCAACCATGGCGCCGGGCGCCAACACCGACATCTTCGCCAATATGTATGGCGCGGCCCGGCGTGTGGCACGTCGTCTGTCCTTTTGTCGACGGTCGTTTCGATCCTGAGCATGTGGGTTTGGCTGCTCATTCGGCTTTGGGTGTTTTTTGTTAGGGAACATTAACCGAAAAGATACCTGTTTTGTGCCCATACTTGGACACAAAGGCTGTGTTCGATGAGGATGAGGGTAATGGGAATCGAAACCGATGGATAACTTGATTGCTTTTCCGCAACCGGTCGCGACACTTGATGAGCGCAAGGTTTGCCACGGCGCAAAGACGCTTTTCTTGCACATCAAACGCACGACGCTGATCGTGCACCTTGCCGCCCAACCGGCGACCACCATCGACAATAGCCGCATCGGCAAATCTTCCTGACCCCCTTGCCTGATCGCCCGAACCGCGCAAGCGTGTGGGCATGATCACCGGCATCGACCACATCGTCCTGACCGTCCGCGATATCGAGCGTTCAGCCGCCTTCTATGAACGCGTCCTGAAGATGGAGGTTATCATCTTCGGGGAAGGCCGCCGCGCCCTGCGCTTTGGCACCCAAAAAATAAATCTGCAAACCCTCGGCCAGGAAACCCGGAACTATGCCGGCATCGGCTCTGGCGATCTCTGCCTAATCACTGAAATTGCGCCCAAGGCGCTTCTGGCCCACCTCGCTGCCGCAGGTGTCACAGTCATTGAAGGCCCGGTCGAGAAATCCGGCGCGCTTGGCCCGATCACCTCGGTCTATTTCAACGATCCCGATGGAAACCTCGTCGAGGTCTCAAGCTACAGCTGAGGTCCGAGCACGGTGTCTGCACCGAGAACTTGGCCGCAAAAGCGCATTTGCTGCCGTCACTTCGTTATGATCTCGGGCCCCATGAACGTCGTCGGCAAGAAGGTCGAGAGCCAGGGGATGTAGGTCACCATGATCAGGAAGACGAAAAGCACCGCCAGGAAGGGCAGCGCCGCCCGGACGACCGCCATCATCGGCATACCCGCGACGCCCGAAGTCACGAAGAGGTTCAAACCCACGGGCGGTGTAATCATCCCGATTTCCATGTTCACGACCATGATGATGCCGAGGTGAATGGGGTCGATCCCCAACTCGATCGCAATCGGAAAGACCAGAGGCGCGACAATCACCAGCAGTCCCGACGGCTCCATGAACTGACCGCCGATCAGCAGGATCACGTTTACGATGACCAGGAACATCACCGGCCCGTAGCCGGCCGCCAGCATCGCCTCGGCGATCTTCTGCGGGATCTGCTCGTCCGTCAGCACATGCTTCAGGATCAGGGCGTTGGCGATCACGAACAACAGCGTCACCGTCAGCTTGCCGGCGTCGAAAAGCGTGTCGCGCGTGTCGGGGTGGAAGAACGCCGTCACCAGCGCCCAGGGCGCCCGCCAGAGCGGCACATTCGCCTCGCCGTCCGCCGTCGCCAGCGGCCCCATGTCGCGATAGACGAAGCTTGCGATGACAAAGGAATAAACCGCCGCAACTGCTGCGGCTTCGGTCGGCGTGAAGATACCGCCATAGATGCCGCCCAGAATGATGACGATCAGGAACAAGCCCCACCCGGCCTCCCGACCGCTTGCAAGTATCTCGCCCCAGCCCTTCCATTCGCCTTTGGGCAGACCCTTGATCTTGGCCATCACATAGATCGCGATCATCAGCATCAGGCCCGCCAGAAGTCCCGGGATGACGCCCGCCAGGAACATGCGACCCACCGAGACCTCGACGGCTGCGGCATAGACCACCATCACGATCGACGGCGGGATCAGAATGCCAAGCGTGCCGGCGTTACAGATCACACCAGCCGCGAATTCCTTCGAATAGCCCACCTGCCGCATACCTGCGATCACGATGGAGCCGATGGCGACCACGGTCGCGGGCGACGACCCCGACAACGCGGCGAACAACATGCAGGCAAAAACCCCCGCAATGGCCAAACCGCCCGAGAAATGCCCGACACAGGCGATGGAAAAGCGGATGATCCGCCGCGCCACACCGCCCGTCGTCATGAAGCTTGACGCCAGAATAAAGAACGGGATCGCCAAAAGGGTGAAGTGTCCCTCGAACGCCTCGAACAGCGTCTGCGCAATCGAGGCCAGCGAGCTGTCGGAATAGATCAGAAGGAACAGCGTCGACGACAGACCAAGCGACACGGCAATCGGCACGCCGATCATCAAAAGCCCGATGACGAGCCCGAACAGTAGTGCGACTTCCATGTCCTAGAGTTCCTTGTTGGCCAGCCGGATCTCGTCCAGCTCGTCTTCGACTTCGTGGCTTGCAACCAGCCGATCGGCCTGCCCTTTCCAGATGGCAATGGCGACTTGCACGTACCGGAACAGCATCAACGCCATCGACAGGGGAAGGACGAAATAGGGCACCACCTTGGGCAGTTTCTCGTACTCATCGCCGTAATTGATCGCGCCTTCCAAGAACGTCAGGAACGGCAGCATCGGGATGTCGTCGACCTCATAGAAGCTCTGGCTTCTGAACTTTTCCTCGAACCCGAGCGGGAACCATCGCCCAGAGGTCGGCGGCAGGTCCGCAAAGACCGCCCAATAGTCGTACGCCCCCTTCAACAAAAGGAACGTAAAGATCAGGCAACACACGACTGCAATCAGCCCCATGATCCGCCGCGCAGGCGGTGGCAGCATGGTGACGATCAAATCAACGCCCAGATGCACGCGTTTCTTGACGGCATAGCTTGACCCCAAAAGCACCAGCCATCCGAAGAGGAAAACCGTCGCTTCCAGCGCCCAAAGGATGTTCGAATTGAAGAAGTAGCGCGCCACCACATTCGCGAAGGTGATCGCCGTCATCAGACCAAGGATCAACGCAATCAGTGTCTCTTCAAGCGTGTCTATCCAGCTATTCTGCACCAATCACCCCTCCCCTTTAAAGACGCCGGGCCAAAGTTCGGCCCGGCGCCACGATCATTCAGGCAGTCAGATGCCTGCGTTGATGGCTTGTGCTGCGTCGATCATGTCCTGACCGACATCGCCCGAGAACTTGTCCCAAACCGGCTTCATCGCATCGACCCAGGCCTGACGCTGTGTGGCGTCCAACTGGCGGATGGTCCCGCCGGCGTCCAGGATCGACTGCTTGGCAGCCTCGTTCACGGCAAAAGCCTCGCCGTTCCGGGTTTCGGTCACTTCCATCAGGATGGTCATGAACTGATCGCGGACCGCCGGGTCCAGACCGTCCAGCCAATCGACCGAGGCAACGACCAGATAGTCGATGATGCCGTGGTTGGTTTCTGTCGTGCCATCCTGCACCTCGAAGAATTTCCGGCCATAAATGTTCGACCAGGTGTTCTCCTGCCCGTCGACAACGCCCTGCTGGAGAGCGCCGTAAACTTCTGAAAACGCCATCTTTTGGGGCGAGCCACCAATGGCTTCCATCTGGGCGACCAGCACGTCAGAGGACTGCACGCGGAACTTCAGGCCGTTTGCATCCGTCGGCAGGATCAGCGGCACATTGGCCGACATCTGCTTCATGCCGTTGTGCCAGAAGGCCAGCCCCTGCAGGCCGCGGCGCTGCATGCTGTCCTTCATAGCCTGACCGGCGTCAGACGCCTGAAACGCATCGACCGCCTCTATGTTCTTGAACATGAAGGGCAAATCGAACAGGCGGAACTGCTTGGTGAACTTCTCGAACTTCGAAAGGCTCGGGGCGGCAAGCTGAACGTCGCCTTGGAGCAGCGCTTCCAGCACCTTGTCGTCGTTGTAGAGCGTGGAGTTCGGGAAGACCTCCATGCACATGGTGCCGTTCATCTCGGCGTTCACGCGCTCGGCCAGAAGCGTTGCGGCAATGCCCTTCGGGTGCTTGTCGGCATTGGTGACGTGGCTGAATTTTACAACGATTTCACCGTCTTCGCAGGCGGCGAATGCCGTGGATGCGCCGACGGTCAGTGTTGCTGCCACAAGGGCAGTTGTCAGGAATTTCATGATTTTCCTCCCATGGATTCAATTTCCAGGCACAAGGTTCACGAACCAGTGAGCAGGTTCAAGAAGTTTTAGAAGCATTTTTTGTTAATATTTTTCAGTATCTTGCCAGTCGAATGACAATCCATGTGCGTAAATCGAAACACATGACACCGAGGGCTGTGCGGAAATCCGCACAGAGACCGCGCAAGTCATAATTCACGAAGACCCGTAAACACCGCGTAACCTGTACATTCGCAAAACGCCCTGTGTGGTACGTTTTGTACATGGTTTGAAGACGCGAAATTCCGTTTTGTACATTTCCCCGCGCGGTGCGGTTAGCAGTGTCCTAACCAAGCGCTCGGCCTTTCAAAGCGACATCTCAATACCGATCCGCCCCCTCGAAGAAGGTCGGCTTCGAGCCCCTGAATTCCGACCCGAGGCGACGCAGCGCGTACCGGCATCGTAAACAGTCTTGTACCGTGTCTGTAGTTAGCCTGCGTGACTTGCTGGTCTTCTCCGCCCCAAAACTGGAAAGAGCTTGAAGGTATGTGCGCATGAGCAAGGGTAAGAAAAACTGCCCTCCCGTTAATGCCGACTGCTATGACGTTGTAGCGTATTTGGGAACGGGCCACGCCGCCCGCCTCGACTGCATGCCAAACGTAAAAGGAAAAATTGGGTGAGCACAGATCAAGCACTTAAAGTCATTCGCGACCAGATCGAAAACCCAACGGCGCAGATTGGTTTCATCCTGGGTTCCGGTTTGGGGCATCTTGCGGACCTGGTTGATGGCAGCACCATCGATTATCGCGATCTGCCGGGGTTTCCGCATGCGGGCGTGTCGGGTCACAATCCCAAATTGGTAATCGGAAAGCTGGAGGGGGCCGAAGTCGCGATCCTTGGAGGTCGGGAACATTACTATGAAAATGGCAGGGCCGACGCGATGCGCGTGCCATTGGAGGTGCTGTTTGAACTGGGCGTGAGCACACTATTCGCGACCAATGCATGCGGATCTTTCCGGTCGGATATCCCGCCCGGAAACCTGATGCTGATCCGAGACCACATAAACTATTCTGGCATGAGCCCGCTGATTGGAGAACCAACAGATAGGCGTTTCGTCAACTTGACCAATGCCTACGATCCAGAGATCCGTGGCCAACTGCTAGCTATCGCGAAAACTGCTGATATTCCGCTCATTGAAGGTGTCTATTCCTGGTACTCAGGACCAAACTTCGAAACGCCTGCCGAGATCAAAATGCTGAAATCCTTTGGGGCAGACGCCGTGGGAATGTCCACGGTCCCCGAGGTCATACTGGGACGTTTTCTAGGCATGAAATGCGCGGCGGTATCGGTGGTCACAAACATGGCCGCCGGACTTAGCGACGAGCACATTAGCCATGAACACACTAAATCCAGTGCGCCAGTGGGTGCCGCGAAATTGGAAGTTATCATCAGAGCGTTTCTGGGAGAATTGTCTCGATGAAATGGCCGCTCGACGAAATTGAGCAGCCCTGATTGCTCAAACCCTGCCGAAATAGTTGTGCCCCCAAGCTAGTAACAAGCCTTGCGAAGTGGAGCGGCAACTTTGTCCCGCAAAGCTGCTGTTGAAGCTGAGTGATCTGAAGCAAGTTCCCCAAAGCGACCCAATGCAGTCGCGCCGCCCCGGACCGCACTGGTGTCGCCGTGATCTGGTGGCGCAGGCTAGGCGCGAAAGTCCTCGGCGCGGATGCCGTATTTCGAAAGTTTGTCATAGAAGGTCTTGCGCGGCAGTTTCAGCGCACGTGCGGTTTCCGAGGCGTTGCCTTTGTGCCGCTTCAGCGCGTCCACCAGAAGTGACGCTTCGATTTGCGCCATCTTCTCGGCCAGGCCCAGTTCCTCGTCCTCTGAGGGTGACAGACCCAGCGCAAAGCGCATCGCGGCGTTCATCAGCGCGCGTGCGTTCCCCGGCCAGTCCTGACTCATGAGAGACGCCAGAAGCCCGGGCGGAATGGGCCGCGGCGCCACGCCCGACTGTTCGCAGGCCTGTGCCACATAGTGGCGGAAGAGCACGGGGATATCCTCGGGCCGCTCGCGAAGCGCGGGGATGCGCACCTTGAGCCCTTCAAGCCGGTAGTACAGATCGGCATTGAAGGCCCCTGCCTCGACGTCCGCGCTCAGATCACGCGTTGTCCCGGCCAGAACGCAAAGGCTTTCTTGTTGTTCAAGCAGATCGTTCAGGGCGTGCTGGCTTTCGGCCGGAAGCGACCCGACCTCGTTCAAAAAGAAGCTCCCACCGTCGGCCGCTGCAACGGCCTGCCGCAAGCGGTCCGGCTCCAGCCCGGCCGCGCTCGACTTGCCGAACGCCCCGCCCGCGCGCGGTGAAAGCAGGTGCAGCACCTCGGCCACCTTCGCAAGACCCGAGCCCGGAGCGCCCTCGATCAGGACCGACCCGGCGATGCGCGCGATCTGGCGGCAATCCTGCCGCAAACGCTCGGCAAGTTGCGAGTGCCCGAACAAAAGCCGCGCCGCCGCATCGCCGGTCTGAATGTCCGTCTGCAATCGACGGTCCGACAGCGCCATGCGCCGGGCGACAAGAGCGCGTTCGACCGTTTCGACCAGTTGATCGGTGGGGCAGGGTTTTTCGAGGAACCCGAAGGCGCCGCGCCCGATGGCATCGACCGCCATAGGAATGTCGCCCTCGCCCGTCAGGATGACGACGGGCAGGTCCGGATCGACGCCCTGGGCATAGTTCAAAAGCGCCATGCCATCCTTGCCGGGCATGCGGATGTCCGAAAGCACGACACCTTCGAAGGCCGGGTCGATGTGGTCCTTGGCGACGATGAAGGACGCGGCCTCGGTCACGTCGAGGCCGGCCAGTTCCAGCGTCTGCGCCAGCGCTTCGCGCACGGGCGCGTCGTCTTCGACAAGGAGCACGCGGCCCGGGTCGCTCATGCCGCAATCTCCGCCGTCCAGGGCTTCAGCCGCACCGTGAAGACCGCGCCGCCTTCGGGCGCGTTGGCGCCGCTGATGTTGCCGCCAAAGCTTTGTACCAGGCCGTAGGAAATCGAGAGGCCAAGGCCCGTTCCCTCGCCTTCGCCCACGGTCTTCGTCGAATAGAAGGGCTCGAAAATCCTTTGTGGATCGGCGATCCCGGGACCGCTGTCCTGCACGGTGACCATGGGTTCGGGCGTGGCCGTCACCTGCACGATCAGCCGTTTCTTCGCGCTCGCAGACATCGCATCGACCGCATTCGAGACGAGGTTCACCACAACTTGCTGCAAGCGGACCTCACCGCCTTCGACCCAGACCGGTTCGTTGCTGAGCGTGGCCGTTGCCGCCACACCTTCACGCGTCACAAGGGGCTCTGTCACTTCCAGCGCCGCGCGGACGACCTCGACCAGATCGACGCGGGCTGCAGGCTCGCTTTCCTGTCGGGCAAAGGCTTTCAGGTTCTTGATGATCCGCGCCATCCGGCCCGCCAGATCCGAGATCTTCGCCAGATTCCCCTTGGTCTTCGCCATGTCGCCACGGTCCAGAAACCGCTCGCCGTTTTCAGCAAAGGACCGGATTGCCATAAGCGGCTGGTTCAATTCGTGGCTGATGCCCGCCGACATCTGGCCAAGCGCGCTGAGCTTACCGACTTGAACCAGTTCGTCCTGTGCCTGCTTAAGCGCGCTCTCGGCCTCCTTCCGCTCGCCGATCTCGGTGCGGAGCGCCGCGTTGATGTGCGAGAGCTCTGCCGTTCGTTGTTCGACCCGGCTTTCCAGAATGGCGTTCGCCCGGGTCAGCGCGCGGCGGCGTTCGGTGGCCAGGAAAAGCACCGCGCCGAAGAAAGCGAAAAGCGCGGCCGTCACGCTGGCCTGCAACCCCGCGACAACATAGGCCGACCGCGCGTCGACCAGCGCCTCGGCCCTGAGATCAAGGACGGGCAGGTCCTTGGCGATATGAAGCGCGCGATCCGGCACGTAAGGCCCCGCATCGATCCGCCACATGGTCTGGCCCGCCACCTGGCTTTCGCGCACATCCACGAAATCGCGCAAGTCCGCCGCCTCATAGCGCGCCGATGTGTTACGCAGGTTTGCGCCCCGTTGCATCAGAACCAGTTCCGAGCGGTTGGAGGAAAACGTCACGCCCAACGTATCGGTGAAAAGGACCGCGGGCGTCTCGCCCCGTCCCTCGGCCTCGAGTTCGTCCATATCGACGATGGCAACCAGCACGGCTTCAACCGGGCCTTCGGGCGAGAAGAGCGGCGCCGAGAAATAGAACGCCCGGGTGTCGAAGGTTTCGCTGATGCCATGGAAGTTTCCGGACGCCCCGGTGAGCGCGCGGTCAATGAAGCTCTCCCCGATCCAGGCACCGGCGGGCAAATCGCTGGCGCTTGCCACGGGCTGGCGGGTCTTGTCGATCAGGATCAGATCAAGCGCGCCCGAGAGGTCCGCCGCGCGCAAAAGCCTTTCCCGAACTTCCGTCTGTGGCGTCGATTGCTTCTGCAATTCGGGATCACCGGCCAGCACCACGATCAATTCGCGATAACGCGACAACTGCCGCACCAGCCGGTCGGAGGCCAGTTCCAGATCGGTCCGGCCCCGCGCCGCAAGCTGATCCAGCGCCTGCCCCAGCCCGATCCACCAGACGGACAGGACGAAGGCGAGCGACACCAAAAGAAAGGAAAGTCCGCGCACAAACCTCATGACGATGCACCCTAACACCGGGAAAGGGCGTCAACAATCGGGCTTGGCGCAAGTAAAACGCCCGGCGCGGCATGTGGGGACCGCGCCGGGCATGCTGGCTGCGCGTCAGGCCATCAGGCCGCAACTTGCCAACATTTTCGGAAAGTCCGTGATCGCCTGACCACCGACGGCGGCCTCGGCCGGGCTCCAGTCGCCGTTGCCCGCCCCTTCGTGCCAATAGCTCTGATCGTCTTCGACGATCAAACCAACAAGGGTTTCCGCCACGATACGGCTGCCAAGGGGCCCGAGCGTGTCACCGTCGGTCACTTCGGCTTCCTTCAGGATGTAGTACCAAAGCGGCGTCTTATCGATCATGCCACCTTGGGTAAGCGCGGCGCCCGCTGCCCCTTCACCCAGAACACTGTCCGGCAAGGGCGCGATGCCTTCCGGCGCAGGCGGTTCCATCTTGAGCGCGGCATTGCCCGCATAAGCCACCTGATACTCGTAAGGCTGCTGGCCCGGGCTCGCCTGATCGAAGGCATTGACCGCCGCCACCGCGGCCTGTCCGGTCGGTATGTTCAACCGGTGCGACCGCCGCAGGTTCCGCTCGGCCAGATGCTTCATGATCCGCTCGATCTCGGGCGTCGGTCCGCCTTCCTTGATCATCGTCGACAAGGGCGGCGCCAGTTGTGTATCGATCTTGCGCGCCCGGTGATCGGCCTCGAGCGGCACATCAAGGGCGAACCGGTCCCATTCGATGGGCCAGTTGTCCGGCAACCGTTCCGAGGCGACGCCGATGGCAGACTGCCCCAGATTGTCGCCGCCCGTGAACGAGAAAAGCTGCTCGAACGTCGCACGCGGTGTCAGGTTGCCGGGTCGCCCGAAGTTGCGGTTGTGATCGTACTCCGCCCGCACCATAGAATGCCCGAAGCGGAAGGCCGCAACCGAGAACTCGAGCGGCATGGCCAGTTCATCGGCCCCTGCCCCCACACGCTGACGGAAGTCCTTGTAAAGCGCGGCGCCCGAGGATTTCACGCCATCGACGACGGATGGCATGCAGATCTTGGGCAGGTAAACGTTCACCACCAGCCACTGATAGATCATCGTCGTCCGACGCTTGGCCTCGGCGAAGCGTGCCTCGGCATCCGGGATGGTCGCTGCCAATTCATCGGCAATCGCGTTGTGGAACCTCAGGAATGCCAGATGCAACTGCGCAACCAGCAGGTTCTCGTCGTTCCGGCCATCGCCTATGACCGCCAGCGCACGTTTGACCTGGCCAGCGCCATCGACGAAATCAGAGCGCATCTCGGGCGGCAGGGCCTGAATATCGGCCTCTGTCAGGCCCGAGGCCGGATCGTCGATCACGTCTCCCAAACGCGGCAGATCGGCGCCGTTGTCGGCTGGCAGCGGGATCGTGTCGCCCGGAACACCGCCCAAGGCTTGCCCGATCCGCATCTTGGCGCGGTCGTTCGCGTCGCGCATGGCCTCCCGCATCTTCATGGTAAAGGGCGTGTCCTTCGGCCCTTCGCCATAGAGGCTGTCCAGCCGAAGCGACCCGTTCCGAAGGTTCATCACGTTCGTGACCACATCGGCCCGCGACAAAGGTTCGACCGTCGGCCCCGACATCTCGGTCGTCTGGCCGCCGCCTGCTGGCGCATCGCGGTCGGTGTTCGCCGTGATATCGTGGTCGATGAACTGACCCAGATAGGTGAAGATGGGCGCAATCGTCGAATTGGCGTCCGCCGGATCACCGGCGACTTCCACCATGGCCGCGGCAAGCGCCTTCAGCGCATCGACGGTCGCGGCATCCGTGCCCGGCACGCCTTCGCCGTCGGGGAACATGTACCCGAAGCTTTGCAGGTCGGTGCCGGACAACCCGGCCTCGGCCCCTGCGGGCGCCGAGGACGTGACTGCGCCCGGCGCAACGCGCGACATGGCCTTGCCCGAGGCTGGCATCGCGGCGCTTTCGGGGCCGCCATCGGATGGCAAAACAATCCGTGTTCCGTGTCCAAATGATAAAAGCATGTGTTCGCTCCTAAGAATGAAGTTTCAGTCAAGTAGCTGAAAAGACTTAAATATGCCCCGTGGCCGGGGGTCTTCTTGTTGCGGACGCTTGGTCCGAGATGGCCGGCAAAGGGCAGCCCCTCCCACATGCCGGTCAAATTCTCTCTCATCCGGTCAGGGCCTCTGGCCCGGTCTGGCCAAGGCGCGCGTCCAGCACCGCCTGAAAGCGGTCGGCCACACGCCGGTAGTTCGGTCCGTCCAGATGAATTTCATCGTGCCAATCGTCAGGGTCGGTGCCGATGTTGGTCACATCCACATGGTTCACCTTGCCGCCGAACTCCGCACGTGCGGCGAGCGCCTCCAACGTCTCGTTGAACCGCCTGAGGATGACCTTGACGACGTCGTGCTGGATGGCGCCCGGAACGCCGCGGTCAGTCAAAGGCCCTTCGATCCACGCGCCGTCCCTTGGAAACGCCGGACCATAGCCGTGGATCAGAATGTGCACCTGTGGAAACGCCTGATGGACGCGCCGGAAAAGCTGCAGGTAGCGCTCGACCATCCCTTGCAGGAACGTTTCGAACGTCGGACCGACAAGGTCCTCACCCGTCGCTCCGGGCCGCGGCTCCTCGACCAGACGCCCAAGCTGGCCATTGTCAAAAAGATCATTGCCGCCGGCAGAAAGCAGCAGGGCGGACGCGCCTTCGTCTTCGATGTTCAGAAGAATTTCGCTTTGCCGCTGGATGTCCTTCAGTTCATCCCCCGCCGCCCCAAGGCTCAGGATTGCATTGTCGCGCATCAGGTGGTCGATGATGTCCTGCAGGCTTGTCGGGTATTGAAACCAGCTGTCGCCTTCGGAAACGATGCGCGGTCCTGTCCACCCTCCGGCAATGCGACGCCGGTACGCGCGGTGGCGGCGGCGACGCATGAAGCCGTTTGCGAAACCGATCAGCACTCCGCCTTCGGGGCGCGGAATGCCGGTCACAAGGTTCGGATTGGGCTCAAATTCGACGCCCATGCGGCCCGGCACGGGAACTTCGAGCAGATACCCCAGATAGTAATCCAGGTCACTGTCGGGATCGCCCAAACGCTCCAACAAATCGCCATAAGCGATTGGCGGTAAATCACTTTCCGTCATGGCTGCCTCAAATCAGCAGGATTTCAAAACGACTTGGTCTTCAAAATTTCTGCCGGAACAGTAGCAACGAACGACACGCCCGAACACACCCTTCATCGTGGCGTTAAAGCAGCGTGAAAAGCTCAGCCAGCGCGTTCCGTCTCGCCAAGCACCGCCATGGCCCAGTCCTTGAGGATCGCGCGGTCGGCAGCGATCTCTTCTGCCGCGCCACCGGTGAAGTCATCGAACGCCTCGCGGTTGAGGCCGTTCAGGCCCACAAGCACGGGTATCTCGCGGCCAAGCGCCTCGGCGATCAGGCCGCGGAATCCGCGCCCCAGTGCCTCCTGCTTGCCGAACTTGTTGACGATCAGCACGTCGGCCTCGTCCAGACGCTGCTCACAGGCGGCAATCGCGGTTTCCAACGCGCCCGGGTCCAATCGGCAGCCCCGCGCATTCGGGCCCAGCGACTGTGAAATCCGGATCACCGGCCCATCTGGCAGGACGCGCACATCCATATCGCAAGGGCCATCGCCACCACATTCGGTGTTGATCTGCACCGTGCCGCAAGCCTTGAACCCTGCCGCTTCGATATCGGCAGCAAGGGCGGCCATCAGCAGGTCTGTATCGCCCCTTCCCGGCCCAATCGTGTAGCCAATTCGCATGAGTTCCTCCCGTCGGCACGATATTGCGTCAATGCGCACCGGGCGACAAGCCTTAGCCCCCCGGCGTGTGCCGCCCAAGCCAGTAGATCGTCAGCCGGTTCATCGCCACATAAAGGACGATCGACAACAGCCCCAGCGTGAAAAGCGCAGCGAACATCAGGTCCGTCTTCGCTCGCCCGTTGGCCAAGAGCATCAGATACCCTAGCCCCCGGCTTGCCCCCACCCATTCGCCGATAACCGCGCCGATGGGCGCATAGACGGCTGCCAGCCGCAGCCCCGATCCCAACGACGGCAGTGCGGCGGGCACGCGGATACGCCAAAGCGTCTGCCACTTGCCAGCGCCCATCGTCTGGGCGAGGTCCAGATAGCCCTTTGGCGTTCGCATCAATCCGTCGAAGAAGGCCGAGGTCACGGGGAAATAGATGATCAGCACCGCCATCGCGACCTTGGAGCCCAGACCGAACCCCAGCCATAGCGTCAGGATCGGCGCCAGCGCGAAAACGGGTAGCGCCTGGGTGAAGACCAGGATGGGCCGCACGGTCACGCGCGCGAATTCGGATGACGCGAGCGATAGCGCCGTCAGCACCCCAAGCCCCGCGCCGATCAGAAGGCCCAGCGCGATCTCGATTGCCGTCACCAGCGTGTGCTCCGCCAGAAGGGCGCGATTTGTTACCCAGGCTTCGAACACCAAAGCGGGGCTTGGCAAGATGAAGCGCGGCACGTCGGTCAGACTGACGATCGCCTGCCATATCCCCAGCGCCAGCGCTGCCGCGACGACGCCGCCAAGCCACCTCACGGCCCCGCCCTCAGCCGCTGCAAAAGCGCGGCCTGGCTTGCCAGAACCTCGCCGTCATCAACCGCCCTTGGAGCCTTCGACGGGGGCGGTGCGACGGCTTCGGCGCCCCCTTCCGTCATCACATAGATGCGCGCGCCCAGCCGTGCCGCCTCGCCCGGGTCATGGGTGACCAAAAGGACCGTCCGCCCTTTCAAAAGCGCATAGGCCAATTCCTGCATTTCGGCCCGTGTGCGCGCATCCAGCGCCGAGAACGGCTCGTCCAGAAGGATCACGCTCCGATCCTCCATCAGTGTTCTCGCGAGCGCCACACGCTGGCGCTGACCGCCGGAAAGCGCAAAGGGCTTCTTCTGCCCATGCGCCGCCAACCCGACGTCCGCCAGAAGCGCGGCAGCACGCGCGCGGTCCGGTGCCTCGCCCCTGAGCCGCGCGCCCAGAAGCACGTTGTCCTCGACCGTCGCCCAGGGCAAAAGCAGGTCCTGCTGCGCCATATAGGCGACCCGGTCTGAGACGGGCGCGCCATCGCTTGCGGCGACCTGTCCGGCGAAATCCACGCCGGTTTCAAGGCCCGCGATGACACGAAGGATGGTCGTCTTCCCGACGCCAGAGACGCCCAAAAGGCACGTCCAGTCTCCCGGCGCGAGGTCGAGCGCTATGTCGCCGAACAACGCACGGCCCTCGATCCGGGCCGTGCCGTCGAACCGCAGGGCCGGTCCGGGCGTCACGGGGACAGGCCCATTTGCCAGAACCCCACTTCCAACTCGGTCGCTTGGGCGAACGTTGCACTGAGGCTCTGGAAGATCGGCAGATCGGCGTACCCTTCGCCCAAACGTGCCACCAACGCGCCGTCGAAAAGCGCGCCCACATCGCGGCAAAGCGCTTGGTAATCCTCGCCCGCATAGGTGGCGATCCAATCGGCATAGGCGTCCGAGGTCTTCTCTTCGGCAAGCCGCTTGCCGATCTCGCCATACCCCATCACGCAGGGCGCCAACGCGGCCAGCAAGGTCAGGAAATCGCCCGAAAACCCAGCATCCATGACAAATCGCGTATAAGCCGCATTTTCGGCGCGTTCCGGCGTCGCCAGAAGCTCTGCTTGCGCAATCCCCGCCGCTTCGCAGACCCGGACGTGAAGCTGCATCTCTTCGGCCAGAAGCGCATTCACGGTCGCCGAACAGGCCTGCATTTCCGCAAGCGACCCCGCCTTGACGACGCCCAGCGCCCAGGCGCGCGAGAAGTGGATCAGGAAGAGGTAATCCTGCCGCAGATAATGCAAAAACGCCTCCCGCGGCAGCGACCCGTCGCTCAACCCTTCCACGAAGGCATGGCGTGTGTAATCGGTCCAGACCGGCCCCGCCGCCGCTCGCATTAGTCCAAATGCCTGACCGTAGCCCAGTTTTTCCATGTTCTCCATCGACCCTAAAATATCCTGGGGGAGCGCGAGGGGGCAAAGCCCCCTCGCAT
>JASJDQ010000276.1 GCA_030065075.1 Paracoccaceae bacterium | reverse complement strand
TTCGGTGTGCTCTGGCACAAGACGCTCTCCCAATCGAACGAGAACGCCCGCCAATGGAAGCGCCAGCAGCAGGACGCAGGCATTCAGGGCGATATGGAGCGCGATTGCCAACTGACCCGCCATCGTTCCCGAAAGGAACGGCTGGAAGACACCTAGAAGCAGGGCCGCAAGGAAGGCGAGCGTGACCGCGCCACGGGCCATGAGGTTGCCAAGGGCGACCAGCCGTGCGGGGCGGTCCGCGCCGGAGAGCAAAACAACCGGAATGACGGCGCCGCCGAGGTTGGCGCCGATGACCAGGGCCGCAGCAACGGGTGCCGAGACAAGACCGGCGGCGGCGAAAGTGGCGAATGTCAGCACGGCGGCGAGGCTGGAATGCATGATCCAGGCCAGCACGGCGGCAATGACAAACGCGCTGATAAGATCGCCTTGGAAGTAGGCGGCAATGGACTGCACGATCTCGTTTTGGCCGATGGGCGCCGTGGCCAGCCGGATCATTCCGAGCGACACCAGCACCAGAGCAAATCCAATCAGGATACGGCCCACCTGCTTGGTTTTGCGGCTACCCGCCTTGAAGAACGTCACGATACCGGCAAGCAATGCAAACGGGATCGCTGCCTGCACCGGCAGGAACAGGACCTGCGCCATCAGGGCCGAGCCGAGGTCCGCCCCGAGGATCAGCGCCAGCGCCGCCGGTGCGGCCAACATGCCTGACACCGCGAAACCGGCGCTGATGAGCGCAACTGCCGTCGCGCTTTGCATGACCATCGCGGCAAGCATCCCACCGGACGCCGCCGAGACATGGCTTCTGGAAAGAGTTTTCAGACGCTGCTTCAACTCAGGCATGAAGGCCCGCTCGACACCAGTTCTGATCAAGCGCACGGACCAGATCAGCAAGGCCACGGCTGCCGCCAGATGTACAGCCAGCAAAATCATGACTGCGACGGCATTTTAAAGGTCCAACGATGTGGCGCGTGCCTGTTCAAATCTTGGAATTCCTTGTTGTATTTTGAAATCTCACACCGAACTGTGGCTTATGCAACAATTATAATTGAATTCCCGCCCGAAAGACCACAGTCTGCCAAAAGGGAGAGACTCGGACGGGTTGGATGGCAAAAGCGCAAGTCGAGGAAAGGGACAAAGCCCGCTTCAAGAAAAGCGAGCGGCGGCGGCAAATCCTGTTGGAACTCAAGCTGCATCCGCATGTCCGTATCAGCGACCTGGCGGCGCGATTCAACGTCTCGACCGAAACCGTTCGGCGGGATTTCGACGCGCTGTCCGACAAAAGGCTGATCGCGCGCGCCCATGGCGGTGCCTCGGCCCCGGCGCAGGGTCATTATCCCGGTCTGGACGAGCGGGAAAGCGCCCGTATCGACGAGCGCGAGCGAATTGGACGGCGCGCCGCCGAGCTTGTCGGCGAAGGCGAGACCCTGATGATCGATTCCGGTTCGACCACGATCCAGATGGCACGCGCGCTGGCCTATCTTGGCACGCCCTGCACCGTCATCACGAACTCTATTCCGGTCGCCATGACGCTGGGGCACGGCGCGCCGCAGGTCCTGCTTTGCCCGGGCGAATATCTCGCTGCAGAATCCGCCGTCGTTGGCACCGAAACGCTTGAATTCCTAGCGCGGTTCAACGTGGATCGGTGCATGATCGGGTCGTCCGGCTTTTCCGAAGAAGGGCCATCGGAATCCGTGCGCGGCTTTGCAGCCGTCAAACGCATGATGCTGCACCGCGCGGCAGTGCGGCACCTGCTGATCGATTCCGATAAATTCGGCCGCAAGGGTTTGGCACATGTAGGCGATCTGGCCGACTTTCATTCAGTGGTCGTCGACGTCCGTCCGCAAGGGGCCCTGCTGAGTGCCCTGGAAGGCGCGGAAGTTCAAATTTCTGTCGCAGAGCAACAATAAGATAAAAGCCATCAATCACGGTGCCGTTGCGCCGTTCAACAGGGAGAAAAAAATGAAACTGGACATCAAGCTATTGATCGGTGCCTCAGCCATCGCGCTCTTGTCGCTTGGCAGCGCGGCCTCGGCCCAGGATTGCCCGCGCGGAGATCTGGACGAGCGCTTTTGTGATGCCGACGGCGACCTGATTGCGGATATTCCGACGGACGCCGCCGACCAAATCGACCCGGATACATTGATCTTCGCCTATACACCGGTCGAGGATCCGGCTGTCTACAAGACCGCCTGGTCGGACTTCCTGGAGCACCTCGAAGCCGAGACCGGCAAGGATGTCGTCTTCTTCCCGGTTCAGAACAATGCCGCGCAGATCGAGGCGATGCGTTCAGGCCGCCTGCACATCGCGGGCTTCAACACCGGGTCGAACCCGCTGGCTGTGAACTGTGCCGGTTTCCGGCCTTTCACGATCATGGCCTCGAAGGACGGCAACTTCGGCTATGAGATGGAGATCATCACCTATCCCGGCTCTGGCATCGAAAAGGTCGAAGACATCAAGGGCGGCCAGTTGGCCTTCACATCGCCAACATCGAACTCTGGCTTCAAGGCACCCTCCGCAATCCTGAAGGGCGACTTCGACATGTTGCCGGAACGTGACTTCGAGCCGGTCTTCTCGGGCAAGCACGACAAT
Source organism: Paracoccaceae bacterium (assembly GCA_030065075.1). Lineage (GTDB taxonomy): Bacteria > Pseudomonadota > Alphaproteobacteria > Rhodobacterales > Rhodobacteraceae > JAJDOD01. The sequence goes on along the minus strand of JASJDQ010000276.1, from coordinate 2,436 downwards.
TCGATCCTGGGCGTCGCCAACAAAGACTATATGGCGGCCTCAATCGCGAACTCGGTCAAGTCCCGGATGATTTCGCGTGACGTGATCAACGAAGATGACGTGGTAACGATCTACAAGTCGCAGACTTTCCCGACAACCGGGTTCGGTACCGTCTATAACCTGAAGCCCGAGTTGCAGGACAAAATCCGCAACGCGTTCTTCAACTTCGAATGGGACGGCACGACGTTGGAAGCGGAATTCTCGAAGTCGAACGAAGGTCAGTTCCTTGAAATGACCTATCAGAAATTCTGGGAAGTGATCCGCAAGATCGACGCGGCCAACGGCGTTTCCTACGCCTGCGAGTGACCCGTCACCGATCAGGGCAGGCCCGTCACGGGCCTGTCACACTGCCGCGTTAGGGGCTAACTCATGCTGCGCCTTCAGAAGCTGACAAAGACATACAAGACCGGCGATCAGGCGCTGAAGGCGATTGATCTTGACGTGCCAAAGGGCCAGGTACTGGCGTTGATCGGCCCGTCGGGCGCCGGTAAATCGACCATGATCCGATGCATCAACCGGCTGGTGGAACCCACCAGCGGCGCTGTGATGCTGGATGAGGTGGACCTGACAAAACTCGGGTCCGGCGCGCTTCGGAAAGCGCGGCGCGAGATGGGGATGATCTTCCAGGAATATGCACTGGTCGAACGGTTGACGGTGATGGAAAATGTCCTTTCGGGCCGCCTCGGTTACGTGGGGTTCTGGCGGTCGTTTCTGAGACGCTATCCGCAGGCGGATGTGGACGAGGCGTTTAGGCTGCTCGACCGCGTGGGCCTTCTGCACATGGCCGACAAACGTGCCGACGAACTCTCGGGCGGTCAGCGTCAGCGGGTCGGTATCTGCCGTGCCTTGATCCAGAACCCGAAACTCTTGCTGGTGGACGAACCGACCGCGTCGCTTGATCCGAAGACCAGCCGACAGATCATGCGGTTGATCACCGAGCTGTGCCAGGAACGGGGCCTGGCCGCGATCATCAACATCCACGACGTTGCCCTTGCACAGATGTTTGTGCCGCGTGTCGTCGGCCTGCGCTTTGGCGAGATCGTCTATGACGGCGGCCCGACCGGGCTGACGCCGGGCAAGCTGACCGAGATTTACGGCGAGGAGGACTGGGAAGCGACCATAGAGACAGTCGAGGACGAAGACGAGGAATTCGAGGCTGCCGAATGAGCCATCGGGAACTGGATGACATGCTGGGCAAGGGCTGGCGGAAGCCGCCCTTCGTCAAGCGCCCCTGGCTGCGCTGGACGCTGGCTATCGGCTTTGTGGCCTATCTGATCGCTGCCGTCATGACCATCGAGGTCGATTGGGGCCGTGTTTACGAGGGGCTGGATCGCGGGTGGGCCTTCATCCTGGCCTTCACCAGCCCCGACTTCACGTCGCGCTGGAGCGATATCTGGGATGGGCTTCTGGAAAGCATCGTGATGACTGTCGCGGCCTCAGTCGTGGGCATTCTCATCTCGATCCCCATCGGGCTGGGGGCGGCGCGCAATATCGCACCACTGCCGGTCTATATGATCTGCCGGGGCATTGTCGCCATCAGCCGGGCGCTTCAAGAAATCATCGTCGCGATCCTGCTGGTGGCGATCTTCGGATTCGGTCCGCTTGCCGGATTCCTGACGCTGTCCTTCGCGACCATCGGCTTTCTCTCGAAGCTTCTGGCCGAAGACATCGAGTCGATGGACAAGGTGCAGGCGGAAGCGATCAAGGCCAGTGGCGCGCGCTGGATGCAGTGGATCAACTACGGAGTGCAACCTCAAGTGATGCCACGGCTTGTCGGCCTTTCCATGTACCGGATCGATATCAATTTCCGGGAAAGCGCGATCCTTGGCCTTGTCGGCGCAGGCGGAATCGGAGCGACACTGAACACAGCGTTTGACCGCTATGAATATGACACCGCCGCTGCGATTCTGCTGTTGATCATCGGCATCGTGATGGCTCTGGAGTACCTCTCTGGCATCATCCGCGCGAGGGTTCAGTAATGCCGGTCCTGGAACGTGAAGGCACGCAGGTCTGGCGCCGGCGCACTACGGGCGAAAGCCTGATACGCTGGTTCGGCTGGATGATCGGCATTGCGATTTTCGTGGTTTGCTGGCAGCGGATTTCCGAAGCGACGACGTGGTTCTTTGTTTGGGATGCACCGCGCATCGCAAATGACATCTGGACCCGTGCAACACCACCCCGCTGGGAATACATCACGCAACTAGGCCGCCCGATCTGGGACACGCTGAACATCGCCACGTTGGGCACGCTGATCGCGCTCTGCCTTGCTGTTCCGGTCGCTTTTCTGGCCGCGCGCAACACCACGCCCTCGGCCCTTTTCATACGACCCATCGCGCTTTTGATCATCGTATCGACCCGCTCGATCAACTCGCTGATCTGGGCGCTTCTTCTGATCGC
>JASJDQ010000042.1 GCA_030065075.1 Paracoccaceae bacterium | reverse complement strand
GTTTCGCCATAGGTGGCGATGACAGACCCATCGGCCTGGCGGGCAACCTTGCCCGTTTCCAGTGTCAGCGTTTCCTCGCCCCACTGGATCGATTTTTTGACTTCGTTGAACATTTTTCATCCTGTCTGGGATCAAAGAGCCCTCTCTTTGTCCCGTTTATCTGGCGGCCCCATTGCCGCCGACCCCAATCCTTCGTGTCACGCCGGGGTCAAAGCGCCACGTCTCAGATAGGGGGCGCTTACAGGGTTTTCGTGGCATTGGAAAGAGTTACCGGAAAACCGCTGTATTGATGCTTGGGCGACACGAATGCACAGAATCTCCACAGACATTTCCAATTTGCCTCAAATGCGCGCCGACTTTTCCGAGGTCATTCATCGGACGGATTTGAAGCGGTCAGAGAGGCTTCCGGCAATGCAGAGACATTCGAGCGGTCTTGCTCCGCTTCGTCGGAAGTCGTCTGAGACGCCTCAAGTGAACGATGATTTCGTTCCGCTTCGTCGTCGGGCGTCAAGAATTGTCGTGCCGCATCGCCGACCTTTTGTGGTATGCCGCGTCCAGACTGCCCATTCGGGCTGACCGCCTGCATCGCTCCCGCTGAGTTCAGCGCGGGCATCAGCACGCCTTTTGACGCCATCTCGGACATCAGCGCGTTTGCCGTTGCACCACTGACGCGCAGTTTCGCGATCAGGTCTCCGGCGGTGATGGATGCGCGAGTGCGGGCGTGGAACACGGCCAGTCCGTACATGTAACGGTTGTACCCGGCAGCAGCGACCGGCGCGGCTTTGAGAGGTGCGGGCAACATTGGCGCTGCCCCGGCAGCCCCCAGCAAAGACAGGAAATTGCGTCGTTTCATGGGGCATCAGATAGGAAGCGGCGCGTGCTCTTACCAGCAAAACTCAGAAGACGGTATGTGCGCCTCGGTCATCGTGGACCTCGCCACTGGCGAGGGCACGGAAGTGATCTGCCAGCGTGTCCGAGCCGAATTCGGGCGTTTTTTCAGCGTCATAGCGGCCCGCCACGGGATCCCAGACCAGCATGCTTTCCGTGGCGTAATATCGACCGACCCGGGCCAACTCGCGTTTTTCGCGAAGTCGCTGTGAAAAGCGCGCAAACGGGGTCATCCCCGCCACAATGGCCGTCATCAGAGCGATGGGAACATGTGCGAAGCGGGGTTCCAGCCCAAGGGCATCGAACAGTTGAACACCCTGCTCCTTCGGCGTTACGGCGGGGCCCGGGCCGCCGATGGGCAAGATCCGGTTCTGAAGTGTCTCGTCGGTCAGGCAGCGCGTCAGGTATCGCGCGGTGTCGCGGTCGCCGATAGGTTTGCAGGCCGTTAACGTACCATCGCCGAACAAAAGATAGGGCTTTCCCTGTTTCACGCGGCTCAACTGGCCTGAGAGCGATTTGAAGTAGGCAGTCGTGCGCACGATGCTGTGGGTGATTGGTGCCGCCTGCAATTCGGCTTCGAAGGCGAGCTTGGCGTGCTGGAAGGGCAACATGGGCTTCTGCACGCAGATCGCCGAGAGCAAAACAAAATGTGGCACACTGTTTTCGACGGCGGCTTTCAAGGCGGCGCTGTTCAAAGCGTAGTCCACATCCCACGCATCGATTCCGGTGCGCGAGGCAAGGCACGAGATAACAGCGTCGAACCTGCGCGCCGTGAGGAGGCCTGCCGCCGTTTCGGTAGACAAGCAGTCGGTCGGCAAACCACCGGTGTTGCTGCCGGGGCGGACAGGCGCCACAACTTCGTACCCTTCAGTTCGAAGTTGGATCAGCGTTGCGCGCCCGATGGTTCCGGTCGCGCCGAGCAGAAGAACTGTCTGACGTGCCATCGCGCCACATTAATCGGGCGGCGCTGGCTTGCCTATACCGCACTGGGTTCTTCGGGGGACCGGCCGACTGCAGCCAACCCTTCTTCCAGGTAACTCGCCAAAAGCGGTGTGCCGCAAAGATACTCTGCGGTGTGTTCGTTATGCTCTTCCGTAGCGATCCGCTGGGCTTCTTCCCAATCCGATGGACCACCTTCGCGACCGAGCCACATCAGGGCGACAAGGTCGATCTGAGCTCCGTCGGAGAGGTCTGAGATATAGGATTCAAGCTCGAGTTCCGCGGTATTCGGGGTGCGATCTTCCAGAATGGCCGCCTCGATATCGTCATCATCGACAACAGGCTCGCGGGCTTCGCTGGACGCTGTTTTTGCGGCAAATTCGCAAGCCTTCGAAATGATGAACGACACGGTGTCGATGGGCACGCGGATCTCCGGCGGATCGGTGATCGGGGTTTGTTTGCTCAAGCTCATGGGTTCATTCCTCCGACGGCAGAGTGTCATGGGCGGAGGCGCGGAAACATGATTTGAGTCAAAGTTGGATCTGCCAGAGACGGACCTTGGTGCCGCCGTGATCGACGATGGGACCGGGTTTGTCCCAGTCGAGGCCCGTCGTGCGGGCAAGCCCCCCGTCCGAGGTGACGAGACCCACGCGCCAGCCCTGGAACCGCTCGCGCATGGCCTTGCCGAAGGTGCCGTAGAGCCCGCGGAGCGCGCCCTGCTTGCCGATACGCCCGCCATAGGGAGGGTTTGTCATGACCAGCCCCGGTGGCGCATCCGGTGGCATCAGATCGCCGATGGCGCCGGCCTGAAAGCTGGCAATGCCTGTGACACCGGCGCGGTCCGCGTTACGCTCGCTCATGGCGATGGCGCCCGCGTCCCGGTCGAAGCCGAAGACACGGACGTCCGTTTCGCGTGTTTCGGTCGATTTGAGTTTTTCGAATGCGTCGGGGTCGAAGCTGGCGAAGCGCTCGAAATCGAAGGATCGCGCGCGGCCCGGCAAAAGGCCCAGCGCCATCTCGGCCGCTTCGATGACGAAAGTGCCCGATCCGCACATCGGGTCCACAAGTGTTTCGGTTCCGTCGTACCCTGCGGCATGTAGAAACATGGCCGCGAGCGTTTCGCGCATGGGCGCTTTGTTTACTTGCGCCTTCAGCCCGCGTTTGTGGAGCGAGGCACCGGAGGTATCCAAGCTAAGGGTAGCCAGATCGTCTTCGATCCGAAGTTTCACGCGAACACCGCTCTCGCGATCCAATGTGTAACCAGTTGCCAAAAGCGCGCCTTCGATCCGCTGGGCGGCGGCCTTCGCATGATAGATGCGCGATTTTCGGCAGGTGGCTTCGACCGAGACGGGGACATCGGGCGCGAGCCAATCGGTCCAGGGCAGCTTGCGGGCACGCTTGTCCAATTGCGCCAGATGCATGGCCCGGAACGCGGCGACACGCACCAGAACGCGTGTCGGCCCGCGCAAGGCAAGGTTGGCGCGCCAGACGTCTGGCCAGTGACCCTGGATCGTCACGCCGCCGGGGATCACCTCGCCCACGTCAAAGCCCGCCTCGGCGGCCTCGGCTTCCACCTGGCGTTCCAGCCCGGGCGTGCAGATCAGGAAGATCTCAAGCGCGTCCATGGCTCAACCGTGGCGATGAAGGTCAGAGAGCGCCCGGCATAATCCGGGCGCGCTGTTGCAACAGAGGTTAGCGGCGAAGGCCCAGCCGTTCGATCAGGCTTTGGTAGCGCGCTTCGTCCTTGCCCTTGACGTAGTCGAGCAACTTCCGGCGCTGTGCGACAAGCTTCAATAGGCCGCGGCGCGAGTGGTTGTCTTTCTTGTGTGTCTTGAAATGCTCGGTCAGCGTGGCAATGCGGCTGGACAGGATCGCAACCTGCACTTCGGGCGAACCCGTGTCGCCGTCTTTCGCACCGAACTCTTTGATCACACGTGCTTTTTCTTCAGCAGTAATCGACATCGGGGTCTCCTTTTCAAGCCATGGCGCAAGCCGGGATGTCGTCCAGCAGGGCCCGTGGAGGTTCAGATCACGGGCGTATAGGCGAGTTACCGGTACTTGGAAAGCCCTTTTTCCGTGAACCGGTCCTTGAGGATTTCGCCTGATGGCACGATAGTGGAGGCATGGAACTCTGGCTTCTCATCGGTGCGGCATTAGCCCTTGGTCTTGGCGGTCTTTCCCTTGGCGGAGGCGGTGGCAGCAGTGGCGGCGGCAGCGACAGTGCCGGCGCGGAAGGTCCTCCGCCAACCGCCGAAGGCGATAGCGGGGATAACCTGCTGGAAGGCTCGCCGGTGGCCGATGATGCAATCTATGGGCGCGCCGGAAGCGACACTATCACGGGCGACGTCGGCAACGACTATCTGGACGGCGGTCTGGGCGACGACGAGATTGACGGCGGCTTCGGCGACGACACGATCTCGGGCGCGCTTGGGTCTGACAGCATCACCGGGGGACCCGGGAACGACAGCATCCTTGGTTTTGGCGGTGCGGACACCATCAGCGGTGGTGACGACAACGACGACATAAATGGCGGTGACGGGCCGGACAGCCTGACGGGCGATCTCGGGCTTGATTCCATCGAGGGCGGCTTCGGAGCCGACACGCTGAGCGGCATATTGACCGATCCGGGTGATTTTCCCGAAACCGACGCCGATGGCGCCGACACGCTGGAAGGCTGGAATGGCGCCGACACGATCATTCTGGGCAATGGCGATCAGGGCTACGGCGAGTTTGCGACGGTCAGCGCTGATGGGGCCGGAGATACATTCGTTGTCGGCACGTGGATCAACGGTGATCCGGCCACAGTTCATGACTATGACCCGGCCTCTGACCGGATCGAGTACTATCGCGCGGGGGATGAGGTATTGACCATAGGGGATCCGCCCGTAGATATCGCGGGCGACATCACCTATCAGTTGCTGGCCGATGGCGAAATCGTTTTGAACCTCCCTGTCGGCACGTCCGGAACTGTGATTACTCTCGCCGATATCATCGTGATCGACCCCATCACTTAACGGACCGTTCATTCACTTGCGTTAAAAGCTAAGGGCCGCGAGGGGCGGTGGCTTGGAAAAGCCTCAGGGTGCTCTGGAAAGGGCGTACCCGGCCCGGTGCCATGAATGGCACCACGCACTCAGAACGGTGTCTTCACGGAAAATGTCATGCTGCGCCCGCCGTCCGGGTGCCGGAAGCGCAGGCTTTCTGCGTGCAGCATCAGCCGTGGATGGTCCCGGGCCGGGCCGACCGAATAGAACGGGTCGCCAAGGATCGGATGGCCGATCGCCAGACAATGAACCCGTAATTGGTGCGACCGCCCGGTCTTCGGATAAAGCCGCAATCGGCTTTCCTGTTCGTTTGCCCGCAGCAATCGCCACTCGGTCACAGCGGCCTTGCCGTTCTGGAAATCCACCTTTTGCCTGGGCCGGTTCGGCCAGTCGACGATCAGCGGCAGGTCGATTGTTCCCGATTTCTCGGTCACCTTGCCATGCACCCGCGCCACATAGGTCTTCCGTACCTGCCGCTTTTCGAACTGCAAGCCCAGATGGCGCTGCGCGTGGGGCGTCAGGGCAAACACCATGACGCCCGAGGTATCGCGATCCAAACGGTGCACCAGCAGCGCATGCGGAAAAGCCGCCTGCACACGCGACAGAAGGCAGTCGGCCAGATGCTCCCCCTTGCCCGGAACCGAGAGCAGACCATGCGGCTTGTCGACGACCAGAACCTCGTGGTCTTCGTGCACGATCTGAAGGGGACAGTCAGGCGGGTCGTAGCGATCGGTCACGACTGCGGTAAGCCGTCGGCGATGTCGTAGTAGTCGCCCTTGTCGCTCGTGAAAATGTGCTTTTGCAGAGGCGTGCCCACGGAGCCATCGACGGCCCCCAGCGCGAAAGACGTGTGCGGGTCGGCTTCGTGTTTCCAGAACAGAAATGACCCGCAAGTGCCGCAAAAGCCGCGGCGGGCCTTTTTAGAGGATTGGTACCATTGAGCCGGCCCGTCGATGACCAAATCCGCATCCGCGACATGAGCAGACGCCCAGACATGCCCTGACTGTTTGCGACATTGCGTGCAGTGACAGCAGGACAAGCCTTCGGGTTGCCTCCTGACTTCGAAGGTAACGGCACCGCAAAGACAACTTCCCTTCATGACAAACCTCCGAAAACAAGCTCGAGAATTTCAGACAAGGCGGCCGCGTCACCGTCACCAAAGGCGTCCGGTTGGTCGCTGTCGATGTCGAAGACCGCGATCAGCGAGCGGGACGCATCGAACACCGGCAAAACCAATTCCGACCGCGTCGACGACGCGCATGCAATGTGACCCGGGAAGGCATCGACGTCAGGCACGAGTTGAACCTTTTGCGTGGAGGCACAGGCCCCGCAAACTCCCTTGTCGAATGGAATCACGAGGCAGCCATGCCCACCCTGATAAGGCCTGATTTTTAGCAAGCCAGGCGATACAACCCGGTAAAATCCGGTCCAGTCGAAGCGCTGGTCCGAGTGATGGACCTCGCAGGCGACGGTTGCCATCAGTGATATGGCGTCGGTTTCGCCATCCGTTAGCGCTCGAACGCGCGCTTTGAGCGATAAATAGTGGTCGCCGGATTGAGAGCTTTGCTCGGGTTCCATCGCCACTGCTTACAGAATGGTAACCCGTTTCGTCTAGAAGGGAGGAAATTCGAGGGCGAAGGGAGCCTTTCTATGCAGATGAGCAGTTCGACCAAGGGCGACATTTTGATCATCACGGTTCAAGACCGGCGCATCGACGCCGCCGTTGCAGTGCGCTTCAAGAACAGGATGATGGAACTTGCAGACGCACAGTCGACGGGCCGCGTGGTCCTCGATCTTGGCAATGTCGACTTCCTGGATTCCAGCGGGCTTGGGGCTGTCGTAGGCGCGATGAAGCAGCTGGGCCGTGACCGGAAGCTGGATCTTGCGAGCCTGACGCCGACCGTGGAAAAGGTATTCCGCATCACCCGCATGGACCGCGTTTTTCGTATCTTCCCCGATGCGAACGCCGCAGTAATGGATGCAGCCGATGCCTCATGATGGCGCGCAGGATGCCTCTTCGGACAGCCTGACTTTCGGAAGCATAAAGCGGACCTTTCCGTCTGACTTTCGATGGGTGCGCCGCACGATCCACGAGATCGAGGATATTCTGACTGGCGAAGGCCTGGCCTCCGAGGATGTCGGCTCTGTTTCTATCGTTCTGGCAGAGGCACTGAACAACGTCGTCGAACACGCCTATGAGGATGGCGAAAAGGGCGAGGTGACTTTGGTCATTCGACAACGGGGCGAGTCGCTGATCATCGAGATCCGAGACAATGGCAAGCCAATGCCAAAGGGGCGCGCACCTGTTGGGAACCACCCCATGACGGAATTCAATCAATTCGATTCCATGCCGGAAGGCGGTTTCGGCTGGTTCCTGATCCGCGAATTGGTGCGCGACCTGGTCTATGATCGCCAAGACGGCGAGAACGTGCTGTATTTTCGGTACCGGCCGGACGGAAAATGACTGGGAGTTCGGAGCGCCCCTCAGAAGGCATGCCTCTGAAAACAATAGATTTATTTCGCTGATACGGCTGCGCCGCATTGGCCGCTCGCCACAAACCGGAAGACAAAAGTCTGGTACCTCCGCAACTGTTCAAATAATGGAAACAGTGACAGATTCTGGTCACGATTGCGCCGCAATTGAGCCTCACGCAGGAGTCATGCCGCACAGGTAGCTGAGAAGCTTCCCTCGGCGTCGCGGATGTTTACAGCCCCCACCCAGCACGTGACGCCGAGGCCCTCGCTACCTTCCTGTTGCAATCGCAGAGACGCGAACTAGGCTGTTGCGTTCAGGAAACGGACCAAAACACCCCATGCGAGACTTTCAATTCTCCGGCCGTTCGCCGGTTCTGGCAACAAACGGAATGGTTGCCACTTCCCACCCACTTGCCGCTCAAGAGGCACTGGCGATTCTAAAAGCAGGCGGAAACGCCGCCGACGCCGCTATCGCAGGTGCGGTCCTTCTGGGCGTCTGCGAGCCACATATGACGGGCTTGGGCGGAGATTGCTTTGCCTTGATAAAGCCCGCCGGGAGCGACGAGGTCACTACTTTGAATGGGTCAGGCCGTGCACCGGCGGGTGTGGACGCCGACGCCTTGCGCGACGCGGGACTGACGAAGATCGAAGCGGGTCACCCCGCGTCCATCACGGTTCCTGGCGCGGTAGACGGATTTTGCCGCTTGTCCGAGAAATTCGGAAGGCTCGGCCTCGACCGGTCCCTCGCCCCCGCGATCCACTATTTCGACGAGGGCGTGCCGGTCGCGCCGCGCGTATCGCGCGACATCGCACCGCTTGGCGACCAAATGAACGATGCCGCCCGCGAGTATTACCTGAAAGATGGACGTGCTGTGAGTTTGGGCGAACGGTTTCCCCTGCCCGGCCAGGCCGAAGTGCTGCGCCGCATCGCGCAAGACGGCCGCGACGCGTTTTACGACGGCGAAGTTCTGGAAGATATGCTGGGCACATTGGGCAGCATCGGCGGCATGCACACCGCCGGTGATTTCGCCACCACCGAGGCCACCTGGGGCACACCGATCATTGGAGATTATGGCGGGCACGAGGTGCTTGAACACCGCCCCAACGGTCAGGGCATCACCGCGCTTTTGCTGCTGAACATTCTGAAGAACTTCGATTTGAAGTCGTTCGGCCACGGCAGCGCCAAACGGCTGCATATCTTCGCCGAGGCGACCAAGCTAGCCTATGACGCGCGGAACAGGTTTCTGTCCGACCCGGATCACATGACACGGCTCGACCACTTCCTGTCAAACGATACGGCCGAGCGCCTTGCTGCGCTGATCGAGCCGACAAAGGCCATGGCATCGCCGACAGCGCTCTCCGAAGACGTCCACAAGGATACGGTCCTGATCACGGTCGTTGATCGCGATGGCATGGCTGTCAGCCTGATTTACTCGATCTTTGCTTCGTTCGGGTCAGGCATCGCCAGCTCAAAGTTTGGCATTCTGTTCCACAACCGCGGCTCGGGCTTCAATCTGACCCCGGGCCACCCGAACGAAGTGGGACCCGGGAAACGCCCCATGCACACGATCATCCCGGCCATGCGCAAGACGAACGGCATCGTCGACATGGCCTTCGGCGTGATGGGCGGACAGTACCAGGCCACAGGGCACGCGCGCGTTCTGACGAACCTCATCGATTTCGGCATGGACCCGCAGGAGGCCATTGATGCCCCCCGTGCGTTTGCCGATCCGATCGATGGCACACTTCAGGTCGAAGCCGGGTTCAGCGACTCTATCTGCGCCGAACTAGAGACCTTTGGGCATAAAGTGGTGCGCCCGGACGGGCCAATCGGCGGGGCTCAGATCATTCAAATGGATCGCGAAAGAGGGGTCCTGATCGGCGCCTCCGATCCCCGCAAGGACGGTTGCGCCATCGGATACTAGTTCATCTGCACGTGCATCGGGTAGTGACCATCATCGAAATCACCGAAGAATTCCGGCAAATCAGGATGATCAACCGGCTCGCCTGAGTAGTCAGCGACCAGGTTCTGCTCCGAGACGTAGGCGATGTAATAACTTTGATCGTTCTCGGCCAACAGATGATAGAACGGCTGGTCCTTGGCCGGCCGACTGTCTTCGGGAATGGCCTGATACCATTCCTCGGTATTCGAGAATTTGGCGTCTACGTCAAACACCACACCGCGGAACGGGTGCTTTCGATGACGTACAACTTGTCCCAGCGCGTATTTCGCACGCGAATTGACCATAACAGTACCCCCTTTGATCTTCCTAGGACACGCAGGGGCGCGCTGTCGATGGGATTTCGTTAAGATCGAGGAAACAAACTGTGAATGGCAATCCAACAGTTACATTAGCCATTTGTTAAGGCGGATTGTGCACCGGACGGCAAAGCCACTTTGCCTAACCGTCAGAATTTGCTATGATTGTTGAAAATATAAAAGCGGCTAGAGGCAATGAGCAAATACTTTCGCACAATTGTGCTATTTGTGCTGGTGTCCGCATGCGGCAGCAGCAACTACGAACCGCCACGCAACCTGAATAACGCTTGTTCCATCGTGAAAGAGCGACCGCACTATCTGGTCGCCATGCAGCGAACGGAAGCGCGTTGGGGCGTTCCCGTCGCCGTGCAGATGGCGACGATCTATCAGGAAAGCAAATTCATCGGGAACGCGCGGACACCCAAGAAATACACGCTTGGCATGATACCGGCGGGCCGCGTCAGCACCGCTTACGGCTACGGTCAGGCGCTGGATGGCACCTGGGCCGAATACCAGCGCGAGGAGGGCGGGCGCCGGGCCAGACGCGACAATATCCACGATGCGACAGACTTCATGGGCTGGTATTTCAACAAATCGACGGTCGGGCTGGGTATCCCGGCGAGCGATGCCAAGCATCAATATCTGGCCTATCATGAAGGCCGCACCGGCTACGCGCGCGGCAGCTACCTGAAGAAATCCTGGCTGATGCGTGTCTCGGACGAGGTTGCGGACCGGGCCATCATGTATGATGCCCAGTTGAAGTCCTGCGGGGCAGTCTGACCCATCAGGGCTTCACGCCGCGCTGACCTTCCTCGTACGAGATATTGAAGAGCGTCGTCGGGAAGTCGCTGGCGCTTTTGAGCTGACCGAGGATGACGGTGGTTTTGGACCCCTGCCCGTCGGTCACGATCCACTGCCGAAGCTCGATCGGATTGGACGTGAATTTCAGCTGGATGTTGCCGTACTCGGGATGCTCGGGGTCCTGTGCCGTCACCACGGTCGCAGTACCGTCGAAGGAATGGCCGACGACCATGTTCCGACGCGCCAGATTAACGTTCCGCTCGAGGATCAGGTTCAAGGGCGTCCGCCTTAGCGGGTAGCGTTCGGCTTTCTGAACATTCGACTTGCCGTCGAAGATCCCGACCTGGCCGCCACCTGCCATGACCAGAAGCTTCTCGGGCGGGTTGTATTCGAACCGCATACGCCCCGGACGCTTGATATAGAAGGTTCCCGTCGACAGCGTGCCATCGTCGTTCACTTGCGTGAAGTCGGACGTGGCCAGTTTGATACCGTTCAAGTACCGCGAAAGGTCATTCAACGACAGCTTGCTCGCGAAGGCAGGGGTGGCCGCGAAGGCGGCGGCTGTGGCCAGGAATGCTCTGCGATCCATGATCTATATGCCTCTTTATGCTTTGCACCGATATAGGCAGAGGATGCGACAACCACCAGTGACAAGCCATAACATGCGCGTGCCAGCGCCTATCTCCATCGACCCGGAATTATCCTGGGGGAGCGCGAGGGGGCAAAGCCCCCTCGTTTGTCGCGACGCCAAGTGGCGGCGCAAAACCTGGCTCAAGCTTGCTCGGGAACCAGTATTTCGCGCTTGCCGACGTGGTTGGCCGGGCTGACTAATCCGTTGTCTTCCATCTGCTCGACCAAACGCGCCGCCTTATTGTAACCGATCGCCAGCTTTCGCTGGATGTAGGATGTCGAGCATTTCCGGTCCTTGATGACGATCGCCACAGCCTGGTCGTAAAGCGCGTCCTCGCCATCCGTATTGCCGCCGAGGCCCAGCACCATGTCGATGTCGGAAGACGCCTCTTCGTCCGGACCCTCCTGCACGCCCGAGACGTATTCCGGCGTGCCGAAGCTCTTCAGGTGATTGACGACCTCCTCCACTTCTTCGTCCGAAACGAAGGGACCATGGACACGCGTGATCTTGGCGCCGCCCGCCATATAGAGCATATCGCCCTGCCCAAGAAGCTGTTCAGCGCCCATCTCGCCCAGAATGGTGCGGCTGTCGACCTTGGACGTCACCTGGAAGCTGATCCTCGTCGGGAAGTTCGCCTTGATCGTGCCGGTGATGACATCGACCGAGGGCCGCTGCGTCGCCATGATGAGGTGAATGCCGCTTGCGCGCGCCATCTGTGCGAGGCGCTGAATACAGGCTTCGATCTCTTTGCCTGCGACCATCATCAGGTCGGCCATCTCGTCGACGATCACGACGATGTAGGGCAGCTTCTCGGGTGCAAACTCCTCGGTTTCGAACACGGGTTCGCCGGTCTCATCGTCGAAGCCCGTCTGGACGGTGCGGCTGAACATCTCGTCCTTGGCCAAGGCGTCCTTCACCCGCGCGTTAAAGCCTTCGATGTTGCGCACACCCATCTTCGACATCTTGCGATAGCGCTCTTCCATCTCGCCCACGACCCATTTGAGCGCGACGACCGCCTTTTTCGGGTCGGTCACCACCGGCGACAAAAGGTGAGGGATGCCGTCATAGACGCTGAGTTCCAGCATCTTCGGGTCGATCATGATCAACCGGCAATCTTCCGGCGTCAGCTTGTAAAGAAGCGACAGGATCATCGTATTGATCGCCACCGACTTACCTGAGCCTGTCGTCCCCGCGATCAGAAGGTGAGGCATTTTGGCGAGATTCGCGACCACCGGGTCGCCGCCGATGTTCTTGCCTAAGGCGAGAGGCAGGCGCTGATTGCCATCGCCGTAGTCGCGGCTGGCGAGCATTTCGCGCAGAACCACCATCTCGCGGTTCTCGTTCGGCAGTTCGATCCCGATGACCGAGCGACCGGGCACTGTCGAAACCCGCGCGGACAAGGCCGACATCGACCGCGCGATATCGTCGGCGAGGCCGATCACACGGCTGGCTTTGAGGCCGGGCGCCGGTTCCAGTTCGTACATCGTTACAACCGGACCGGGGCGCACGCTAACGATTTCCCCTTTGACGCCATAGTCGTCGAGGACGTTTTCCAGCATGCGCGCGTTTTCTTCCAGGGCCTCGTCCGACAGATGGTGGCGCTGGATGGTGTCCGGATCGGTCAGCAGGCTGAGCTGGGGTATTTCGAAATCGCCTGCCTCACCGAAAAGCGAGGGCTGCGCTTCGGCCTTGGCCCGGCGGGACGGCGTCGGACGCTTGGTGCTGTGCTGCACCTTTGCCTTGGCCTCGGGTGTCGCGATGCGCGGCGCGGCGGGGTTTTCCAACTCGGTCTCGGGCCAAGCCATCTGTTCGTCAAGCGCGCGCAATTCTGCGATCTCACCGTCTTCATCCAACATGGCAATAGAAGGCACGGGTGACTCTTCCGAAACAACGGGCATGGAACGCACTTTCGGGCGGCGCACGCGCTTTTGAACGGCATCCGAGATGCGCGCGCTGATGCGCTCGTCATCTTCACTGAGATCTGGCACCGAATAGGTCACGGGTTCAGGCGCTCGGCGTTTCAGGATCGATGGCAGCAGGCTTTGCAGGCCGCCTTTCTCCGGCTCATCCTGCACGTAGGGGCGTGTGGCGCGCAGAACGGCGGTGCTGACCTCGCCGCGGTCATGCGAGATCTCTGGTTCGGCGGCACGCGCCTCGACCCGGCGCACTTTGGCGTTCGCCGCCATGCGCCACGTACCCGTGGCACCACGGCCAAGCCCCGACATGAGCGTGTGATACAAGAGGATCAGCCCGCCCAGCAGGTAGCGTGAGTAAACCCAAAGCTCATCCCGGTCGAAGCCAAGGACGTAGATCATCATGGCGATCGCAGAGACAGCCAAGACAAGCGACATCACCTTCAACCCAAGGCCTGCCGGCACCGGCAAGAGACCGAGGACAGCGCCCAGAACAGTATCGCCGAAAAGGCCGCCGAGCCCGAAGGAATGCGGCCAGGACGCGCCGGGCACCAGGGTCGAGCAATAGACCGAGACCAGTGCCACAGCGATCGGCGCGAAGACGGCACGGCCCAAGATGTTTTCCGTCCCGTAGTGAAGCGTCAGGCGCCCGCCCCAGACCAGAAGCGTCAGCGCGATGGCCCAACTGCCGTAGCCGGCAATGACGTAAAGGGGCGAAGCAAAGGCCGCACCGATCGGGCCCAGGATATTCTGGGCAGGCCGGTCCGTGGACGACAGCCAGTTCGGATCGTCCGCCGAATAGGACCAGAGCGCCAGAAGCGACAGCACGCCCAGCCCCAGAAGCAGAATACCGATCAACTCCTTGCCGCGTCTTTCGATGATGGCTTGCGTATCGCTGTCGAAAAGCGGATCACGATGCCTTGCCTGATATGCCATACCTGATTGGTCCCTTTACCTGTAAAGACAGTCGCGGAGTGCCATCAGTCCACGCTGCAGTTCTTGTTCTTCGGCCACCATCGCCACGCGAATGCGGCCCTTGCCCGGATTGAACCCGTCCACGGTGCGCGAAAGGTACTCGCCGGGCAGGACCCGCACCCCTGTTTCGCGCCAAAGCTTCACGGTTACTGCCTCGCCATCGTCGACGGGCAGCCAAAGAAAAAACCCGGCCTCCGGAGCGCCACAGCCGTTCATGCCCTGAAATACCTCATCGGCGATGTCGTACTTGGCCTGGTATCGTGCCCGGCTTGCCTCGACGTGCGCCTCGTCTTCCCAGGCACGTGCCGCGACCAGTTGCAGCGGCATCGGCAAAGGCGCTCCGGCATAGGCCCGAAGCTGGCGAATGTGCTTCATACTTTCCGGCCCGCTCGCGACGAAGCCCGACCTTAGGCCGGGCAGGTTCGAACGTTTTGAGAGCGAATGGAAAATGCAGACGCGTTCCGGGTCTGCGCCCATCTCTTCGGCGACCTGAAGCGCGCTGACGGGCGGCTCATACCGCCAGACCTCGGAATAGCATTCGTCCGAGAAGATCCGAAAATCGTGCGTCTCGGCCAGCGCCAGCAGGTCCTTCCAGTAGTTGCGCGAGGCAACTGCGCCTTCGGGGTTGGACGGCGAACACGTATAGACGATTGCGGTGCGGTCCAGAATGTCGGCCGGGACGGCAGCGAAGTCGGGGAGAAAGCCCGTCTCTTCGGTGGCCGACACATAGACCGGTTCGGCGGCGGCGGCGAGTGCACCGATGGCATAGACCTGATAGAACGGGTTGGGCGTGAGCACGACGGGCTTCGCGCCGTTCTTGCGTTCAGGGCAAAGCGCGATGGCGGCGTTGAACAGCCCTTCCCGGGTGCCATTCAGCGCCATGAGGCGATCCGCCCCGACCGAGACCCCGAAGCGGCGCTTCAGCCATGCGGCAATGGCCTCCAGCAGTTCGGGCCGACCGTCGTTCGCTGGATACTTGCCGAATTCGGTCGTATTGGCGGCAATGACATCCGCGACAAAATCAGGAAAGGCGTGGCGGGGCTCGCCGATGGTCAGATTCACAGGCTCGCCGCCCGGCTCGAGCGGGTCGAGTAACGCGCGCAGGCGCGGCCATGCGTATGCCGGTAGGTTCGAAAACCGCTCGGGGAACACCATCTTTGCCTCAATATCGGGGTCGTTTCGCCCCGTTTTTCATGACTTTAGCGACAGAGCCGGGACGGGTCCACAATCAAATGGCCCGGGGCGAGGCATATGTGGCATTTCGGGCGCGTCAGCGAAGCGCCTCTTCAGCAGCCACGGCGAGGCGCAGCAGCCGCTCTTCATTCGGCCCTTGAAGCATCAGGCCCGTGGAAGGCGTGCCTGTCGGCAGGGTGATGGCCGCAAGGCCCATCAGGTTACCGATCCGTGTATTTTGCAGGGCCAAAAGGTTTTTGCTGGTGAAAAGGTCTTCGTCCGCCAACAGCGCCTCGGCCTTGGGCGGCAGGATCGGGCAGGATGGCAGTACAACCGCGTCGAATTCCGCCGTTGCTTCGGCATACACCAGGCGCAGGCAATCCAACTCGCGCCAGGCTTGAATAAACGCCACCGCGCTGATGGTCTGGCCTTGCAGGAAACGCGTACGGACGGGGCCGTACATCTTGTCGCCCTCCGCGTCGATCCGTTCTTGCCATGTCGCAAAAGCCTCTGCCGGGAACACCGTCGGAGCAAGCGCCGCCGCCTCGGCAACAGCGGGTATCTCGATCGGCTGTGTTGTCGCGCCAGCCGCTTGAAGTCGTTCGATCGCGTCTTGGAACGCTTCCCGCGCTGCACCTTCGATCCCGTTGAACGCCTGCGTTTGCAGCGCGCCCAAGCGGACGCCCTTCAGGGACGCTCCGGTCAGGTCCGCTGCCTTGCCATTTTCCATCGCTGCAAGCAGCAAGGCCGCGTCCTCGACGTTGCGGCAAAGCGGGCCGACCGTATCGAACCGCGCGCAAAGCGGTACAACGCCCTCGAGCGACAAGCGCCCGTGGCGCGTCTTGAGGCCGACAAGGTCGTTCCAGACACAAGGGATGCGCACGGACCCGCCGGTGTCCGACCCGATGCCAGCCGCGGCCAACCCGAAGGCGACCGAAGTCCCTGCCCCAGACGACGACCCGCCCGAAACCGCATCGTGATCATTCACACAAGGCGGCGAGGCGGTGACGGGGTTCAGGCCGAGGCCCGAGAAGGCGAGTTCGGTTTGATGCGTCTTGCCAAGGCAGACGAGCCCCGCTTGCGTTGCGTTGGTTAGGACGCGTGCATCGCGGTCGGGCACACGGCCCGCCAGCAGGGCCGTTCCGCTTTCGGTGGCCACACCTGCAATGTCGTAAAGGTCTTTCCAAGAAATCGGCACGCCATCCAAGGGAGAGCGGCGTAGGCCTTTCTTGGCCCTGTCTGCTGCGGCGTCTGCCTCGGCGCGCGCGCGCGCTTCCGTCAGCCGCGCATAAATGCGCGAAGCAAAGGGATGTTCCGCGATCGCGGTCAGATAGCGTTCCGTCAGGTCTCGCGGATCGATCTTGCCCGCTTCGATGCCACGCCCAAGCTCGGCGGCAGGTGCCGTTAACCAATTATCCATGTGGCCGGACGGTAGCGGCAGGACATCGCATGGACAATGGCTTCCGCGCCCACATATTTCCCCCTGTGAGCATGTATGACACCGATATCGCCATCGCGGGCGGCGGCCTGAACGGCTTGACCATGGCAATCGCGCTGCGGTCCGCCGGCTTCGCGGTGACCCTGATCGAACCCGTGGCCCAATCCGTGCGGGCGAACGCGAAGTTCGATGGGCGCAGCTATGCCTTGTCGATCGGTTCGCAGCGGGTGCTGTCGGCGCTTGGGGTTTGGGAGACGCTGACCGCCACGCAGCCCATCTTGGGCATCAAGGTGACCGACGGGCGCCCGGGTGAGGCGCCTTCGCCCCTGATGCTGGCCTTTGACCATGCCGAGATCGAAGAAGGCCCGATGGGCCATATGGCCGAAGACCGGCACTTGCGGCCTGCCCTGATGAAAGCGGCAAAGGCGGCGGGCGTGACGCAATTGACCGGCGACGCTGTGGCTTCTGAAAGCGCGGACGCATCCGGCATCATGCTGACGCTTGGGTCCGGCAAATCGCTACGGGCGCGTTTGCTGATCGCCTGCGATGGCAAGAAGAGCCAGATCGCCGTACGCGCCGGTGTGCGCCGCACCGGTTGGGACTATGACCAGACCTCTCTGGTTTGTGCGATTGCGCATGAGAAGCCACATGGCGGCATTGCCCATCAGTTCTTCCTGCCCTCCGGCCCGCTGGCGATCCTACCGCTTGCCGACAACCGCGTGTCCATCGTCTGGACCGAGCGGACCGCGCGTGCGGCCGAGATTCAGGCCATGTCGGACGAGGACTATCTGGATGTCCTGCGACCCCGGTTCGGGACGTTTCTGGGAAAGATCAAGCTGGCGGGGGACCGGTTCACCTATCCTCTGTCCCTTTCGGTAGCCGACAGGTTCGTTGCGGACCGCATCGCGCTTGTGGGCGACGCGGCCCATGCGGTGCACCCGATTGCGGGTCAGGGCCTAAATGCCGGTCTGAAGGACGTTGCCGCGCTAGCGGAAGTGCTGACGGATGCCCACCGGCGCGGCGAAGACATCGGGCGCGCCGATGTACTGGAGCGCTACCAGCGTTGGCGGCGCTTCGACGTCGCCACGCTGGCGCTTGCGACAGATAGCTTCAACAAGCTGTTTTCGAACGATAATTCTGCCCTGCGATTGATCAGGGACATCGGCCTTGGTCTGACGAACGCACTGCCCGGGCTACGCCGGTCGTTCATTCGGGAAGCTGCCGGACTGACAGGAGATTTGCCGCGCCTGGCACAGGGCAAGCCGCTCTGACGTCAATCCAGACTGCGCGCCTCGTCGACCAGCATGATCGGGATGCCGTCCCGGATCGGATAGGCCAAATGTGCGGCCTTCGAGATCAGTTCCTGTCGCTCGGCGTCATAGGTCAGTTGCGCCCGGGTTTGCGGGCACACCAGCGCTTCCAGCATCCGCCGGTCAAATCCGTGTTCGCTGGTCATTGCAACGGATCCTCGCCGGCCGATCCGCCGCGGAGGCTGAACTCGATCAAGGTCACCAGCGTTTCGCGCCGGGTTTCCAGCGACGGCGCTTCGAGCAGTGCCTGCTTGTCTTCAGGCTCGAACGGACACAGCATGGAGAGCGAATTGATCAGAAGCTCGTCCTCGGCATCTTCCAGAGATTCCCAGTCGGTGCGCAACTCTTCGGCATCGAAAAAGGTCTTGAGCGTCGGAAAGAACGTGTCGCGCTTCAGCCCCGGGTCCTTTTCGGTGGGCCCGAGATCGCGGTCGAACCCGGTCCAGGACACCTTGCAGCGGCGATAGGGCGTGAAGCCGTCGACCTCTTCCAGGATGCGGAACCGCGAAATGCCCGACAGCGTGATCATGTATCGACCGTCTTCCGTTTCCGAGAACGCCGTCAAGCGGCCCGCACATCCAATGGTATGAAGCGCAGGCGCGCCATCTGCGTGCGCGTCGCGGGGCTGTATCATGCCGATCAACCGCGCCGGTGTCTTCAGCGTGTCTTCGATCATCGCCAGATAGCGGGGTTCGAAGATATGCAAGGGCAGGCGCGAGCGCGGCAACAGAAGAGCGCCCGGCAAAGGAAAGACGGGGATCGTCTCGGGCAGGTCAGAGGCCGACATCATAAAATGCAATTAGCCCGCTCCGATCATCAGGCAAATATGATCGAACTCAGTTTGCGGCGTCCGTTCAACGCAATTGGGTCATTTGGCTTCAGTGCATCGAAGATGGTGAAAAGCTGCGTCTTGGCCGCGCCATCGCTCCACTCGGCGTCCAGACGAAAGAGTTCCAGCAAGGTGTCAACCGCACCCTCGACGTCACCAGCGGCATGCATGGCCTGCGCCAAGTCGAAGCGTGCCTGACGGTCTTCCGGGTTGGCGTCGACCGTTGCCTTCAACTCGGTCAGCGGACCAGCATCAGCGGCTTGCTTGGCCAGTGCCAGTTGCGCTCGCGCCGCTTCGACTTCGGCCGACGCGGCAAGCTCGTCCGAGGCATTTGCCAAAAGCGCCTCGGCCTGCTCCAACTGATCCAACGCCAGATAACTGCGGATCAAACCGCCGTAGGCCGCCGCATTCGTAGCATCTTCCTGCAGAACGGCGGCAAAAACCTGCGCCGCATCGGCGGCAGCACCCTCACCCAGCATGGACTCGGCGGTTTCAACCGCATCGCTCAATCCACCTCCGGCCTCGCCACCCGCAGCGGCGACCAGACGGTCTATGAACGCCTTGATCTCGGAACCCGGGACGGCGCCCTGGAAGCCGTCCACCGGCTGGCCCTGCCAGAAGCCGTAGACAGTCGGAATGGACTGGACGCGAAGTTGCGCTGCGATGGCCTGGTTTTCGTCCACATTAACCTTGACCAGCTTCACAGCCCCACGCGCGTCCTTCACCGCGCCCTCGATGGCGGGGGTCAGTTGCCGACACGGACCGCACCAAGGCGCCCAGAAATCGACGATCACAGGGACCTTCTGACTTTCCTCGATCACATCCGCCATGAAAGTGGCTTCGGTGCTGTCCTTGATCAGGTCGCCCGGTGCGGTGTCAGACGCATTTGGATTGAGTTCAAGCATGGCTGTCCCCAGATAGATCTTGCTGCGGTTTATATGCGATCAAATGCGGAATAACCAAGGGGGCCATCGCATGGACCTTTTCAAACTGGCCGAGCGTTCGATGTCGATGGATGACACTACGTGGATGCGACACGCCAACCCGCTGAGCGTCTGGACCCGGTTTTCCTGCCTTCCCTTAATCATACTGGCCATCTGGAGCCGCGTCTGGCTGAGCTGGTGGGCCCTTGTTCCATTGGCGCTGGCCTTGCTTTGGACTTGGGCGAATCCGCGGGTATTTCCGCCGCCTGCGCGCACCGATAGCTGGGCCTCGCTCGGGACGTTCGGCGAGCGCGTCTTCTTGAACCGCAAGGCCGTGCCGATCCCGGCCCATCACGAACGCTGGGCTTTTGTCCTGATGGGTCTGTCCATGCTCGGGCTGATCCCAATGGTCTGGGGGCTTTGGGTGCTGGACGTGCCTCTGACCCTTTTGGGGCTGGTCACGGTCGTCTTGCCAAAGGTCTGGTTCGTTGACCGCATGGTCTGGCTGTATCAGGACATGCAGGACTCCCACCCTGACTATGCCGGGTGGAGGCGCTAGCGTGGGCGGCGAGCGGCCAGGGCCCGCTTCTGCTTTTCGTTGAGGGGAAGGCTGCCTTTCAGACCCGCCGGAAGGACCAGCCATGCGCCTGCCTTGTAAAGTTCGCGGGTCAGGTCCGGGCGGTTGGCGAAGGTGACCGCCAGCCCGTTGACATCGATGATGGTAGCCTCGCGCGGCAGGGCACGCAGGAAGGTTTTCGTCGGCCAAACGACCACGGCGGCCGGTGCGGTATCTGTGAAGCGCATGATACCAGCCAATACGGCGATCCATCCGATCAGGATCACAGACAATAAGAGGAAAAGGCGCCTCATCATCGGCGGAAGCCGACATGAGTTCTGCAAGTCCCGCACGAACAGCCGTTACGCGCGCCACGACCGGTGACAGCGCGGGTGCGAAGGATCGCATGGCGACGTGAGAACCACATACCAAGCCCCTCTCCCAGCTCGACTCTCATGAAATCAGAAGACAGCCCGCCATGCAGGTGAAAAGATCAATCGCGGCTAAATAAATCCGCTAACGGTCCGGAAGCGCACCGGCGCTCAGACGTCGAAACTGGCGAAAACCGGGGCATGATCGCTGGGTTGCTCCCACCCGCGGACCGCACGCAAGACCTTGGAACTATGGGCCTTGTCAGCTATGTCAGCCGTCGCCCAGATGTGGTCCAGACGACGGCCCTTGTCAGCGGCATCCCAATCCCGGGCGCGATAGCTCCACCAACTGTAGAGGCGACCTTCGGGGATATGGCGGCGCGTGATGTCGATCCAAGCGCCCGCTTCTTGCGCCGCTGTCAAATGCTCGACCTCGATGGGCGTGTGGCTGACGATCTTCAGAAGTTTCTTGTGATCCCAGACGTCATCTTCGCGGGGCGCGATATTCAAGTCGCCCACAAGGATGGAGTTCTTGGGCTTCTGGGCCGCAAAGGCCTCTTTCATTTCGGAAAGGAAATCAAGCTTTTGGCCGAACTTATCGTTCACCTTACGATCCGGAACATCGCCACCTGCCGGTACGTAGAAGTTGTGGATGGTTACGCCGTTTTCCAACCGACCCGCGACGTGCCGTGCGTGACCCAGACCAGCCCAGTCGCGGTCACCTGCGTCCTCGATCGGCAATCGCGACAGGATGGCGACGCCGTTGTAACCCTTCTGACCGCGGGCAACCATGTGGCGATAGCCAAGGCGCGTGAACCGCGAGAGCGGGATCTTGTCGACCGGCGATTTGCATTCCTGAAGACAGAGCACATCCGGCCGTTCGTTCTTTAGAAGCTTGTGAACCAAGTCCTGGCGCAGCCGAACCGAGTTAATGTTCCACGTGGCGATGGTAATGGGCATATGCGGTCAGCCTTGGTTTATGCGTGTCAAAGCGGCGTTCAGCAGGTCGAGGAACGCGCCCGGCGCTTCGATCTGGGGGATGTGGCCCGTGTTGTTCAACCAGAAAATCGGTGCGTCGCCCAGCGCGTTTCGCAGCTCCTCGGCTTGCGCGGGCGGGGTCACAGTGTCTTCGCGGCCCCAGATCAGCATGACCGGCAGGTCGAGTGTTTGGTACCGCGCCGGGTCCGTGCTGGCAGCGCCCGGAGGCGGCAGCAAGTGCGACGGCAACGAGGCGGCAAAAGTCTCGGTCGTGCCGTCGCGAGCGAAGGGATACTCAAGGATATCGACGATGTCGTCCGTGACGCTTTCCTTGCGATGCACGAAGCGGCGGAACAGCCACTTCGTCGCGTATGGATTGGTGATCGTACTCGCCATGGCCACTTCGCGGATGAGTTGTGGCTGCAAAGGCAGTGGCAGGTCCTGACCCGTACCATCCTGCCCAAGCGAGACGGCCCCGGCGACCAAAACGGCGCCCTTGAATGCCTGAGGCGTTGCCATCATCGCCTCAACGGTGGCGCCCGCACCGAAGGAATGCGCGACGACAATGGGCTGCGCATTCAGGGCTTCGACAGCGGCCAGAATCCGTAGCCCCTGGGCCTGACGGCTGAAGTCCATGTCCGCACTCCGCGCCGAAAGACCCATAGGCGGCATATCCAGCGCGATGGCGCGGTAACCGCTATCCGCCAGCGATTTCATCGTGTCGCGCCATAGTCCGGCCCAGCCCACGGACCCATGGATCAGCAAGATCGTTTGTCCATCCTCTGGTCCCATGGCGAGCGCGTGCAGGCTGCCATGCTTCGTCTCGATAACCTGACTTTCGGGCAACAACAGGTCTGCAGCCGCGGCCGTTTCACGTGTGATCGCGGAAAAGCGAAAGGCAATGACGGCAGCCAGAGCCGTGAACGTGATCGCAAGAAATAACCGGTAGAGGAACTTCAGCATTCTGGCTGCCCGAGAATTTCGGGGGACCATAGGCTCTGTCACGGTATCGGGCAAGCCAACTGCTTGTTCGCGATCAATTATCTGCCGAAGCCGGATCAGGGAAGGCGGTCTGGCGTTGTGGCATCGCTGTTTTTCGATCATATCCGACAAAAAGGGGGGCCATTATGAAACGCCTGCTGGCCATCGGCGAATGCATGATCGAACTGGCACCGGACGCGGCAGGCAAGTTCGACATGGGCTTCGCAGGGGACACGTTCAACACTGCCTGGTATGCACGCCGACTGGCGGGGGATCAGATCTCTGTTGGGTACCTATCTGCCGTTGGGGACGATGAGCCTTCGCACCGCATGACCGCCTTCATGGAAGACGCGGGCATCAAGCCTCATTTGGCGAAGCGCGTAGGCCGGTCTGTCGGGCTTTACATGATCTCGCTGAAAAACGGCGAGCGCAGCTTCTCCTATTGGCGAGACTCCTCGGCAGCGCGGACGCTTGCGGATGACCTGACCGTTCTTCCAGACCTACAGGCAGGCGACGTGGCATATTTCTCGGGGATCACGTTGGCGGTCTTGCCAGCGGCTGGCCGCAGAACGTTGCTGGACGTACTGAGCAAGGCGCGAGGCGACGGCATTCAGATTGCCTTCGACCCAAACCTGCGTCCCCGGCTTTGGTCGGACAGCCAGACAATGTGCGACTGGATCATGCAGGCGGCCAGTGTATCCGACATTGCTCTGCCGTCTTTCGAAGACGAGCAAACCTTTTTCGGCGATACGAACCCTGCGAAGACGGCGGATCGCTATAGTGCAGCGGGCGTTACGACGGTGATTGTCAAGGACGGACCCAGAGACGTCTTGATCCGTTATGCTGGGAGGGAAGAACTGGTGCCCAATGATCCTGCAAGGACCGTCATCGATACCACTGCAGCAGGCGACAGTTTCAATGCGGGCTATCTTGTGGCGAAATTGCAGGAGCACCCGGACGCCAGCGCGGTGGCCGAAGGTTGCGCCGTTGCACGCAAGGTGATCGCTGCGCGCGGTGCTTTGGTAGAGGTCTGAGACATGCAGGAAAGCTGGCGCTGGTACGGCGAACTGGACACGATCACGCTGGAGGAAATCCGGCAAACCGGGGCAAGTGGCATAGTGACCGCGCTGCATGAGATCCCCTATGGCGAGGTCTGGCCGCGCGAGACCGTTGCTACACGCCGGGACCAAATCCGCACCGCCGGGATGGAATGGGTGGTTTGCGAGAGCCTGCCGCTTCATGAGGACCTAAAACGCGGGACCGGCGATCTACCGCGGCTCTACGGCAACTACCGACAGTCCCTGGTCAATTTGGCCGCCGAGGGGATCAATACGATTTGCTACAATTTCATGCCGCTGATCGATTGGACGCGGACCGATCTGGCGGCACCTGTCAAGGGAGGCGGTACGTGCCTGCGCTTCGACGCCGTCAAGATGGCGGCGTTCGAGTTGTACATGCTTGGCCGCGATGCGGCGGCGGGCGACTATCCGGACGAAGTGATCGGCAGGGCCAAGGACTGGCATGATGCCTCTTCCGAAGAGGATCGCGAAGCTCTGTTGAACGCGATCATGTGCGGCTTGCCCGGCGCCTACGATCGCTATGACATTGGCGGGCTGCAAAAGGCGCTCGACAGCTACAAGGGACTGACGGCAGAGGACGTTCGGGCAAACTACAAGCGGTTTTTGGACGAGGTGGTTCCGACCGCCGACGAGCTGGGCATGCGGCTTTGCGTCCATCCCGATGATCCGCCGCGTGACATTCTGGGACTGCCCCGCATCGTGTCCGACGCCGAAGACATCCGCTGGATCATGGAGGCGCATCCTTCTGCGGCGAATGGGTTGACGCTTTGCACGGGCTCCCTGGGCGCAGGGCCGAGGAACGACCCAATCACGATTGCCGCCGAACACGCCGAACGCATCCATTTCGTGCACCTGCGGAACGTGCGCAAGGAAACGGATGGCTCGTTCGAGGAAGCCGCTCATCTGCACGGTGACACCGACATGGTCGGAGTGGCGCGCGTGCTATTGGCTGAAGAAGCACGGCGGCGCGACGCGGGCCGGAAAGATGCCCGCATCCCGTGGCGGCCCGACCATGGCCACGCGCTGTTGGGCGATGCGGATCGGCAAAGCTTTCCCGGTTATCCGCTGATCGGTCGTCTCAGAGGCCTGGCCGAGCTTCGAGGCGTGATTCACGCTGTCGCGACGAATTAGCGTTTACGCCGCATGCCGACGTCACAAGCGGCACATTGAAGGCAATTTTCGTTTTCGAAATAAACGAATATCAAACGAAGATTTTTCTTGAGTTGTAATGCAAAGGGCGTATGACGGCGCCCATGAAGATCGAGACGCGGCATGAGGAGATCCTGGGGCTTTTACGCACGCAAGGTGCGGTCGAGGTCGAGGACCTCGCCAGCCGCTTCGGCCTGACCACCCAGACCGTCCGTCAGGACCTGCGCGAGTTGGACCTGCGTGGGCTTTTGAAGCGCACCCACGGCGGGGCCCGCCGCATGGCCAGTGTCACCACCCGTGATTACGCGGAGCGCCGCCAACACAAGGGGCCCGAAAAGGCCCGGATCGCGCGGCTGGCCGCTTCGCTGATCCCCGACGGGGCGACCGTTACGTTGAACATTGGCACGACCACCGAGCAGGTGGCGGGCGCCCTGACAGATCACCGTGATCTGACGGTGATGTCGAACAACATCAATATCATCAACCAGTTGAGTGGCGCGCGTACCAAGGAACTGATCCAGGTGGGCGGGCGCGTTCGCCAAAGTGACGGCGCCGTCGTCGGCGAGGACGCGGTCGAGTTCATCTCGCGCTACAAGATGGATTTTGCTGTGATCGGTGCGTCTTCCCTGGATGACGACGGCGCGGTTCTGGATTTCGACACGCAGGAAGTCTCGGTCGCGCACGCCATCCTGCAGAACTCGCGAATGCGCATTCTGGTGGCCGATGCATCAAAGTTCGAAGTGAGTGCGCCTGTACGGATCTGCGACATCGCCGGCATAGATTACTTCGTGACCGACAGTGCTCCCCCGGCTTCATTCCTGCGGGCCGCCGCACGCGGCCAGACCGAAATCCTGATCTCTGAACCGGAAAGCTGAGCCATGCCTGAACCCAAGACCTATGACTTGTTCGTTATCGGCGGCGGCATCAACGGATGCGGTATCGCCCGCGATGCGGTCGGACGGGGCCTGAGCGTCGGGTTGGCCGAGATGAACGACCTGGCCTCTGGCACGTCCAGCGCTTCGACGAAGCTTTTTCACGGCGGGCTGCGCTATCTGGAATACTTCGAGGTGCGCCTGGTGCGCGAGGCTCTGATCGAGCGCGAGACGCTTCTGCGCGCGATGCCCCATATTTCCTGGCCGATGCGCTTTGTGCTGCCGTATCATAAGGACATGCGGTTCGAAGGCGGCACGCCGACCTCGCGCATCCTGACCGCCGTGATGCCGTGGATGAAAGGCCGCCGCCCGGCCTGGCTGATCCGGTTTGGGCTATTTCTTTATGACACGCTTGGGGGTCGCAAGTTCCTGCCAGGCACACGGACGCTGGACTTGGTGCACGATCCGGCGGGTAAGCCGCTGAAGGACAAGTTCCAGAAGGCCTTCGAGTATTCGGACTGCTGGGTCGAGGACTCGCGTCTTGTGGTTCTGAACGCGCGTGACGCAGCGAACCGGGGCGCCGATATCATGACGCGCACAAAGGTGGTCTCTGCCGACCGGAAGAGCGACCACTGGGATATCCTTATGCGTCAAGGCGACACCGAATGGCGCGTGACGGCCAAGATGCTGGTCAATGCGGGTGGTCCTTGGGTAGGCGATGTTATCCGAAATACGATCCGCCTGAACAGCACCGAAGGTGTGCGGTTGGTGCGTGGCAGCCATATCGTGACACGCAAACTCTTCGATCACGACAAGTGCTATTTCTTTCAGGGTGAGGACGGGCGGATCATCTTCGCGATCCCCTACGAGCAGGATTTCACGCTAATCGGGACGACGGACAAGGATCATAAAGACGCGTCTGAACCGCCCGTTTGCACAGAAGAAGAGCGGGACTATCTGCTGGCCTTCGCGTCCAAGTACTTCAAGGAAGAACTGAGCGTCGACGATGTCGTGTGGACCTATTCGGGCGTGAGACCGCTTTATGATGACGGTGCCTTGTCCGCGACGGCGGCAACACGGGACTACGTGCTGTCGGTCGATAAGGAAGGCGGTGCTCCCGTACTGCATGTTTTCGGCGGCAAGATCACGACGTATCGCCGCCTGGCGGAATCCGCGCTTGAGAAAATCGAAACTGTTCTGCCGACCGACAAGGCGAAATGGACCGCTGGTGTGCCTCTGCCGGGGGGTGATTTCGCGGTGGATGGGGTGGATCAGCTGGTTGGCGAACTTCAAGACAAATTTCCATTCCTGACCGATGGTTGGGCGCGGCGACTGGTACGCGCATATGGCACGAACGCCTTCGCCCTTCTGGGCGACGCGCAATCCGAGGCCGATCTGGGCGAGGATTTCGGGGCGACGATTACCGCCACAGAGTTGAACTGGGCCGTTGAAAAGGAATGGGTACAAAGCGCGGACGACTTCCTCTGGCGCCGGACCAAGCTGGGACTTGTCACGACTGACGCTGACAAGTCGCGAATCGAGGCCCATATCGCCACGTTACGCGCCAAGCCCGGGTTGCACCGCGCGGTGTAGCTGCCGGAACAGGCTATTGCGCGTCGCAAACCGGCACGCCCTGAACCTTGAACCGCTGGCAGACTGCCTTTCAGCGTGAAAGGATGGCGCCCATGAACACTTCATCAACACGCTCCCGATCTGGCGGGCGCTCTGCCCGACGCGCGCTTCGAAGCGCGGTTGACGTGACGATGCTGCCTGGGCTGAAGAACGTGCTACCGCACTGCGAAGTGATGGACGGGGTCGAGGTTGATCGGATCGACGCCGCCTCGATGGATATACTCGAAAACGTCGGTGTCGTTTTCCGCGATCCCATCGCGTTGCAGGATTGGCGCAAGGCAGGCGCGAAGGTCAAGGACGAAACCGTCTATCTGGACCGCTTTCTGGTCCGCGACCTGATCAAGACCATTCCCGAGACCATACAGTACTACGCTCGCAACCCGGCGA
>JASJDQ010000275.1 GCA_030065075.1 Paracoccaceae bacterium | reverse complement strand
TCTTCCTCCATCGTCACGACGCGCAGGCGGATGATATTGCCGAGATCGCGGAGCGACCCCCATCTGCACGAACCCACGCCGCCCGAGCCCCCAGCGATGAAACCGCCAATGGTTGCCGTGGCCCAGGTCGACGAGAACATGCGAATCTCCTGCCCCGAATGGTCTTTGCAGGCGGCATCCAGGTCTTTCAGAAGCACGCCCGGGTCGGTAATGACCCGGCCGGGGTGGATTTCCTGGACGTGGTTCATGTGCCGCAAGTGCATGACGCAGCCGCCTGCGAGCGGCATGGCCTGGCCGTAGTTGCCTGTACCCGCACCCCGCGTCGTCACGGGGCAGTCATGGGCATAGCAGACCTTTAGCACCTTGATCACTTCTGCTTCGTTTTTGGGCGAGACGACGAAGTCGGCAACCACATGATCCAACCGGTCCTTAAGGACGGGGGAATACCAGAAGAAATCGCGGCTTTTCGCTTTGATGGCGGCAGGGCTTTCATCCAAATCAAGATGGCCCAATGCGGCTTTAGCGGCAGCTACGTTGTCTTGCATCAGGCAGGCTCCATCAAATGGTCTAGTTCAGCATAGTCTGGCAAGGACGCGTCGATCAGGTCGCCGCCCCGTATCACCATGCGATCCGATTGTGGGCGGGCAAAGAATTCTGTCCAGTTCCGCGCCTTACAGATCACCAAGTCGGCAGGCGATCCGGGCAGCAGCGACGCTTTGGGAAACCCGCAGG
Source organism: Paracoccaceae bacterium (assembly GCA_030065075.1). GTDB lineage: Bacteria > Pseudomonadota > Alphaproteobacteria > Rhodobacterales > Rhodobacteraceae > JAJDOD01. The sequence goes on along the minus strand of JASJDQ010000275.1, from coordinate 4,339 downwards.
CCTTTGCCGGATTCGAGGTGAATGCCTTGGCCCAATCGGTCCGGCCGTGATCCAGCTGTCCGATCCGTGTGGCTTCGCGCATGACCTCGATCATGTCGAGATCACCGTAGGCATAGAAGGGGTCGCGTGTGTTGTCCGAGGCAAACGAGACGTTGATGCCACGTTCAGCCATTTCATGAACCAGTGTCACGCCACGGGCGCGCGGCGTTTTCGCATCCATCCGGTCCTGCAGGTAGAGGTTGCACATTGGCAGGCTGACGATGTTGAGGCCAGCCTTTGCAACAATGTCCAAAGTGTCCAGCGCCCGGAGCTCGTCCTGCAAAGAGAGTGAGCAGCAATGCCCGACAGTCACGGGCTTGTCCCAGCCGATCTCCAAAGCGACCTCGGCAATCATCCGAAGCGACTCGGCGGAAGGATCAAGCGTTTCGTCAGAGTGAAAATCGACCTCTAGCCCGCGCGCGCCGGCAAGCTCGAAGAACTCGATCAAACGTTGCCGAAGATCGTCGACCGGATAGGTGACCATGCCGAGGATGCCGCCCGCGCCCTCGACGATATCGGCGGTAGTGGCGTAACCATCCTTGATGCTCTCGAAGGTTTCACAACCGATCAGGCTGGAGGCTTGAAGCTCGATCCGGCCCGCCCACTTTCGGCGCAACTCGGCAAAGACAGGCCAGGAGATCTCGTCCTGTGGCGGCGCGCTGTCGATGTGCGTTCGGATCGCGCGCGTGCCATGCGCATAAGCGCATTTCAGGCCAAACTCCATTCGCGCCCAGACGTCCTCGGCATTCCAATTCGCCTCGCGATCCTCCAGGACAGTCGTGAGCGCACCCATGAACGTCCCGTCCGGGTTGGCGGCCCTCGGCCAGATATGACCTTTGTCCAGATGCGTATGCATGTCGACGAAACAGGGCAGCACCATCGAGCGGTTCATTTCGACATCTGTGCCGCCGCGGCTGCGAATCTTGCCGTTGCTGATAGTCATGTCGGTGACGACGAGGTCGGCCGCGCGGCCGATCAGGCATCCCGGAACAGTAACGTTGCGTAGCCTCAAGGGGCCGTCTTGCGTGCCAAATCGGTTCATGTGTCGCGGTTCAATGCGCTTTCGTGCCACTTTCTGAGGGCAAGATGGCTGATCAACGAAGTGATGGCAAAGATCACGATACCCATCGTCGAAATCAGGATGAGCGCGGCATAAAGCCGGCCGAAATTGAAGCGGTAAGAGGCTTCCAGCAAGGTCGAGGCCAATCCCAGGCCAGTGCCTGCGCGCCCAATGACGAACTCGGCGACAACAGCGCCGATCAGGGCGAGGCCGCCTGCGATTTTCAAACCGCCCAGAAAGTAGGGCAAGGCAGAAGGGGCCGCGAGATATCTGAGCCGCTGCCAGCGCGTTGCGCCATAGATGGTGAACAGATCCTCGAGGTTGTGGTCAGCACTCTTCAAGCCGATTGTCGTGTTCGAAAGTATCGGGAAAAACGCGACGATCCAGGCACAAAGCAGCGCCGCGAGGAAAGCGCTTTCAACATAGATTTGCAAAAGAGGTGCGATCGCGACGACCGGTGTGACCTGCAGGATAACGGCGTACGGGAAGAAGCTCATCTCGGCCCACCTTGACTGGGTAAAGGCCACAGCGAGGGCGACGCCTCCCAGAATGGCGAAGAGCAGCGCGAGGACTGTCAGGCGTGTCGTCGTGAGCATGGCAGGCCAGAGAAGGCCCCAATCGTCGATAATCGACTGTGCGACAAGCATGGGTCCCGGCAGGATGTAATGCGGGATGTCATTGATCGTGACGTAGAGGTGCCAGGCCAGGATTGAGAAAACCATGACCAGACTGGGCAGAGTCCATTTGGCGATGCGGTTGATCCGGTCGCGGCGCGCCCGCGCGGCTTCCTCTTCATCGACAACCGGTGCGAGTGGGGCGTCGTCTGCGATGGTCAAACTGGTCCTCCGTCATCGGCGCAAAACTCTTCGAAGAGTATTGCCAGTTTGTTCGAACAAACCTGTCTCATGCCGCCACCCCTATCGCTTCGCCCAAAGCTTCAGAGGCTGCTCGGGTGTGAGCGGCATATTCGGCGGACGTGCGGAAGTCTTCGTGTCGCGGGTAAGGAGTATCGACTTCCAACTCGTGGATCACGCGTCCCGGACGTGCGGCCATTACGACGATGCGGTCTGACAGGAAGACGCTTTCGAAGACCGAATGCGTGACGAAGATTACGGTGCAATCGATCGCGGCCTTGAGTTCCAGAAGATCGTTGTTCAGCTTGAACCGCGTGATCTCATCAAGCGCAGCGAAGGGCTCGTCCATCAGGATGAGCCGTGGTTTCGTCACCATGGCGCGCGCGATGGAAACGCGCATCTTCATGCCGCCCGAGAGTTCGCGCGGATAGGCGGCTTGGAAATTCTCAAGCCCAACAAGTTTCAGTGCCTCAAAGATGTCGTCCCGGACACTTGCGTAGGACACACCCTTCAGGCGGAACGGTAGAAAGACGTTCTGCGCGACCGTGGCCCAGGGCATCAGGGTCGGCTCCTGAAAGACAACACCCAAATCGTCCGAACCCTGGCCCCCCACCCAGTTTATCTTGCCGCGCGTCGGATGCATCAGGTCCGAGATCAGCCGAAGCACGGTCGACTTTCCGCAGCCCGATGGTCCGAGAAGCGATAGGAAGTCACCTTCGTTCACCGTCAGGTTCATGTCTTTCAACGCCACCACATCGCCACTGAAAGTCTTCTCGATATGGCTCATCGTCAAAAGCGGCGGTCGCTGGGCAATGGGTGTCATGGGTACATTCCGGATTTCGGCCCGGCCATCGGGGAGGAATGGATGGCCGGGCAAGAGACGCTAGCGAGCTTTCGCGCCTTAGTTCTTCAGATCCATGCCCAGCCCGTTGCCGACGAAGCTGGTGTCATAGGCCGCATTCCAGTCGATGCTGCCTTCTATGACGCCGGCATCGACCATCTTGTTGAAGAAATCTTCGACCTTCGCATCGGTGATGACGCCAATACCCATCGTTTCGGCGTCGCCGCTGTCGACGATGCCATTTTCCTTCATCTTCTCGATGGCATAGGCGATTTTGTCCGCTGACATTTCCGGATTGGCTTCCTGGATCAAAACGTTGGCGGCGCTGGGATCGCCGTAGAGGTAGTTGTACCAGCCCTTGATCGAACCTTCGACGAAGCATTTCACGGCGTCAGGCTTCTCGGCGATGGTGTCGGCCATGGCCTCGATCGTGGTCGAGTAATCGGTATAGCCTGCATCCGCGATCAGGAAGACATTCGGAGTGAAGCCACCCTCTTTTTCCACGAGGAAAGGCTCGGATGAGAGATAGCCCTGCATGCCCTTCTTCTTGTCGGCGAGGAAGGGGGCCGGGTTGAAGGTGTAGGGCTCGCGCTGCTCAGCCGTGAAGCCGTGGGCGGCGATCATCCACTGGTAGTAGGATTGAAAGCCGTTATCGCCGATGAGCAGGGTCAGGTTCTTCAGATCGTCCCAGGTCTCTGCCTCGCCCGGGTGGGCCAGGATCACCTGCGGGTCTTTCTGAAAGATAGCGGCCAGTGCCACGACCGGGATACCTTCGGAGACGGCGTTGAAGGCCTGAAGCATATTGCCGCCCATGTGGAAGTCGATGCGACCGGCAAGCAATAGCGCGCGGTTGTTGACCTGAGGGCCGCCCGGCAGAATCTCGACCGAAAGGCCGCATTCCTCATATGTGCCGTCCGCGACCGATTGATAGAACCCGCCGTGTTCAGCCTGCGCCACCCAGTTGGTACCGAATTTCACTTCCGTCAGATGGCCGCCCGCGCTGGCTGCAGTGGCGGTCAGCGTTGCGGCAGCAACGATGCTTGTCATGGTTTTCCGGGACATCCCCTCACCTCCTGTTGGTTTCCGCCAAAATATGGCGTGCTTTCTTGGCGAGGCCATTTTGTGGGCTGCTCCACGGGGCTGGGCTCTCGCGTTTGCCTGAAGATGAGACAGTTCGCTGCGATTCGCACGAAATTTCAGCAGTAACTTTTGGCTTGCCCGAATGCGGGAGGGCGGCGACGCTGGCGGAAAAGGAGTTGAACCGGTGACCATACTTGAACTCTCGCCGGATGGTATCGCCCCGCCATTCGCCCGCTATGCGCATGGGGTTGCGGTACCGGAGGGGTACGAACTGGTCCTGACGTCTGGGCAACTGGGCGTGGCCGCCGATGGTACCATTCCCGAAGGCGCCGAGGCGCAGGCCGACGTGATCTTTGCCAACTTGTCCGCAATCTTGTCAGAGCGCGGGGGCGGAGCAGAGGATGTGCTGCGTTTGAATGCCTTTGTCACGGATCGGGTGCATATGGCGGGATATATGGCGGCGCG
>JASJDQ010000274.1 GCA_030065075.1 Paracoccaceae bacterium | reverse complement strand
CTGATCGTAAGTGCCCGCGGCCAGGGCTACCAAATCAATCTGGACTGATGCGCTCGCTGCAACGGCGCGTGATTGTCGGCGGCCTTGTCTGGGCCCTGCTGACGACAGTTATCGGTGGTTTTGCGCTCGTCTCCGTCTTCGACCAAATCGCGAACCGCCGTTTCAACGAAGCCCTGAAGGAACAGCACACGCAGATCCTGATCGCTCTGGCTACGGTCGAAGACCCGTCCCGGATCGAAGAGCTTGTCGTGGCCCCCGCGTATGACCGCGTCTATTCGGGTCGATACTGGCAGATCAGCAACGAAGAGGGCGATTTATTCACCTCCCCGTCGCTGTTCGACTTCGAGTTGGCGGTGGATGCAGGCCGCACCGGTCTCTGGTCGGCGGAAGGCCCCCAGACAATGGTCCGGGGCTACAGCGAACAGGTCGCATTCGAATCGGGGCCGACCTGGACTGTCTCGGTCGCAGCCTCTCTTGACGCGCTCGCGTCCGAGCGCGCCGAAATGCAGCGTTTCGTGACCCTCGCCTTCGGGCTGGTCGGCGCGGTCGGGGTTGCCTGCGCCGCCCTTCTGACCACCGTTTTGGTGGCCCCGTTGCGAAAACTCAGGGACGACGTGACCCATCGCTGGGACGCCGGTAAGGCACTGAATACCCGAGACTATCCTACCGAAGTCGCCCCGCTTGTCGACGACATCAACGAATTGATCTCGCGAAATCGCAGCATTCTCGACAAGGGACGCCGACAAGCCGCTGACCTTGCACATGCCCTGAAGACACCGTCTGCGGCGCTCCGCAACGAACTTGTTCGCCTGAGCCGGACAACCGGCGATACTGCCCCCATGTTCGAAGCGCTCGACCGGATCGATGCACAAATCATCCGTTCGCTCGCCCGCATGCGCGCCTCCAGCGCTGCCGAAGCGGTCGATGTGCGCTCGGACGTCGCACATTCCATTTCGCGGCTGGAGCGATTGTTTCGTGCGGCCCCGAACGCGGCCGACAAGCATTTCGAAGCCCAACCGATCGATGCTTTGGTGGCGATCGACCCTCAGGATTTCGAAGAAATGCTGGGAAATCTGCTTGAGAATGCCTTCAAGTTCGCCGAGCAGACGGTGAGGCTCAAGGCGGAGGACACCGGGGACGCGATTGCCATCACCGTCGAAGATGACGGCCCGGGGATTCCGGAAAAACAGCGTGAAGCGGTTCTGGAAGAAGGAGCGCGGCTGGACACGTCGGTGCCCGGCACAGGCCTTGGTCTTTCCATCGTAAATGACCTCTCACTGGCCTACGGCGGCGCCCTTAAACTGGAGACGTCTGACGACCTTGGCGGCCTGAAATGTGTTCTCCTGCTTCCGACCGCGTATCTCAACCTCGACAGGCCCAAGACGCGAAGCGCCTGACATTTCGATGAACTCAATATGAACGTGGTGTTTTCCGGGCATTCAGGCGGCATTGTGTAGAACTGTGTCAGATGAGTGAGATGGGAACTGAGGGAAACCAATGATTGCTGCTGTTTTGGAAACCTTTCGGAACGACAACGCCGCTGCGAACCATGTGATGAGGGCGCGCGAAACCGCTACGGAGCGTTTTGAACCCGTTTCGCGCATTCTTGAACGTTGCGACGAAAAATCGCTGAAAATTGCCCGACCATTCGAATCCGTTGGCGCGAACAGCTGACTTTCTCAGGACGGTTGGCGAACGCAGGCTTCGCTTTCGCCGTGGGGACTTGTTCGGGATCAGGTCCAGGTCGCATGTGACTGCACACTGGCACCGCCAACCAATATACTTTCAATAGATCAGGCGACGGAAAACTCTTCCTGTGCCGAGTACCAGAATCTACGCCCGATCTCTGCGGCCAGTGGGGACCGCGAACGGTCCGCCGCGCGGCCCACACTTGGGGATCGCGGACGTTGCATTGGCCGGTGATGCCTGAACGGACACTTCGGCCCCCAACCTGATTTGCAGAGCCCGCCGGTCTGCCCGCGCCTGCACCAAGCATTCGACTGACGACAAGCGGCAATGAGCCGGACGTTTTGCCGCCGGTCCGGTCCAATTAATGCCCTACTTCGCGGATATTTCCTGCCCCAATGAAACGAGAAGCGACACATGTTCGCGAACAAGCTCCGGCATTGCTCGGCGCCTTTGAAGGGCTGCGCGGTCTCGCGGCGCTTACGGTTTTTTTATACCATTTTCACCATGTGCCGAACGCCAGCGCCGGTCTTGTGGCGATGGCCGATCTTCTGCACCGGGGCTGGGTTTTCGTGGATGTGTTCTTCCTTCTCAGCGGCTGGGTGATCGCACATGTCTACGCCGGGCAGTTGGGCAAGACCGGCTCAGGTGGACTGGCCCCCTACTTTTCAGCCCGCATCGCAAGGCTTTTGCCGTTGCATATCACTGTCATCCTGGCGTGGATCTATCTTTCGCCGCTCCTGGGCATCGCCCCCAATATCGCGGCGATCGCGGACTGTCTGCCGCAACTCCTGACCTTGACTTTCGCCTGGGGTCCCCTCGCCTGCCCCGCGCCCGTCCCACCCGCGTGGTCGATCAGCGCGGAAGCCGCAGCATATCTCGTGTTTCCCTGCCTCGTGGCCTTGGGATTGCTTCGAAACCGGGCCGGTGGCGTTGCGCTGGTCACGCTCGGGGTGGCGCTTTATGCGGCCATGGAGGTATTCTGGGGAACGATACATGTGCTCGACGGTCACGCGCCGCTCCGCGCCGTGGCGGGGTTCAGCATCGGCGCCGGGCTCTGGCGCCTACACAAAGGCTGCAACGGTCCATGTCTGAAAACGCTGGCTGCACTGCAGTGGATCGCAGGAGGTGCGCTGGTGACCGGCTTTCTCGTCGGAGCGCATCCACTCTTCATCCTTTTCGCCGCAGGCGCCTTCATGCTGACGCTCGGACAAGAAAACGGCCTGATCGCGCAATGGCTCTCATGCCCAGCCATGCTCCATCTTGGACGGCTGAGCTTCGGCATCTATCTATGGCATTGGTTTGCAATAGCGGCGTTCCGGGAGAGAGGCGTGGAAACGACCCTTTTCGATGCACTTCTGGCGGTCACGGCCATCGTCGTATTGGCTGAGGTCTCGTATCGCCTCATCGAAGCGCCAGGGCGCCGGATGATCCGCGCGCGATTGGGCGCAGCGCCACAGACCGTCGCCAACCAAAGGATTGAAGGATCGGCATTGAGATGAACGAAAGCCCGGAAATGCTGATTGTCTATGACGGCGACTGCCCTTTTTGCGCGCGCTATGTTCGAATGCTTCGCCTGCAAAAGGCGGTCGGTCCCGTTCGTCTTGTGAATGCGCGGGAAGAGCACCCGTCGGTGGACCGCCTTCGCAGTGAGGGATACGACCTGAACGAGGGCATGGCGCTCATCGACGGGGAAGACATTCACTTCGGCGACGATTGCATGCACCGGCTGGCGCTGATGTCGACCGGCTCCGGGCTTTTCAATCGGGTGAACGCCACGATCTTCCGGCATCGCGCCTTGGCCAGGGTCCTCTACCCCATCCTGCGGACGGGCCGGAACGCGACCCTGAAGGTATTGGGTCGGCAGCCGATCTGAAGCGACCAAGCCGCATCAATGCGTGCAGACTTTTGGCCGTTCGAAATCCACGGGTTTGAAGAGCAGGAACTTCTGCAAAAACCAGTTCGACGCAAGGTACGTGTTTGGCCAGTGACCGCCCGTCGAGATCGGTCCGTCCGCCGTCTCCACCTCGACAACAAGTCCCGGGTTCATCGCCAGCCGCCGGTCCAGTTCATAGCGCGGCAGCCAATACCCGCGCTCGACGATGTTTCCGTTGAATTCTGGCGAGTTAGAGCCCACCGGCCGCACGAGATCGCTCTGATATGTCCAGAGACCCGGCAGCACCCCGTGGAGCAGATGGTTGGTCTCCCCTCCCTCCGTATGCAGGTTCGAATACATCGCGATGCTGCTCTCGGTCTTGAGCCCGAGGTAGGGGCTGAGCCCGTTCACGAAGAAGAGGAATGGTACAAGATACAACCACGCAGGGCCTCGCTTCGGACTGGTTCCTCCGTCCTTCGGCACACAGAGCATGACGAAGGCAAAAAAGGCGACGCTGTAGACGGCGAAGAACGGCATGAACGCCCGGTTCTCCGGCACGGCATACGCCGGATCGACCATCATGCCGCTCGCCAGGAGATACCAGGCGACGAGGCCGATCAGCACCAAGCGCCCGGTCGATAGCACGCGACCCGCACCGAAGCGTGCCGCCAAGCCGTGGAAGCCGTTCACAAATGCCTCACGCGGCAGGAAGAGCGCATAGAGAACGAGGACAATCGTCGAGAAATCCTTGTAGTACGCATATCCCGTGAACCCGATGATCACATGGAACGGGATGCCCACAAGCATGCCCCATTTCTTCAGGCGCGGAATGAACAGCGCGATCATCGCGATCCCTTCGATGATGAAGGTCGCGTAGATCGCGCTCCAGTGCCCGAAGGGCCAACCGTAAAGCCAGGTTCCGCGGAACAGCGCATCATACAGGACCACCGCGCAACTCACTGCGGGATCAAGGAAATCGACGTTGATCTTGTGATAGATCCCGTAGAAATACATGACCGGCAGCAACCAGCGCCCGGCAGCGGCAAAACGCTCGAAATTGCCTTCCCGATCCTGTCCCCGGCTCACCACGAAAGCGCCCAGGACGACAAGCGAGAAGAAGAAGGCCGTCGTCTGATTGTTTGAAGCGACCGGCGATTGCGCGACATAAGCCACGGCAAAGACCAGCGCGTTCGCCAACAGGACCTGCCAGAAGCGCGGAAAGAGGATGCCAAAGGCGCTGGCGAGCATCATCGCCCCGTGAGCTTCGACCGGCAGGACGCCGCTTCCCATGGTCAGTCCCCAGACCTGGAAGAAATACAGACTGGTCAGAAGCGTGACCAGCCCGAGCCGATCCAGCGGTCGAGGCCGCCAGAGCGCAAAATCAGCATTTATCGCAACGGTTTGGTCAGGTTTGTCGGACATCCGCCTCTCGCTCGAAAGGGCGTCGTTTTGCGTGCTGTGTCCCAAGAGAGTTTGGTGACAATAGGCCGGAAAAACGGCGATTGTCAGCGGATCAATGTTC
>JASJDQ010000273.1 GCA_030065075.1 Paracoccaceae bacterium | reverse complement strand
GGGGTCGAAACCGCGCGCAAGGCGCTGGACGCCATCGACGGCATGAACAAGGCACTGGCTGCGCGCCATCCGCGCGCGATGTCCGAGATCGCCCAAAGCTACTACCGGCTTCTGGACCTGGACGATCACCATTTCGCCGATCCGTGTAATGGACCCGGTGTGGCGAATTGCAGGCGGAGCAATTCACGCGACGGCATGGCCTTGCCGCTGATCGAGGCGAAAACCGGCATTGATGGTGCGTACACCCGTCTGGCCGCCCTCATGCAGCTCGGGACGGTGAACACCGATACCACGTTTCTCAAGCGTGGCTTCACGCAACGTCTGAAGGGGCCGCTCCGGGTCGGCGGGTCGCGTGCGCGGCCCGAGCTTGACGAGCACATCAACAACATCACCGAGGTCGGGAACATCCTGTACGAGTTCAACTGGTTCTATCGCTCGTCCCTCTCCGACATGCCCAGGCACCCGCTCCACGGTCCGGGCACCGCGCTCTTCCCGAGGTTCACCGGGTTCAAGTCTTTTCCTTACAGAGGAGCGCCCTTTGTCGACCGCAGACGGAATGTTCTGGATATTTTGCACGAGGTCGGGCGGATCGCGGCGCCCATCAACGAGACCGCCCTCGGATTTGCAAGGCTCGCTCCAATCGGGTTCGACCGGCACTTTCGGTCACGGACGGGCACGTACCTGATGCTCAATCCGCCAATTCCGAACAGGCGGCAGGAACGCGTCGGGAATAACTCGTTCTATCGGTTTTTCACGATGCTGCACATGTCCGTGGCAACGCCGCGCGCGCGCAGGCTGATCCCGGTTTCGATCATACCTTACGCCACTGCGGTAGAGGTGCCCGAGATCTTCCAGCTTCCCGACATCTCGCCGATACATCCAGCCCCACCGGTAGAACCGATTGCGATGCCTGACGAATTCCGCATTCTCGCCCTCGGTCAGAAGGACAAGTCGCAACGCTTCGGCGAGAGGATCATGTCCAGCCCCGTGATAAGCCATACCGGCTATGCACAGGCGGGTGTCTTCAATCCCGATGGGGCGACGCTGTTCACCCAGAACTGGCAGAGCCGCCTGATGCCCGCCACGCGCTTGGACAACCCGCGACAGGCGGGCGGCGATCTGGATCGCGCGGCGACGGCCGCGTTCGATGATCTGGCAAGCGATCTGCAACAGGTGCAGACGCTCGGCGATTGGGGACGGGTCCATGCGCACTGACCGTCGCGGCTCGGTCCACATGGAAGCGGTGATGGTGATCCCCATCGTCCTGATCATGATCATTCTGGGCAGGTTCATTTACGAGGCGAGCGTCAACCGTCAGGAGACCGCGGTGTTCGCCCGCGGCTCGACGGTGGCGGCGGCAGCAGCCCGGTCAACCTTCCTCGCCTGCGATTTCGAACGCGGACAATTCATCGATCTGACGGAAGTGGGGCAGGCGGCCCAGGTCCGCTGCCGGCGTCAGAATTCCGAGCGGGGGCTCTCTCGGGAAAGGCCGATGTGGGATCAGGTGGAGGACGGGGCTGCCGCGTGGCGCACGATCCTCCGCGATGTGAAGCCCAGCCGGAGTCCAAGCGATATCGTCGGGACCGCCAATGTCGATCTGACGATCACGAACTCGAACATGCTCGCGCAACAGAACAGCCCGCAGGCCAGGCAAAGCTATCTTGCGCCGGAGCGCACGCTCTGGAGCCACGATGAGCGCCAGTTTCAGCACGGTCATGACCGGGTGATCTGGGATGAAATCTGCCGCGGGCCCGGCGCCACATATGCGCTCTTACCCAACGTGTTTCCCAACGGCGGAGGACCCAGATGCTGAGCCCGATTCGTAGACTGTGCGGATGTTTTCTGGGGCTTGTGATCGCGGCGACCCCGCTTGTTGCGGGCGAGGCGAAGGAGAGCCTACGCCAATACGCGGCAAGCACGACCACCGAGATGTCGACCATCGCGGAGCAACTTGCCTCTCAGATGCCCGACTCCGTCGTAATCCTCGAGATGGGGGATCAGGTGGCCTTCAGCTACACAGGCGATGCCACGCCGCCGGGGTTGTCCCATTTTCTGACTTCGGCCTTCGCGGATCTGGACCCGGCTGTGCTCGCCATGGGGCAGACTGTCAGCCTGACGGCGACTCTGGCAGAGGACGACGGCGGAACGGCGATGGGGCTTATGCTGCTCGCGCGGTTCACCGGTTCCGACAGCCCCGTTCTGGACGATGCCACTGTGCTTGTGGACGGGCGTGGCCCGGGGGGCTGTGACGGGCAGCTAATCCTACAACAGCCGATGCCGCAGGATGAGGCTGCAAGGGCCTATCGCGATCTATTCGAGACGCGGGGATTCGCCTTCCCCGATGCGTCTCCGCAAGAGACGTCGTTTTTTATCGGATACCGGCAGGACTGCGAATTGGCGCTGTATCTTCAAGAGCGAGAGGGCGCGTCCCTGATTGTCATTCGTTATCTGGAGAACTGACCTCATGCGGAACATCTTCTATCTTCTCGCGGCACTTTTGTCCTTCGGCGTGGGCTGGTTCTACTACGGTGAAGTCTCGAAGCAGACGGCCACGATTACCAAGTTGCGGCTGGTTGCCGAGGACGGGCTGGTCATCAAGGCCGGTACCGTCATCGACGAGGCATTCATGGAAAAATTCGTCGTGTCGCAGCCGATGCCGCGCGCGCTTTCCTCCGAGTTTGATTGGGCACTGGGGGCCGATCCGGTGACGCGGATCAATCTGAAAGGCAGGGTCTTTGGACAGGATGTGGCGGGCGGGAGCTTTCTGCAACGCGCGCACTTCTTCGCCGAGCGGCAGATCGATTTCGACCTGCGCATTCATCCGGGCAATCGCGCCTTCTCCATCCCGGTCGAAGAGGACCGCGCCGTCGGCGTGTTCGTCACGCCGGGGAGCCATGTCGATGTGATCGGCCCATTCATCGACGAGAGCGAAAAGATCGTCGTGCGGCGGTTGATCGAGAACGCGGAAGTGATGGCGGTGGGTGAGTTTGACACGACGGCTGAGTATCGCGACGGGGACAGCCCGGAGTATCAGAACGTCACTTTGCAGGCCCCGGCGGCTGCGGTGGAAGAGTTTCTGGCACTCGAGGTCTTGAGCGTCAACGAACTGACCCTGGTGTTGCGGAATCCCTGTGAAGGAACCGCCAACGAGTGCGTCGGGCTTGGCCAATGAGCATCGCCCGGGCGCATATCCGGGTCTGCGATGCCTATGGCAATCGCAAGGCCGCTGTCGCGCTGGATGGCACCTATTATGAGCTTGGCAGCGATGTCGCGCGGGCAGGAGCGTCGGATTATGTTCTTCTTACGGGCTCGGGTGTGACGCCGCGCCACGCGCGCCTGATGTATCTCGACGACGCATGGCATGTCATTCCGCTGACGCCCTCCGGCGCAAGGTTGGGACGTCAGGAGTTGGGCAAGGACAGCAAAGCCGTGGTCGAAAGCGGCGCGGAGCTTTGGCTGGGCAACAACATGCTGCAGCTGCTCCTGCCCAACGCCTCGGTCAGCGACGTTCTGACGAATTCAGAACTTGCCGATATCGAGTTGATGATGAACGAGGCCCTGCTCGACTATGAAGACCGGCGGCGGGATCTGTTCGATGGCGATGAGGCGCAGCGCGAGATGCTGCTTTCGGCCGAGTTGGACCGTCTGATCGATCTGGAACTTGATGTGGCCGGCAAGCCTGGCATGGTGTCGACGATCAACCGCTATGCCGCTGAAGCGCTGCGGCGCCCGCTGATCTCTGCCTGTCTCATGAGCGGGACGCGGGGCGACGTGGAGCTGGCCTATTCGCAACTGAATGCGGAGCAGCGCGCCCGGGCCGTGGAACTGCGCGAGGAACTGGCGTCAGAACTGCGCCTTGAGATGACAGCGGACAGCACCAAAAGCGATCTTGAGCGGCTTCACGAAGAGTTCCCGAAGGCCTATGCGGCAATCTCGGGCTTGATCGGAGAGACATTCAAACTTGCGCTGATCCGTGATGCCGTTCGCGAAAAGGTGCTGGGTCTCTTTTTCCGCCTCGGGCCGATCCAGTTTCTTCTCGATATCGATGCAATCAGTGAAATCATGGTTTGCGGACCGGATCGCATCTTTGTCGAGAAGGGCAACGCCATGTTCGAGACAGGGTTGAGTTTTGCCTCGGACAACGAGCTTTTCACCGTGGCGGCGCGGATTGCGGGGCGGGACGGCAAACAGCTGACGGAAGGCGCTCCGCTGGCGGACGCACGGCTCGAGGACGGGAGCCGGTCGAACATCGTCGCGTCACCCACCGCTTTGAACGGCCTGTCACTGACAATCCGAAAGTTCGGCAAGAAGCACTGGCGCGTGAGCGATTTGCGGCGGAACCGGGCGATGTCGTTGCCGATGGAACGCTTTCTGGAAGCCGCCGTGCTGGCTCGAAAAAACGTGATCATTTCAGGAGGCACCGGGTCAGGTAAGACGACGCTCTTGAACGCTTTGGCGATGTTCGTGCCGGAAGACGAGCGGATCGTGACGATCGAGGATACGTCGGAGCTGCGCCTGGCCAACCGAAACCTGGTCACGCTTGAGGCCCGGCGGGCGAATGTGGACGGGCGCGGCGAGATATCGATCCGCGATCTTGTAAAGAACGCGCTGCGCATGCGCCCGGACCGGATCGTGGTGGGCGAGTGTCGGGGTGGCGAAACGCTCGACATGCTGCAAGCTATGAACACCGGGCATTCAGGCTCGATGACCACGGCACATGCGAACTCGCCCGAGGATCTTATCCTGCGGTTGGAGACCATGGTACTGCAATCCGGTCAGGACCTGCCGCTTCACGCCATTCGCCAGCAGATCAGCGCGGCCATCGACCTTGTGGTGCAGGTCCGAAAAACGCCCTCGCTTGCCCCCGATGCGCCACCGCTGGCACGGCAGCGGACGATTGTCGAGATCGCGGAGCTTGGAGATTTCGATCCCGATACGGGCCTGATCCCGGTCAACCCGATTTTCGAACTTGCCAGCGATGACGGTCAGCTTCGGCACACGATCTCAGGCTATATCCCGAGCTTTTTTGAAGAGATGTCGGAGCGCGGACTCATTCAGATCGAGAGCTTTTTTGAGGAAGCCGAGCGAAAAG
>JASJDQ010000272.1 GCA_030065075.1 Paracoccaceae bacterium | reverse complement strand
CCCCAAATCCCTGATGAACGGAAACTTCATGTAGGACCAGGACCGGACGTCTTCGATCAATACCTCGTGGTAACGGTCGTAGGGCAGTTGATCAAAGATCGTATTGCCCGACCTGTCCAAGGCGCGCAGGTTGCCATGATAGAGGTCAAGAGCCCCGTCCTCTGGCCGGACAAGCGACATGTAATGCGACGGGAAGGAGGCGAAACGTCCGACCAGTTCAGCATGCTCCAGGGTATAGTCCCGGGCGAGCTTCAGCGCGTCGAGCGCCCAATCTTCCATGCCTTCGAGGTCGTGTAACAGCTTGTCCCGTGTTTCGATCCGAAGGTTGCGGTTGATGCCGCCCGGGATTGCGCCCGTGCCGTGGATCTTCTTTCCGGCCGTCGCCTCGATAATGTCCTGACCGAACTTCCGCATCATGATCGCGCGACGGCCGAGCTCCGGTTGCTCGCGGATGACTTCGAATATGTTGCGCCGCTCTGCCGGAGCGCCGAAGCCGAAGAGGAAATCGGGCGCCGCGAGGTGGAAGAAGTGCAGGACGTGGCTCTGCATGACTTGGCCGTAATGCATCAGACGGCGCATCTTTTCCGCGGTCGGCGGCAGCTCATCGACGCCGCAGATCACGTCCATCGCCTTCGCCGCCGCAAGGTGGTGGCTCACAGGGCAGATACCACAGAGTCGCTGCACGATGACCGGCACTTCCCACAGGAGTCGGCCCTGGATGAAGCGCTCGAACCCCCGGAACTCCACGATGTGAAGCCGTGCCTCATCGACATAACCGTCCTTGTCGAGGTGGATCGTCACCTTGCCGTGGCCCTCGACACGCGTCACCGGCGAGATTTCGATCAGTCGTGGTTCAGCCATATCTCATCGCTCCAGAAAGGACGGGCATCCTAGTCAAACCGGATCTTCTCCTTCTCGAACCCTCTGAACTTGCCCGCCAAGAGGCTGCTTAAGGTCTCGTAGATGACGTCCCCTGTTGGTGCACATCCGGGAATGTGATAGTCCATCTCGACCACTTCGGAGCAAGCATAGACTTCGTCCAGCAAGAGCGGCAGCGCCGGATCGTTGGGGATGTTGTGGGTCGTATTACGGATATAGCGACCGGTGATAAACGCTTCTTCGAGGCATTCGCGCAAGGGTTCGTCGGAATGCATGATGGCGTTCCGCATCGCGGGCAGCCCGCCCATGATCGCACATTGCCCGATCCCGATTAGGATGTCGCAGTTCCTGCGGAAATCCCGAAGCACATGGACGTTTTCCTCGTTACAGCAGCCGCCCTCGATGATCCCGATATCGCAGCGGTGGGAGAAGGTCTTGATGTCGGTCAGCGGCGACCGGTCGAACTCGACCAGCTTCATCAGTTCGATCAGCCTCTCGTCGATGTCGAGAAGCGCCATGTGGCAGCCGAAACACCCGGCGAGCGAGGCAGTTGCGATCCGGGCTTTGGGCAGCTCAGTCATCGCGCTTTCCGTTGATTTTGTGGCCGATCAGGTTCCGGTCGAATTCCCGCTCGCCAATAGGTCTCGCAAAGCCCTGCCGCTTTCGGATGATGCAACCCACGGGACAGACCTCCTGCGATATGGCGAAATCAGAGATGTCGGCATCGGTATGCGCGAGGTCTGGGCCATTGACAGCCACTTGGCGATGTATCCCACGCCCGACATAGCCGAACACGCCTTTACCATCGACGTCCTGCGAGGCACGGATGCAGCGCCCGCAGGAGATGCATCGGTTCGTGTCGAGCGCGATGTCGGGGTGAGAGGCATCCACCGGCCTGCAAGGTTCAAGATAGGGAAACTTTGTCGGCGCTGTCATGTCGAGCCGGTAGGCCATGGCCTGCAGCTCGCAATTCCCGCTTGCCTCGCAAATCGGGCAAAGATGGTTGCCCTCGTGAAACAACATCTCCACGAGATCGCGGCGCAGCTTGTTGATGTGCGGCGTTTCGTTGTCGACCGTCAGCCCCGGCTCGGCTGGCTGCGTGCAGGCCGAAACGCTCCGGCCGTTTGCCTTTACGGTACAAACGCGGCAGCCACCCTGATGGCGCAGACCCTCGTGGTCGCACAGGCGCGGGATGTAGATGCCGGCTGCGTCCGCCGCATCCATGATCGTCTGGCCCTCGCTCGCCTCGATTTCCACGCCGTCTATGGTCAGTCTGAACGTGCTCATTCGCCAAAGTCCCTGTCGAAAATGTAGGACCGCCGCTTGGCAAGGTGCCGGGCATCGCTGATGGCCGATTGAATGTCGAACGTCGCGCGGGTCCGATCCTTGGACGGCTTCACCATGGCCGAGTAGACCAGCGGAAAGTTCTCCAATGTCGACAGGATCGGATTGGGCGAGGTCATGCCAAGCCCGCAGCGGCTCGTCTCGATAATGGTCGCCGACAGATCGCGGAGGTATTCGATGTCAGCCTGGTTGGCGAGGCCCTTGCGGAACTTCCCCACCGCCTTCTGCAAAAAGACGTTCCCAACCCGGCACGGCGTGCAATAGCCGCAGCTCTCATGGACAAAGAACGACATGTAATACTCGACAATTTCGAGGATGTTCCGCTCCCGGGAGAAAACCACGATCGCGCCGCCGGTCGCCAGATCATCAAACGTCAGTTTCCGGTCAAAGGTGTCGCGCGCGATCATTGTACCGCTCGGACCGCCCACCAGAACGGCTGCGGCCTCTTCGCCCCCAGCCATCTCCAGAAGCTCGGCCACCGAATGGCCATAGGGCAACTCGTAGACACCGGGATTGCGGCAATCGCCCGAGACACTGAAGAGTTTCGTCCCGTGGCTGCCTTCGGTGCCCATGCCAAAGAACCACTTCGACCCACGGTCAAGAATGCGGGCGACGTGGCAGAGGGTCTCGACGTTGTTCACCACGGTTGGAAACCCGAGATAGCCGCGTGTGACCGGATAAGGCGGTCGCGTTTTGGGTTCGCCCGGCAGCCCTTCACAGGAGCTGATCAGTGCGCCTTCTTCTCCACAGACATAGGCCCCTGCCCCCATCTGTAACCGGATGTCGAAGTCGAAGCCGTCCTCGCCGAGTATGCGGTCTCCCAGAAGGCCCCGCTCGCGACGGTCGGCCAGAACCTCCTCGATCAACTCGCGCAGATAGACGTATTCGCCGCGCAGGTAGATGATCCCCTCCCGCGCGCCCACCGCGCGCGCCGCGATCGTCATTCCTTCGACCAACAGATGCGGACGCTCCGTCAAGAGGACCCGGTCCTTGAAGGTGCCCGGCTCGCCCTCATCGGCATTGCAGATAATGAATCGCCGCTCGGCGTCTGTCTCGGCGGCGAAGCGCCATTTGCGCCCGGCGGAGAACCCTGCCCCGCCGCAGCCACGCAGACCGCTCGCCTCAACCGTGTCGATGATCTGCGCGGGCGTAAGGTTGAGAGACGCTTTCAGTCCTGCGTCCTCCGGCACTGGTCCCAAGAGAACCGCACCCGCATGTCGGATATTGCCGTCGACCATCCGGTCGGCCCGTTCCCGAGGTGACAGTTCATCGAAGCGATGAGATATCAGGTCCTCGGGCCGCTCGCCGGATTTCAGCCTAGCCACGATCTCCCGAACCTTCTCCGGCGTGAGGTGCGTCAGGATCACGTCGTTGACCATGGCAGCTGGCGCTTGGTCACACATCCCGATGCAGGGCGTATACTCAAGCGAAAACGTCCCATCCGGTGACGTCTCGTCCATCCTGATACCGAGTTCGGATTCGAATGCTTCGACGATCTCTGTCAGCCCCGCGAAGCGATCCACGATATCATCGCATAGGCGGATCGTGATCCGACCTTTCGGATCGGACGATAGAAAGGCGTAAAAGCTCGCTACGCCTTCGACGGCGATTTTCGACAAGCCGGTCTGACGGGCAACCACCTCCATCGCCTCCTGCGAGATGTGCCGATATCGATCCTGAATAGCTCTCAGGATGTCGAGCATTCGATGAGGGTCATTGGCATAGGTTTCGCAAATGCCAACTACATCGGGCCAATTCGACGCTTGGGTCAATTGCGTGTCGGTCACATGCATGCACCCTATAGCCTACCTATGAACCCGTCATACTACTGCCGACAGCACAATGTCACCAGTTTGCTCCGTCGCATCCGAGGCACGATCCTCAAAGACGCATTCAAAGATCAGCTTCGGGTTTTGAGCTTGCTTTCGCTGCCAGTTTATCAAGCGAAGATTAAGAGTGGAGGTGAGCAATCGCTGGGATGGTGGCTCGGTTTTTTTGTTCTTCGCGATTCAGGAGCAAAAAAAAGGGCCGCTATTCGGCAAGTGCCTGGGTCCCTAGAGACTGGCCCACTCATCCACATCTTTCGGTACGTCTACCTGCAGCCGTGTCCGCGACGAAGGCGTCATGCCGAATTCCGCGGCGAGGCGGGTCGTATCGACGGCTGCGCTGCATTCCTTGCCCGACAAGCACATCAACCTGCCGTAACTTCTGAACTATTTCTTCTGGTTTGTATCGCTTGTTCGCCATTTTCTGTCCTCCGTACCTTAATTATAACGGCGGACCAAATCAGATGGGGCACTCCAACCATTCCATGCGCATCCATAAAGGTCCAGAACAAGCGATGGCACCCAAGGTACCGGTTCACGGTGGCGTTGCTGATCTTGGGAACAGACGACACTTCTAGTCTGTTTTGAAGACTGAGGCTCCGCGTCTGGGGCGCTGTCATTCGGTTCGCTGGGAGTTTTAGTAGAACGTCCGTTTTGAATTTCGCCGCCTCGCGCTTCTTGAACTCGGACACTGGATGATCCGAGCCATACCATCCCAAGAGGACTTCCAGCATGGCCTCTCACTTGTTGAATGTGCTGACTGCCCAGCCCTCTGCTTCAAGCCCATGCTGGAGAAAGGCAGCCGCCGCCTCTTTGAGCGAGACAGATTCAACAGGTTCCGAACCCGTCGCAGGCTCGGTTGCAGGACCGGCTGCAGGGGCTTTCCGAATATCGTACACTCGGAGAGATTTGGAGTGCTCCAGAGCGGCCTCTGCGGCTGCATTCCTGGCCTCACGGATGTGGTCAAGGAGTTCCATTGCTGGCCCCGGCTCAGATGGCACGGGAATGTCCAGAGCACTGCAGAGAGCATCCAAGGCCGCGTGTG
>JASJDQ010000271.1 GCA_030065075.1 Paracoccaceae bacterium | reverse complement strand
GCCTTTGTGCGCGTGATCAATTCCAGCGCCCCTTCCCAATCGAGGCCCATCCCGCGCTGCGCCGTGTCCATCGCTTCGGCAATGCCCAGACCCAGATCAGCCAGATACCGGCGGAACGCCATCGTAGCGTCCCAATCGACCGTCGCCGGCCCCGACGGATCGGATGAGGTAAACGGATCAGCCACCACATGCGCGGCGGAGAACACCACACGCGCCGGGTTGGGTCCGAGCGGCGCCGCCGCGATGGGCGTGCCTTGCAGGCGATACTCCGACAATGCGCCGGTTTCATTCGGGAGAAGAAGTTTCATGTTTCAGAACCTTGGAACGAGCATGCCGCCGTCGGCGTAAATGACCTGACCGGTCGTGTAGGGCAGTTTTCCGGAGGCGAGCGAGGCGATGATCGTGCCCACATCCTGCGGTTGGCCGACACGGGGGAAAAGCGTCAGGCCCGCTTTGGCAAGTTCTTCGTATTGCGCGATGACCGGTGCCGTCATGTCGGTTTCGATGAGACCCGGGCGGACGTCGTAGACGGCGATCCCCTCTCGGCCGAGGCGCACCGCCCAGGCCTTCGACACCATTGCCGCACCGGCCTTGGAGGCGGCATATTCCGCCCGCGGTTCGGCCACGGCTTCCGCGTTGGCTGAGGTCACATTGACGATGGAATGGAAGACCTCCGGATCCCGATCGCGGGACAGAAGCCGTTTCGCGAAAGCCTGCGTGAGAAAAAACATCGCTTTGGTGTTCACTGTCAGGCAACGATCCCAGCTTTCCTCGGAGACGTCCAATGGATCGCCCCGGCTCAACACGCCGACGCCCGCGTTGTTGACCAAAGTCGTGAGCGGCCCAAGCGCATCCTCAATCCGCGCCAGTACCGCATCATGTGATGCCAAATCGGTCACGTCGAAGGGCGCCTTTACAGCCTTGCCGCCCGCGTCTTCGATCGTTGCGACCGCTGCGGCCAACTCGTCGTCGTCGAACGGGCCGTTCAACGCCACGGCAAAGCCCGCTTGCGCCAGCGCCTGAGCAGCGCCGAGCCCGATACCTCGGCTCGATCCGGTCACCAGGGCAACCGTCATGCCATAGCTCCGTTCTTCATCAATTCCCGTGCAATGATCATTCGTTGGATCTGGTTGGTACCTTCGTAAATCTGCGTGATCTTTGCATCGCGATAAAGCCGCTCCACCTCGAAGCCGCGGATGTACCCAGACCCACCGAAGACCTGCACGGCATCCTGAGTGCATTTCACAGCCGCATCGCCCGCAAAACACTTCGCCATCGAACAGGCCTTCGTCGCGTCTTCACCACGGTCGATTTTGGTCGCTGCCGAATGCACCAGGAGACGCCCAGCCTCGATGTCTTTCGCCATGTCCGCCAGCATCCACTGCACGCCCTGGAACTCGGCAATCGGCTGCTGGAATTGCTTGCGCTGACCAGCATAGTCGAGCGCTGCTTCCAGCCCGGCCTGCGCCACGCCCACCGCAAGAGCGCCAATGCCGACACGCCCCTTGTCGAGGACGCTCATCATCATGTGAAAGCCGCGACCCTCCTGACCCAGAAGCGCGTCGGCTGGCAGCTTTACATCCGTAAAGTTCAGAGCGCCCACCTGGCTCGCGCGTTGGCCCATCTTATGTTCTTTCGGCCCACGCTCGACGCCGTCCGAATGCAGACCAACCGCAAAGATCGACATGCCGCGGTGACCCGAAGTCTTGTCAGTCCGTGCCAAGACAAAAGCGAGGTCCGCGACCGGTGCGTTATGGATCCAGATTTTGCCGCCGTTGAGCACCCAGCCGTCACCGTCGCGCACGGCCTCGGTCCGAATGCCCGAGACATCGGTCCCCGCTTCCGGTTCCGTAATGCAATAGGCCACGAGTGTCCGGGCTGCGAGCACATCGGTGAGCCAACGCTCCTGTTGTGCCGCCGTGCCATGCCGCACGAGGAGCGTCGAGATAAGCTCGATCAACCCACACTGATCCGCGACACTCGCATAACCGCGCGAGAGTTCCTCCATAACGAGCGCATAGGTCAATGTGTCGAACCCCGGACCACCAAGTTCTTCCGGCACACAGATTCCGAAGAGCCCAAGCTCGGCCATCTGGACGTACAGGTCTCTCGGGAACTTCTCTTGACGGTCCAATTCCTCGGCCATCGGTCGGATTACGTCCGTGGCGAATTCCCGCGCCATGTCACGCACTTGGACATGTGTTTCAGTCAGGTACATGGCGACGTCCCAGTCGAATCTTTTTGTAACCGTTTAGTTACTTTATGGACGGTTCCGCCTTGCAGTCAAGCACATCAAAGGAAATTTAGGGCTTGCCGTCCAGCGACACTTGGCGCTATTAACCATCTAGTTACTTACACGGGGGAACACCATGCATCCGGCGACGAAAAACAAGTTTGGCCGCGTTGATTTAGAGGTCAGCGCCTTCAGCTTCGGCACAGCGCCCGTCGGCAACATCTTCCGCGAAATCGACGAGGAAACCTCGGATGCCATGTTCCAGACGGCGTGGGACGCGGGCGTGCGCTATTACGACACCGCGCCGATGTACGGCCACGGGTTAAGCGAGTTGCGGACGGGGTATTCGCTCCGCTGGAAAGACCGGGATGACTTCGTGCTCTCCTCCAAGGTCGGACGCATCCTGAAGCCCGCCCGCAAGGCAGACATCGACTATGCGCCCTGGACCAATGCCGGGCGCTTCACGATGCATTTCGACTATTCCTACGACGGCACGATGCGGTCGTTCGAGGACAGTCTTCAGCGCCTGAACCTGGAGCACATGGACATCGTCTTCATCCACGACATCGACGTCTTCACCCGCGGCGACGACCAGCCTGAAGTGTTCCGCCAGGCGATGGACACCTGCTACAAGGCACTCGACGACCTTCGCAGCCAGGGTGTCGTAAAGGCCATCGGCGTTGGCGTGAACGAGTGGGAGGTGTGCCACGCCGCACTCCAAGCGAACGACTTCGACTGTTTTCTTTTGGCCGGGCGCTACACGCTTCTGGAGCAGGATTCGCTGAACGAATTCCTGCCGCTCTGCGAAGAGCGCGGCGCTGCAGTCGTGGTTGGCGGGGGCTTCAACTCCGGCATCCTTGCGACGGGAGCGATCGAAGGCGCGAAATACAACTATGCCCCTGCCCCGGCCGACATCATGGAGAAAGTCGCCAAGATCGAGCAGGTCTGCGCCGATCACAAAGTGCCCCTGCCCGCCGCCGCGCTGCAGTTCGTCGTCGCGCATCCCGCGATCCCAAGTTTCATCGCAGGCACGCGAACCGTGGCGCAACTCAAGCAAAATCTCGACTGGTTCAGCCATGAAATTCCTGGCGACTTCTGGGCCGAGTTGAAGCACAAGGGGTTGTTGCGTGAGGATGCCCCGGTGCCTGCATGACGCGAACGCGTCTCGGTCCCGGACAGTATGGAGCGGATGACGTCGCGGTTGGCGATTGGATCGACTGCGGTCAAGTCACCGTCACGGCGGAACGCATCCTGCAATTCGCGGAACTGACCGGCGACCGGTTTGAAATCCACATGTCGGACGCGGCCGCGCAGCAGCATGGATTTGACCGACAAGTGGCGCACGGGCTGCTGGTTCTGTCGCTGATCGATGGCCTTAAGAACCAAGCTCCCGCGCAATTCCGGGCCCGCGCCTCAAAGGGCTGGGACTGGGCCTTCAAAGCTCCGGTTTTGGCAGGGGATAGGCTGGCCGCGAAACTCCGTATTGAGGACGTTCGTCCCGCACGGCAAGACGATCAGGCCACGTTGGTTCTCACGTTCGACGTGACCAACCAGGATGGGGTGTTGGTCCAGCACGGGACCAACAGGTTGCTCGTTTACCGTTAGACTTCGAAGTCCATCACGAAGACACCATCCGCGCCGCCGTCCAGTTCCGCGACGATGCGCGCGCCGATGGCCTGGTGGACCTCGTCCTCGAGATAGACATCACGCACGCGCACATCACGAAAGTCGAACCAGAAGAGATCGCGGAAATCGCGCACGAGGGGGTCTTCGACGCTGACATTGGCGCGCGACTGGAAATCGAGAATGCCGTCGATCCGGGCATCCAGCGCTGCAAGATCGTCGTATAGCGCCTGCTTGGTCGTGTCCGGCGTGCCGGGCTTGAAGCGAAGGGCGACAAGGTGGCGGATCATCACGTGTCTCCGAAATCAGGTTTGCGTTTCTCGCGGAAGGCCGCGAGACCGATGGCCAGATCGTCGGAGCTCGCAGCTATCGTGCCCGCCAGAGCTTCGATCACACGCTCGCGTTCCTCGCCTTCCGCGGCATTGACCATCATCTTGGCGAGCTCTGTAGCGCGAGGGCTGCGTTCCAGCACCTTGGCAGCCATTTCATCCGCTGCCTGCTCCGCTTCGCCAGTCGGAACGACGCGGTCGACGATCCCGAGGCGCTCCGCCTCCTCCGCCGAAAACACCTCACCCAAGATCGCCATGCGCCGCACCGCCTGCGCTCCGAAACGGCGCACCGTTCGTTGCGTTCCGGACCACCCGGGAATGATACCGAGGCCGGTTTCGGGTGACCCGATCTTGATCTGCTCCTCGGCAATTCGGACATCAGCACAGGCCGCCAATTCCAGACCGCCGCCGAGTGCGTGGCCGTCCAAAACCGCAATCACTGGCTGTCGCAACCGCGCCAGGGCATCGAAGGCCGTGTGCCCGTCCCGAACCCAGTGCCGGCCGAAGGCATCCGGAGTCTCTTCCGACCACGCAGCGATGTCGCCACCCGCGCAGAACGCCTTGCCTTCCCCCGAAAGGATGACGACGCGGGTGGTGCTCCTTTCGACCTTCCGACAGCGCAGAACCAACTCATCCACCATCTCGGAATCAAGCGCGTTGAGCTTGTCGGGTCGATTGAGCCGCAGTCGCGCAATGCCGCCCGTCTCGATCTCCAGCAATATCCGGTCCGTCATGGTTTCAGGCCGATCAGGCCCGGTTGAAATAGCGCTGCGTCCATCGGGCGCAGATCGTTGGCCACGCGTAGCGTCGTGCCGGCCTGATCGAGGATATCGCGCTGCAGATCGACGCCGGGCGCAATTTCAGTGACCGTCAGCCCATCATCTCTCAGTTCGACCACGCAGCGCTCGGTCACGTATGTTGCCATTTGGCCTTGCGCCGTCGCC
>JASJDQ010000270.1 GCA_030065075.1 Paracoccaceae bacterium | reverse complement strand
TCGATCAGCGGCTCGGCGCTCGGGTCTGCCGAAGCGAGTTTCACCGAACCACGTGACTTCGGCCGCATGTAGGCGCAGTTGAGTGTCACCCCGCCTTTGTCGATCGTGACGATCCCCTTTTCGATGCCCGAGCCCTGACCGAAGTGGAACTGCGTGTCTGGCAAAGGAGCGTTGTCGCTCGCGTACCAGAAGGCCCCGGTCTCGAAGAGCGACGAGGTGACCGGGCCGGATTTGAACAGATAATACTGGAGGGCCGCGATGGCCGAACGCGGGAATTTGTCCATCCCGTCATAGCTGTAACGCCCGCTGCATTCGGCCAGCACGCACAAGTCGAGATGGTCCTGCAGGTTCTGTCCCACGCCGGGCAGATCGTGCTGCACCTCGACACCAACCGCGTTCAGGTCATCCGCCGGGCCGATTCCGGAGAGCATCAGCAGACGCGGGCTGCCGATTGCGCCCGAGGTCACCAAGACCTCGCGGTTCGCCCGGATCACCTCGCTGCCGCCCTCCGTTTCGACCTCGATGCCGATGGCGCGGCCTTGCTCCAGAACGATGCGGCGCACCTGCTGGTTCGAGCGGAGCGTCAG
This sequence comes from Paracoccaceae bacterium, assembly GCA_030065075.1. GTDB lineage: Bacteria > Pseudomonadota > Alphaproteobacteria > Rhodobacterales > Rhodobacteraceae > JAJDOD01. The sequence goes on along the minus strand of JASJDQ010000270.1, from coordinate 4,612 downwards.
GTTGGGCCGCTTTGTGGCTGGATGGAGGAAGGCGATGGCCGCAGAGGAGCGCTCCAGATCTTTTTGCGTCAGCTGATAGAACCCGGTGCCTGCCTGTTGCGCGCCGTTGAAGTCCGGATTGTAGGGGATGCCGTATTGCTGGGCGGCCCGGATGAAGGCGTCGCAGATCGGTAAGGCGCCGCGCGGCGCGGAGACGCCCAATGGCCCCTCGGTGCCATGGTAGTCGTCGTGGAACCGTTCGTTGCCTTCGGCGCGTTTGAAATACGGCAGGATATCGCGATAGGCCCAACCTTCACATCCGTCGTCGGCCCAGGCGTCATAGTCCTTGGCGTTGCCGCGTGTGTAGACCTGGGCATTGATCGTGCTGCCGCCGCCCAGCACCTTGGCTTGCGTGTACCAGAGCACGCGGTCGTTCAGGTGCTTTTGCGGCACCGTCGACCAGCCCCAACTGGCGATCCCCTTGGTCATCTTGGCGAAGCCCGCGGGCCAGCGGAACAGGAAGCTCTTGTCCGGGCCACCCGCCTCGACGATCAGCACGGAAACATCCGGGTCTTCGGACAGTCGGGACGCCAGCACGCAACCGGACGACCCTGCACCGACGATGATGTAGTCGAACTCGCTCATCCCGTCCTCTTTTCTGGCACCACGATGGCGCGCACTTCGCCTTTCGGCGGCGGCGAGGCAATCGCCTCTGCCGCATCATCGAGCGAGATGGTCCGGCTGATCAAAGGGGCGACCGCGATCGTCCCGTCCGCCACCAACTGCGCCGCGCGCCCGTGCGTGAACGGATTGAGAAAACTGAAGTGCATCTGGACTTCGCGGAACAGAAGGTCGAAAGGTTCGATCGGCACTTGCTCGCCTTGCGGCAGTACGCCGAGGATCACGACCCGCCCGCCGGTGCGCGCCAGTTTCGGCGACGTGGCGACCGTCGCGCTGACGCCTGCGCATTCCACGACCAGATCAGCGCCTTCGGGCCAGATGTCGCGTAGCGCCTCCTCACTGCCGACGGCGTGATCCGCCCCGGTGCTCAGCCCGAGTGCCTGCTTCTCGGCGCTCCGCGTCATCAGCATCACCTCGGCCCCGGCCAGCTTCGCGATCTGCACCGCCATCAGGCCGATAACTCCACCGCCGATAACCAGAATCTTCTCGCCGGCTGTTGCCGCGCCGATATCCATCCCGTGCAGGGTACAGGCCAGCGGTTCGCAGAACGCGCCGTGCACGGGATCAAGCTCGGCGGGCAGAACCACCGCCTTCGAGGCCGGAAAGGCGCAGTATTCGGCGAAGCCCCCGTCGCGGTGAATGCCGGTCGCGACATTGTTGACGCAGAGGTTGACGCGGCCACGCTGGCACTGGTCACAAGTTCCGCACCAGGTGTTGGGATCGCAGGTGACGCGCACGCCTTCCTTGAAGGAAGTGTCGCCACTGTCGACCACGATGCCCGAGAACTCGTGCCCGAGCGTCTTACCGGGAACCGAGGGAAACTCGCCCTTGTAGAGGTGCCTATCGGTGCCGCAGATGCCCGCCGCCTCGACCTTGATCAGGACCTCACCCGACGCGGGTTCCGGGACCGGCACGTCAACGGTGCGGATGTCACCTGTGTCGAAAAGCTGTGTCGCGCGCATCACCCCTTCCTCACCTTGTCGATCATGGCGACAGCCTCGGCCGTTTCGATTGCCGTCAGGAGACCCAGCCGCATATCGATCCGCCAGGTGTCGCCACCTTCCACGGTCTCGACGCGGCCCTTGGCCTTTTCCGCCGTATACCCCTCGACCCCGGACGTCGATGGAAAGGCGATCCCCAGCCCATCCTGATCCGGCGTGCGGCAAATCCAACGGGTGCAGAGCGGGGCCTGATCCGGGCGGCAGCGCACATAATCCGCCGTGCCGTCGGGATGTTTCTGCAAGGCATGGGAAAAGCCATCGGCGTCGCTGGTCATGTCGATCTCGAAGACGACCTCGGGATCGAAGGCCAGACCGGGGCTCAGCAGATGGTGCCCTGTGGGGTCCTCGGCGAGTTCGGCGAGGAACTCGGGATAGCCCGGCTTCGGTGTCACATGCGACGGGATCGAGCGGCGGACGCGAACGGACTTCGCCGTGTAATCGGCGGTGTAGTGCAGTTCGCCGTTGTCGACGGGTTTGAAGTTCGCGTGTCCCAGATACATCAGGTCCATCGGCGTGCGCTTCAGGTTCTCGGCACTGACCGAGACGTCGATCAGGGCTGACCCCGCGGTCAGCGTCGTCTCGACCGTGGCACGGTAGTTGGTCGAAAACGCCACCGTGTGCTGATAGCTGCCCGCGACCGTCACGCTGTCCCCGCCTATCTCCAGCCACGCCGACTGAAACGGGGCGTTGGGCAACTCGCCATGAAGCGGGTGATTGTCCTCCGGTCCGGGCGCTCCAAGCCCGGTGATCCCGCAATGGATCATGAACCCGCCATAGGTTTCCAGGTAGACACGTGTTTCCTTTGGTTGGTCGAACATCGACCGCATGGTCAGTTCGCGCCCGTCAAACGACGCGCGCCAGATTTGTTGTCCCTGATACGGCAGCATGACGATTTCGCCGCGGGCATTGCGTACACGCAGACCCGCAACACCGCTGTCGAAACGAAACGTCGAGACAGACAATTCACCGACCTGGCAGAGCGAACGCTCTTTTTCAACGAACATCGACGCGTGAAGGTCTATCCGCATTCACCGGATCCGTTGGCCGTTGCTTTCGTCGAAGACAAACAGATGATCGCGCTGGATGATGACGCCGACCTCGTCGCCCTGGTCGCCTGCGAAATCCTTCGAGGCCTTTACCGCGATCTGGTCACCGCCCCAATCGACCGTGACGAGGGCATGGTCGCCGATCAGCTCGTTGGTGTAGATCGTGCCGGTCAACGTTCCCTCAGAGGGAGCTGCAATCGCGCAATCCTCAGGCCGGACGCCCATGACGGCTCTTTCAGCTTTGCCGGAGACGTTCGTTTCGATTGCGACACCGTTGGTGGTGAACTGGCTGCCGCTGAGGCTGCCATGCACCACGTTCATCGGCGGCGAGCCAATGAACTGCGCGACGAAGAGGTTCGCCGGGTCATTGTAGATCTCGGCAGGTGTTGCGAGTTGCTGCAACACGCCCTTTTCAAGAATGGCGACGCGATGCGCGAGCGTCATGGCCTCGATCTGGTCGTGGGTCACATAGATCGTGGTTATCCCCATGGATTTCTGCATGTGTTTCAACTGCGCGCGCATGTGGCCGCGCAGTTTGGCGTCGAGGTTCGATAGGGGCTCGTCCATCAGGAAAACGGATGGCCGCCGGATAATGGCACGCGCAAGGGCAACCCGCTGCCGCTGACCGCCGGAGAGTTCACGCGGAAACCGCTCCAGCAGGTCCTCGATCTGCACCTGTTTCGCCGCATCCAGTGTCGCAGCCTCCATCTCGGCCTTGTCCATCCCGCGCACTTTCAACGGGAAGCTGATGTTCTCGGCCACCGTCTTGTGCGGGTAGAGCGCGTAGGACTGGAACACCATCGAGATATCCCGGTACTTCGGCAGAACATCGGTGACATTCTCGTCGTCGATATAGACCTGCCCGCCCGAGGGCGTCTCCAGCCCCGACAGAATGCGCAACGCCGTGGTCTTGCCCGACCCGGATGCACCGAGAAGCACGACGAACTCACCGGGCTCCACCTCGAGGTCGAAGTCCCGCAACACCTTCACGTCGCCGAAGCTCTTCTCGATGTTCTCGAACCGCACGGAGGCCTGATTGCCGAAGTCTTTCATCACCTAGCCCTTCACCGCGCCCAGGAGGACGCCTCTTGAGATGAACCGCGTCAACAGGATCGCCATCAAGATCACGGGGATGATCATCACCACGATCAGGGCACACATCTCCCACCAGAAAATGCCTTTCTCGCCTGCGTTCTTGGCCGCCACCATAATCGGCATGGTCTGGACTTTCACAGTGGCGAGGAATACCGCGAAGAGATACTCATTCCAACTCAGCACGAGGATCAGAAGCGTCGTTGCCGCCAGTCCCGGTCGCGTTAACGGCAACACGATTTCCCAGAAGATGCGCGGGCGCGTGGCCCCGTCGAGTTGGGCGGATTCCTCCAACTCGATCGGCAGGTTCGAAAAGAAATCGAACATCAGCCAGACAACGATGGGCATGTTGGCCACGGCATAGAGCAGAATGAGGGCCAAGTGCGTATCGAGCATCCCGACGGCCTGAAACATCACGTAGAGCGGAATCACCACGACAATCGGCGGCAGGATGCGTTGCGAAATGATCCAGAACAGTATGTCGCCGTTCTTGAGAGACATCTTGAAGTAACCGCGCAAGGCCCGCGCCAGAAAGAAGAAGAACGCCAGCGCCACGCTGGAGGATACCCACCACGGCACACCTGCGTAGGTGGTCGCGAATATGACACCGATCAGCAGCAGGACGAACATCATGATGTTTCCGAACCGCGGCGCGTACTGAATGCGCGCCAGTGCGTAGGCCGCCATGGAGCCAACCAGCACGCAGAGCGCGGTCGAAAACACGCTGATGACGACCGAGTTCGTGAACGCCAGGTAGATCTTGCAGATCTGCGGCTCCATCGGCGTCAGCGACACGACCGGCGACATCACGAA
>JASJDQ010000041.1 GCA_030065075.1 Paracoccaceae bacterium | reverse complement strand
GGTTTGTCTGCCATCGATCTTTCCGGTCAGTCGAGTGTGAATTGACCAGCAGGTGTCGTTACCTCGAACTCAAGGCCGCGCGGTCCTTCGGCAATCTCTGCCAGATGGTCCACGCCCAACCTCTGAAGCACCCCGCGCAGCATTTCCGGGTCCGTATGGGTCAGGCGAATTGAGGACAGACGCAACCCGATATCCTGTTGCCCGGCGCTTGGATGCGGACCGGGGGACCATTCGATGAATGCAGGCACGAGGCCGCCTTCGGGCAGGGATCCGTCTTTTGGCACCGTCAACCGCCAGGTTCTGTCCCCACGCTGGAAATGGACGATCTCCCCTAGATCAATGGGCGAGGCAGCGACAACGGCGTCCAGATTAGGGGTGTTCACCACCCAGCACAGCGCGCGTGGACGTTCGGCGATGCGCGCTTGCGTTTTCTGTTCGTCCAGAGTGAACCAGCGGTTCCGCCCCGGGTCGGGCGCGTCTGGATCAATCGAGATAAGTTCGAAGAAGCTTTCGTTTCCGGCCTGGCAGACGCAGTTATACGTGCTCATCGCATCGTGTTTGGAGCCTTTCGGCACTGTGACGCCGAGCATCTCCGTCAAGGCAGACTGTCCTGCCATCAGAACTGCGGTGCCGACTGTGAAATGGTCGATGCGGTTCATGGGATCTCTCAATTTTCCACTCAAGGCAAAGCTTGGCGAAGGTTATCGATTAACCGATGACAGGGCCGTCAGAACGTGTCAATTAATGAAATAGCCATTCTATATACCGGAACAATTGTCTGTGCCTCCAGATCACCGCCATCTAACCTCGTCCCATTGGGGGATTGGTCTGCTTCACACTAGCGGGGAACGAATTGTCGAGGTTCAGGGGCATCCAGCAGACCCGGATCCTTCGCCATTGAACCGGAACATTCCCGAAGGTCTCAACGGTCGCGCAAGAATACTCCGCCCGGCTATCCGCGAGGGTTGGCTGAAAGGAAATCGCGGCGAAAGGGGGCGCGATCCTTTTGTGGAGGTCAGCTGGGACGAAGCGCTTGGCCATGTCGCCAGGGAATTGGATCGTGTCCGGACGAAGCACGGGAATGAGGCCATCTTCGGCGGTTCGTATGGATGGGCCAGCGCAGGTCGGTTTCATCATGCCCAAAGCCAACTCAAAAGGTTCCTCAACACGATTGGAGGGTTCGTCAGGTCCAAAGGGAACTACAGTTACAACGCCGCGCTCGTCGCGATGCCACACTATGTCGGGGGAAGTTTCAGGCAGCACGTGGTGGAGGCCACGCGTTGGCCGGTGATCGCCGAAAACAGCGACCTCGTGGTTCTCTTTGGCGGTCTGCCGATGCGCAACATGCAGATTTGCGATGGCGGTGCTTCAAAGCACCGGATGGCCGACAATCTGAAGCTTTGTGTCGAAAGGGGTGTGCGTTTCGTAAATATCAGCCCTTTGCGCAGTGACGTTGACGCCTCCTTGAAGGCCGAGTGGTTAGCACCCCGACCCGGATCCGACACTGCGATCATGTTGGCGCTTGCGCACACGCTGGTGGAAGAAGGTCTGCACGACACCGCGTTCCTTGCCCGATACACTGTGGGCGCAGACCGGTTTATTGAGTACCTGCTCGGGAAAGTTGACGGCGTCGTCAAATCGGCCGACTGGGCTGCGAATATCAGTGGCGTTGACGCTGAAAGACTGCGCACTTTGGCGCGCGAATTGGCCGCGAACCGCACGATGGTTGCCTGTGCCGCAGGTTTGCAGCGCGCCGACTGGGGGGAACAGGTGCTTTGGGCCTGCGTCTCGCTCGCAGCACTTTTGGGACAAATTGGACTTCCTGGCGGTGGCTATACCGTGGGTTACGCGGTCAACGCCCATATCGGCAATATCACGCGCCCGATCCGGTGGGGGCACTTGCCGCAAGGTGAAAATCCAGTGTCCACCTTTATCCCGGTTGCGATGATCTCCGAGATGTTGCTGAATCCGGGCAAGAACTATCGCTACAACGGACAGACATTGTCGTTTCCGGATATCAGGCTTGTCTGGTGGGCAGGCGGCAATCCTTTTCACCATCATCAAGACCTCAACCGCTTGCGAGACGCTTTCCAGCGCCCTGAAACCGTCATCGTCAACGAGATCAATTGGACGGCGACCGCGCGACATGCCGACATCGTCTTGCCGGTCGCGGCTCCGCAGGAACGCACCGATTTCGGCGGCGGGCAGACTGACAATATCTTGGTACCTATGCCCAAGGCGGTCGATCCTCCAGGGGAAGCGCGTGTCGAATACGAGATTTACCGCGATCTCGCCCGTCGGCTTGAAACCGAAGAGGCGTTCACGGAAGGGCGGGACGCCGAGGCATGGCTTCGCCGGATGTGGTCGGAAACGCAGGAAGCAGCACGGGGTATCGGCTCGCCTATTCCCGATTGGGACGCATTCCTGGTCGGAGACATCGTGGAACTGTCAGACCCGGCACCTGACCAGGTCTTCCTCTCCGATTTTCGCCAGGATCCGGAAGCAAACCCAAGACAGACACCAAGCGGCAAGATCGAGCTTTTCTCAAAGGTTGTTGCTGGGTTCGAACTTGGCGAATGTGCGGGACACGCATCATGGGCCGAACCACATGATTGGGTGCAAGAGGATGCCGACCATTACCCCTTGGCTCTGGTCTCGGGCCAACCAGGAACGCGCCTTCACAGCCAGTACGACAACGGTGCTGTCAGCGTTGACGCCAAAATCGCGGGTCGCGAACCGGTTCTAATCAGCGAAGCAGACGCCGCTCGAAGGGGAATTGCCACCGGCGATGTTGTCGAGCTTTACAACGCGCGCGGCCGTTGCCTTGCGGGCGCGCAAGTCACGTCGGATATCGCCGAAGGTGTCGCATTCCTTTGGACCGGCGCCTGGTACGATCCGGATTTTGAGGCGCAACACAATCGCGACCGGCACGGAAACCCCAATACACTGACCCATGATCGTCGCACATCCGAATTTAGCCAAAGCCCGGCGGCGCACTCGGCGAGAATCGAAATTCGAAAATTTCTTGAGGAACCTTCTCCGGTTCGCGCACACATGCCGCCTGAGTTTGTCCCACAACCGCAAGACGAGGAGCACTTCAATGGCCAATGAGTCCGAGCCCCGAGTTGACTCCACGCTGTCGAAGGGCCTCGCGATCCTCGAAAAGCTCACTTCTTTGAAGGGCGGCATGGGCGTTTCCGAGCTGTCACGCGAGTTGGGGCTGACCAAGTCCAACACGTTTCGACTGCTTCAGACGCTGAGTACGCTGGGCTACGTCCGGCGCGAACCTGACAAGACGTATTCTGCCACGCTCAAAACATGGCAGGTCGGTCGATCAGTCGTTGAAAACCTGAATCTTCGCACCGCAGCATCCCAGATGATGCTCTATCTTTCCGAAGAAACGAAGGAGACAATCTATCTCGCCGTGAGGGATGGTTTGAATGTCGTCTACATCGACAAGGTCGAAAGCACCAAGCCTATCCGATCCTGGAACCCGATTGGTGGCACCGCCCCAATCCATTGCGTGGGGACTGGTAAAGCTATTTTGGCCAGCGAATACCGACTTTTGCGGGATCACGTTATGGGATCTTTGGAGCGGTTCACCGACCGGACAATCTCGGATATCGAGGCGTTGGACAAGGATATGGCCGAGACGCAATTAAGAGGTTACGCCATCGACACCGGCGAATTCAGACAAAACATTCTGAGCTTTGGCGCAGCGATTAGCCTGCCCAATGGAGAGACTGTCGGTGCGCTCGGCGTGTCCGTTCCTGACGTCAATCTGAAGGACGGCGACATGGATCGCATCGGCGCGCATGTTCAACATGCGGCGCGCGCCGTTTCGGAAAACCTTAGCCGCCTCTAGTCGCGGGGCTCTGGCTTTTCGATCGGCCCCCCGTGCTCGCCCCAAGTCGAAAACCCTTCCTTCAAATGGGAGGCTTCAAAGCCCATGTCCAGCAGGGTCGCGACGGTCAGCGCAGATCGCCAACCGCTTGCGCAGTGAAAGACGTACCTCTTGTCGTCTTGCCCGAAGACCTCTTTGAAATAGGGGCTGTCTGGGTCGACCCAGAATTCGATCATGCCGCGGGGTGCATGCACGCTGCCGGGAATAAAGCCGGTTCTTTGCCGCTCTCGAATGTCTCGAATGTCCACAATGACCACAGTTGGATCATCGACCATTTCCATAAGGTCTTTGGTTTCAATCTCTTCAATTTTTGACCGCGCAGACGCCACCATCTCGGCTGCGCTTTTTTTGAGTTTGGGCATGTCGCACCTCATACAACGTTCCGGTATACGGAACAATATTTCTCTATGTTGACACAGCTCAGATATGGTCGCAAGCTGACCTGCGGCAATTTTCTGGTGATTGAGAATGGATCGTACCAAGCCCATTTCGCTTTGGGACCTGACGTCCGAGGAAGTCGAGGCCGAGTGTGTCTCGCTTCCCGAAGTCACCGTGGACGTGGCAATTGTCGGTGGGGGATTTACCGGATTATCGACAGCTTTGCATTGCGCGCAAAAAGGTTTGTCCGCCCATGTCATCGAGGCCAAGCACATAGGATTTGGCGGATCGGGGCGCAATGTCGGGCTTGTTAACGCCGCCCTCTGGCTGCCGCCTGCCAAGGTGCGTGAGATGTTGGGGCCGACCTATGGCGACCGCTTCTTGCGCCGTTTCAGCGAAGGGCCCTCCATCGTCTTCGATCTGATCGAGAAACATCAGATGCGGTGCGAGGTCACCAAGACCGGCACCATACATGCGGCCCACGGGCCAGCGGGGCTTGACGACCTGAAAGACCGTCATGCCGAATGGCAGCGCATCGGGGAACCGGTGGACTTGCTGGATGCGGCCGAGGTTTCCAAGATGATCGGCACCAAGGCGTTCCACGGCGGTCTGCTGGATCACAGGGCGGGCACGATCAACCCGATGGGATACTGCCGTGGCCTGGCGCGCGCCGCATGTGCTGCCGGTGCAAATATCACGACTGGCGCCCGCGCGACAAAGCTCGAACAGGTCGGTGATGCCTGGCTTGTGAAAACGTCCAAGGGCGATCTGCGTGCAAAGGCCGTTGTGCTCGGCACGAACGCCTATACCGACGAACTGTGGCCCGGACTGAAGAATGTTTTCACTATGATCCACTACCTGCAGTTCGCGACCACACCCCTAGGGCCTGACGCGGCTCACATCCTGCCGGGCAAGCAGGGTGTTTGGGATACTGGCCAGATCATGTTCAATGTCCGAAGGGACGCGAAAAACCGACTTTTGATCGGCACCATGGGACGTGTCATCGGATCCAGAGACAAGGGATTGACGCGGCGCTGGGCCGAAAAGCGCGTCAGCGCCATTTTCCCCGAGCTTGGGCAGGTCATTTTCGAGGATGCATGGCACGGTCAAATTGCCATGACGCCGGACCACCTGCCACGAGTGCACCAGCTTGCGCCAGGCCTATGGACGGCGATCGGCTACAACGGACGCGGAATTACGACGGGTACGCTCTTCGGCATCGCAATGGCCGACCTATTGACCGGGATGAAACCAGTTGACCTTCCGCTTCCGATGACCGAAATGTCAGAGACCCCCCGCGCGGCGATGACATCGCGTTTTTACGACTTGGCGTTCACAGCCAATCAGTTCTGGAAAAGCCTGAGATGAGCGCCCGCATAGGCGTCGATATCGGCGGGACATTCACCGACGTTGCCTTGGAAAACGAAAACGGCCTTTTCACGACCAAGGTTTTAACCGACTACCAAGCGCCGGAAGCCGCGATCTTGAAAGGCATAGCCGCCGTTTGCGACGAAGGAGACGTTGCGTTTGACCAGATAAGCCAGATCATCCACGGCACGACGCTTGTCACGAATGCCCTCATCGAAAGACGCGGCGCAAAGACTGCATTCATCACCACCGAAGGGTTTCGGGACGTGATCGAAATGCGTTCGGAGAACCGTTTCGAACAATACGACCTGAATCTCGTATTACCCGACCCGCTGGTGGCGCGTGAACATCGATTGGTTGCCCATGAACGGGTCGCCGCGACAGGCGAAGTGCTGCTTGAGTTGTCCGAAGACGAGGTGGCGCGTTTGGTGCAAACGGTTCAGGACGGCGACTATGAAGCCGCCGCAATCGGTTTCATGCACGCCTATGCGAACCCCACGCACGAACGCCGCATGGCTGCTGCTCTTGGCGTAGCAATGCCTGGTCTCTCCATTTCTCTTTCGTCTGTTGTTTCGCCGCAGATGCGCGAGCTTCCACGTTTCAACACCGTGATCGCGAATGCCTACGTCCAGCCGCAGGTCGCGGATTACCTGCGTCGCCTCATGGCACGCCTGACCGAGACCGGCATCGATGCGCCGGTCTTCATGCTGCACTCCGGCGGCGGTTTGATGAGTGTCGAAACAGCGATTGAGCAACCGGTGCGACTTCTTGAGTCTGGTCCAGCGGGCGGCGCGATATTTGCAGCTGGATATGCTCGTTCACATGGCATCGAAAAGGCGCTCAGCTTTGATATGGGCGGCACCACCGCAAAGATTTGCATGATCGAGAATGGCGCACCGAAGTCAGCGAATACATTCGAGATTGCAAGGACTTACCGGTTCAAAAAAGGCTCCGGGATGACTGTTTCGACACCCGTGGTTGAAATGGTCGAGATCGGCGCAGGGGGCGGTTCCATTGCTTCGGTCGACAGTATGGGGCGCATACAGGTCGGGCCAAAGTCCGCCGGATCAGAGCCCGGCCCGGCATGCTATCAAAGAGGCGGAAAGGCACCCACGGTGACCGATGCCAATCTCATTTTGGGCCGCCTCGATCCCGATGCCTTCGCAGGCGGCAAAATCCGCTTGAACCCGGGGCTGGCCAAGGAGGCGACCGAGCGGGACCTTTCTTCCGTCCTGAACGTCTCGACAACCGAGGCCGCCTTTGGCGTGACCGAAATGGTCGATGAAAACATGGCCAACGCGGCGCGCGTTCATACCGTCGAACATGGTCGAGATATTGAGCATTTCACGATGATCGCGTTTGGCGGTGGTGCGCCACTGCATGCCAGTCGTTTGTGCGAAAAACTTGGCATCGAAAAACTGATCATCCCTCCGGGCGCAGGCGTGGGTTCGGCGATTGGTTTCCTGCGTGCTCCGTTCAGCTTTGAAGCAACGCGCGGGTTCTACCAGAGGCTTGATGCTTTCGACGCCGATGCCGTGAACGCCATGATGGAAGAACTTGACGAGGAAGCCTCATCCTTCGTCGCGATGGGCGCAGGTGAAAGGCCGCTAGAGCGGTCACTCACTGTCTTCATGCGATACGCAGGTCAAGGCTGGGAAATCCCCGTTGCGGTCGGAACATCGAGATTTGCCGCCGGTGATGACTCCGTGTTGCTCGCCAATTTTGAAGAGGCCTATCGAGCCTTATTTGGACGTACGATTGACGGCCTTGCCGTGGAGATCACCAATTGGGCCTTCAATGTGTCAACACGCATCGAGGAAGTGACTGCTGTTACGCCGCCGGGTTCCTTGCACTCGGCTGAAGCTACTGTTGTACGCCAGGCTTTTGATGCGGGCTTGCGGCGGGAATTGGAGGCCAAAGAGGTGCGCCGTGCGGATATGACACCGGGAACCCGTGTTGAGGGACCCGCCGTGGTGACCGAAGAGGAGACCTCCACGATTGTGACCGCGTGTTTCCATGTCACGATGCAGAAGGACGGGGCCCTCCTGATTGCACGGAAAGAGGCTGCGCGATGACACCCTCGGGCATCGACTACCAGATCATGTGGAACCGTTTGATTGCGGTGGTGGAAGAGCAGGCGACCACGTTGATCCGCACTGCGTTTTCCACATCTGTTCGCGAGGCGGGCGACTTGTCCGCCGGTCTCTTTGACCGTTCCGCGAGGATGATAGCGCAGGCGGTGACCGGCACACCCGGTCATGTCAATGCCATGGCCGAAAGCGTTGGCCATTTTGCGGCCGAGATCGGAGCGCAAAGTATCTTCGAAGGTGATGTCTACATCACCAATGATCCGTGGAAGGGCACTGGGCACCTTCATGACATTACGATGGTAACGCCGGTGTTTCGGAGTGGCGTGCATATCGGATATTTCGCCTGCACCGCCCATGTTGTCGATATCGGCGGTCGCGGTTTTGGTCCGGACGCGGGCGAGGTATTCGAAGAAGGGCTATTGATCCCGATCTCCAAGTTTGCCGAGCGCGGAACGGTCAACGACTTCATGCTCAAGATCATCCGCGAGAATGTCCGAACGCCCGACCAGACCGTTGGCGATATCTACTCGCTTGCGGCCTGCAACGACGCGGGCAACCGACGCTTGCAAGCTATGCTTGATGAGTTCGATCTGGCGGATATCGACGGGCTGTCAGACTTCATCATCGACGCAAGCCGTCGCGCGACACTGAAAGCCATTGCAGATGTTCCGGACGGCGTTTTTGACAACACCATGCAGGTCGACGGATATGATACGCCCACTCACATGCAGGTGCGTCTCAAGGTTTCAGGCGAAGATTTGCTGGCTGACTTTTCGGGCACGTCAGGCATGAGCGCCTTCGGCGTGAATGTGCCAGAGGTCTATACCCGGGCCTACGCATGCTACGCGCTAAAATGCGCAATTGCCCCTGAAGTGCCCAACAACACCGGGTCGCTGGACCCGTTTCTCATCACCGCACCAGAAGGCTGCATCCTGGCTGCAAAGCGTCCCGCGCCGGTTTCCGTTCGGCACGTCCTTGGCCATCTTGTGCCAGACGTGGTTCTGGGTGCTTTGCACAAAGCCCTGCCGGATGTCGTTCCGGCTGAGGGGGCGAGCGCGCTTTGGAATATCCAGATTTCAGCGCGGGCCAGTGAACCGAACGGCGACCTGCCGAATGCCGAAGTCCTCATGTTCAACTCCGGCGGAACCGGCGCACGTCCGGCGCTCGACGGTCTGTCGGCAACGGCATTCCCATCTGGCGTCTCAACGATGAGTGTCGAGGCGACCGAGCATGTGGGACCGATTGTCGTCTGGCGCAAGGAACTGCGTGAGGGCTCTGGTGGTGCTGGCGCGCGGCGCGGCGGATTGGGCCAGATCATCGAAATCGAACCTCGCGCGGGGTATGATTTCTACTTCAACGCCATGTTCGACCGGGTGGAGAATCCGGCGCGAGGCCGGAATGGTGGTAGCGACGGCGCGGCCGGACGCGTGGAACTTGCGGATGGCACCAAGTTGCGCAGCAAGGGCCGCCAGCTCGTCAGGAACGAAGAACGTTTGAAGCTGAGCTTGCCAGGTGGTGGCGGCTATGGCGATCCGCTGGGCCGTGACCGAGATTTGGTTGAAGCCGATTTGCGTGCCGGACTGATCACAGTCGAACAGGCCAAAGACGACTATGGATACGAGGGATGACGACATGACAGATAAACCACTTGCGTTGGTAACAGGGGGGGCTCAGGGGATCGGTTATGCCTGCGCCGAAGCACTAATTGAGGACGGCTACAATGTTATACTTGCGGACATCAACGCCGGCGGTGTGAAGAAAGCCGCGCAGGACCTCAATGCACAGGCTGCCCTTGTTTGTGATATGGGCGACCCCGCAGCGGTGAACGCCATGTTCGATCAAATCGCTGAACAACATGGCGCTCTGTCGGCACTTGTGAACAACGCTGGCGTCGCCATGCCCGGCGACTTCCTGGACTATGACCTCGAAACGTTTGATCGGGTCATCGACATCAACCTCAAAGGCGTTTTTGTTGCCACTCAACGCGCTGCTCGCGACATGGTTGCGGCCGGGATCGAGGGGGCGATTGTAAACATGTCGTCAATAAATGCGCAGGTCGCCATTCCCGCGATCCCGGCCTATTGCGCCTCCAAGGGGGGCGTGATGCAGCTGACCAAAGTTGCGGCATTGGCACTGGCCAAACACAACATCCGCGTGAATGCCGTCGGTCCTGGCTCGATCGATACCGAAATGATGGCCGGCGTGAATGCAAACCCGGAAGCGTTCAAAGTGGCCATGTCGCGCACACCATTGGGGCGCCCGGGAACTGTGCGCGAAATCGGCGATGTGGTGGCCTTCCTCTGCTCGAAAAAGGCCAGCTACATCACTGGCGAAACCATTTATGTCGACGGTGGGCGATTGGGCCTGAACTATACTTGCTGAGGGCGCCGAGTATGTCCGGATACGACGAAGCCTACGCCAAATGGCAAGCCGACCCCGAGGCGTTCTGGGCCGAGGCGGCCCACGAGATTGACTGGTATCAGACAGCGCCACGCGCTTTTGCTGCAGAAAGCGGTGTCTATGGGCGATGGTTTGAAGGGGCCACGTGCAACACCTGCTACAACTGCGTTGATCGTCATGTCGAAGCGGGTCATGGCGACAGGCTGGCGATAATCTATGACAGCCCTGTCACCGACACCGTCAAACGTTTCTCCTATGCCGAGCTTCGCGATCAAGTTGGCGCTCTTGCTTCCGTTTTGCGTGGTCTCGGCGTCGAAACAGGGGATCGCGTCGTCGTCTACATGCCCATGGTGCCCGAGGCCGTCTTTGCCATGCTGGCCTGTGCCCGTCTGGGGGCCATTCATTCGGTCGTCTTCGGCGGGTTCGCGCCCCAAGAGCTAGCAACCCGGATCGACGATGCCGCCCCGAAAGTCATCATCTCGGCCTCCTGCGGGATCGAGCCCGGCCGGGTCATTGCGTATAAGCCGCTCTTGGACGAAGCGATTGAAGTCGCAACACATAAACCTGATCGCTGCCTGATACTGCAACGCGATGCCCAGACATGTGATCTTGCGCCAGGCCGCGATGTCGACTTCGCCGGGGCCGTCGGCGAAGCACTGGTCAATGGCGAAACAACCGAGTGCGTTCCCGTCGCGGCAACCGACCCTCTCTATATTCTGTACACCTCTGGCACGACCGGCCAACCAAAGGGCGTTGTTCGCGACACCGGCGGCCATATGGTGGCGCTCAAGTGGACTATGGAGAACCACTATGGCGTCAAGCCAGGAGAGGTCTTCTGGGCAGCCTCTGATGTCGGCTGGGTCGTCGGGCATTCTTATATCTGCTATGGCCCGCTGCTGCATGGTGCGACGACCGTGGTGTACGAGGGCAAGCCGATTGGCACACCGGATGCGGGGGCATTCTGGCGCGTGATCCAGGATCACGAAGTCGTCGCACTTTTCACCGCTCCAACCGCGTTTCGGGCAATCCGCAAGGAAGACCCGAACGGAGACCTGATTGCCCAATATGATCTCTCCAGGTTCCGCACGCTTTTTCTAGCCGGCGAGCGGTCAGACGCCGCCACCATCGAATGGGCGCAAGACAAGCTGAAACGCGACGTCATCGACCACTGGTGGCAAACCGAGACCGGATGGGCCATGTCCGGCAATCCGGTCGGTCTCGGTGGATTTCCAGTAAAACCTGGCTCTCCTGGCAAGCCAATGCCGGGTTACGACATTCGCGTTCTCGACGATGATGGGCACGAAGTCGCGCCTGGAACGCTTGGCAATATCGTGTGCAAGCTCCCTCTGCCTCCGTCTGGCTTTCCAACCCTTTGGCAAGCCCCTGAGCGGTTCCTGTCGTCCTACATGGAGGAATTCCCCGGCTACTACGCCACTTCGGATGCGGGCATCATCGACAAGGACGGCTATGTCTTCATCATGGCTCGCACCGACGACATCATCAACGTCGCTGGTCACCGGCTGTCCACGGGAGCGATGGAAGAAGTCATCGCCGCACATCCGGATATTGCCGAATGTGCCGTCGTGGGGGCAGCAGACGCGCTAAAAGGGCAGTTGCCGATGGGGTTCTTCGTGCTCAACGATGGGGTCGAGCGCGATGCGGCGGACATTGAGAGCGAGCTTGTCGCCGACATGCGCGCCAAGATTGGCGCGGTCGCCGCATTCAAGACAGCACTTCGGGTCGACCGGTTGCCTAAGACCCGGTCTGGCAAGGTCTTGCGTGGGACGATCCAGAAGATTGCCAATGGCGAGAGCTTCAAGATGCCTGCCGCGATTGATGACCCTGTCGTACTGGACGAAATCGCTGAGGTCCTGAGGGCGTGGACGCGCGCGTCAAACGGCAACTCTCGGTGATGTCTTGTCCGCCATGAAGCCGGGCAAGCGGCCACGGATTGTCCGGTGCATGGACCAGCCGCTCTTGCGCATCGGCTCGCATCCGTCCATTGGGCAGAACACCAACGGCCCATGCGTTGTCCGTGTCCCTGAATGGGTGACCAATCCTTTGGCCCGCTTTTACATGTACTTTGCCCACCACACGGGCACATACATCCGCATGGCTGTTTCTGATGACCTTCTGGGGCCTTGGCGCGTTGTCGACACCCCGCCGTTACATTTGTCCGAAACACGCTTCGCTCAAGAGCCAGTGACCCACCAAACCGCGACCGGCGATGTGGTTACAGAGCCTGCTCATATCGCATCGCCGGATGTTCATATTCTGGAGGAAAGCAGGCAGATCGTCATGCTGTTCCACGGCCTTAACGAGGACGGAAATCAAACCACGGGAATTGCAACTTCAACCGACGGCGCGACCTTTTCAACAGAGGGGTTCGAAACAGACGTCGCCCCACCCTATCTGAGGCTTTGCAGTGTCGGTGGCCGTTTTATCGGTGTGTCTTGGGGCGGCCAGATATTCACCTCAGATTCGCCATTCGGACCGTTCGAGAAGGGTCCACCATTGCTGGAGCGTCCAAACGGGCCAGGCCTCATTCCGCGACATCCCGCGCTGGTCTGGAGGAACAACAGACTCCATTGCTTCTACTCGCTCATCGGGGATTGTCCCGAAAGAATCTGGCACGTCGCAGCGAAGCCCGGTGTGACTTGGGACGACTGGCAATTGGGAGAGCCGCACACGCTACTTGCACCGGAAGTTGAATGGGAAGGTTCTGAATTGCCCAAGTTTCCGTCAAGAATTGGAGCGGCTACCAAGATTGAAAACGCTTTGCGCGACCCTTTCGTATGCGAAAACCACATCTTCTACGTCGGCGGTGGTGAAAGCTGCATCGCCGCCGCGCACCTTCATTGGTCTTGAGCAAATCCTCAAAGGAAGGGCGCATGTTGGAGAACGAGTAAGAGGCGAGCCCACATTTTACAGCGATGGCCGAGATGTATTCCAGACCAATAGTTACGGGTCAGGGCCTGATGGAAATTTCCATGAAAGCTCCCTCTATCCGCGCGACCCATTACTTGCCCACACGCTGCAATCTGACTGGGCGGATGTCCTCAGCATGCGTCTTAGAACGATACCATAACTTCAGGTCAGATTTTTTGCAGTCACGCGTTTGCGCAATGAAATCGGAAACACAGATGCGTCGCGGATGTCGACTTTTGGAAAGTCTACCCAGTGAGTTTGCACCTGCTGCGAAAGTCAGCTTTCCGCCCCGGTGACAATTGATGCACCGTGGAACGATGTCGGCCGTGAGCCCATGCCTACCAAGTTGCTGCGGGGTAGCGAATTTTAGGGTTCAGTTCTGACCTGCCAAAAACAAACTGTGTTTTGCCACGGCTGATACTAGCTCATAGACCAAAAGGACAACGACTAAGACAAGCACGGAGAGCCCGTCATGCAATCAGCTATGACACTGCCTATAGCGTTGCCTCCAGGCTTGTTATGGCCTCGCTCGGATTCTCGAAAAGGGCGGTGCCGTATTTCCAGCGCCGCCAAAAAAACCCCCTGAAGCGAAGGGGGCTTGAGTGCCAGTCCTATACCGCTTCGAAAAGGGCAATGTCCATGTCGGCCGCCGAGGACCGAAGGTCTCGAAGCGCTTGGTAATCCGCCGAATTGTACCAGGTATGTGCTGCTTCAATTCTAGGAAAGCGGACAAGTGCGACACCTTGGACGGGCCAGCGCCCAGACAGGTTTTCCGCCAGGTGGCCTTCCATAATGAATTCGGCACCGTGCGCATCCAGTGTCGGACCGGCCGCGGCCGCGTAGGCTGCCATCTTTTCGGCATCCTTCACCGTGATATTGGCAATAAGATAAGCGGACATGATAGTTCTCCTCGTTGAGATAGGTTTCAAGAACAAGGGGAATGTTGCATCTGCATGAGCAGACGGCTTGAACCACGTTGCCAGTCTTTTGACATCCGTCGCCAAAGGCGGTCATTGGCACAGCTGCAACGAAAGCTCACGCTGTCCGCTGTCCGCTGTGCAGCCTTTGACGTCAGCCGCTGCGGGCGACTGCTTCGAGCCCAAACCTCCTTCATCGGGTTGATGCAGCGAATGGCAGCTTCAATGATTACTTAGGATAATTCCTAAATATCTTGATTGCGGCTGGCTCACGCGTTACTAAGGAATATGTCTAAGTATGATCCAAGCCTCGATCTGTGCTTTTCGGCACTCGGTGATCCGACGCGCCGCATGATCCTTCAACGGCTGGCGCGCGGCGCAGCTACGGTGAGCGAACTGGCCGAGCCACATGACATGGCGCTGCCGTCATTCATGGAGCACCTGAAGAAGCTGGAAGCAGCTAACCTCATTACGTCAAAGAAGGAAGGCCGCACAAGAATCTGCGATCTGTCACCGGACGCTTTCACGCCCGCAAGGGACTGGCTGAGCGAGCAAAGCGCGATCTGGGAAGGACGATTGGACCGCTTTGATGACTACGTCAAAAACCTCATGCAGGAACGCAAAAATGAAACTTGATCCGAAAACAGATCTGACTTTTACGCGCGCAATCAATGCTCCGCGCGCATTGCTTTGGGAGTGCTGGACAACGCCGAAGCACATCAAGAATTTCTTTGTTCCCAAGCCGCATAGCATCGACGCTTTTGAAATCGACCTGCGCGTCGGCGGCAAGTTCAACACGACGATGAATGTCGAAGGCAATCTAATGGAAAATGAGGGTGTCATTTTGGAAGTCGTTGAAGGCGAGCGCATTGTTTTCACGGATACTTACAGCGAAGGCTGGAAGCCCGCAGTCGATCCTTTCATGACAGCGATCATCGAGTTTGCGGATGATGGAGACGGCGGAACGACATATACGGCAACTGCGCGACACCGTTCTCCCGAAGCACGCCAGAGCCACGAAGACATGGGGTTCTACGATGGCTGGGGCACCGTTGCGACCCAGCTTGAAGAATACGCAAACAGCTTGCGGTGAGGATGGCGGAAGGAGACCGAAACCAATGGGAAAACTGATCTCTGAATTGATCGTTTCAATTGATGGCTGTGCGCGCGGAACCAAGTCACCGGCATATTATGGCTACGGTGGCCCAGAGTTTATGGAATGGTTGGCCCAGAAAGCTAAGCAACCACACCGTCAGGTTCTTGGGCGCAAGACCTACGAAATGCTGAACATGCTTCCCGAAGAACACCGTGATGATGCCTATCGGCGCATGACAGAGATACCTGGATGGATGTTTTCGAGAACGCTGCCAAGTGCTGCTTGGCCTGGCCTTGAAGCCGTTGGAGATGATGCAGTTGCATATCTGAAGACCGCCAAGAATGAAACAGAGAACGAAATCAGGCTAATTGGCAGTTTGTCTATTGTCCGGGAACTGGCCAAGGCTGGGGTTCTCGATACCCTCCGCTTGATCATCTGCCCACTGGCTCTGCCAGAATCGGGTGTAGAGCCTGTGTTCGAGGGAATGGGTGACATAAAATTTGAACTCCAAAGAACGTGGACGATTGATGATAATATCCTCATCGTTGACTACGCTCCAAATGGTTCGCCCCCAACCGCGTGAGGGCAACAAAGCCGACATCCGTCACGGAAGATCGAACGGCAGCTAAGTCCGCAATTCAGGCATTCAACCTTCCGAAGGGAAGCCAAACTTGACCATGCTTGTCAAACGTCTGCTCTTCCGCCGCCCATCTCAGATAGAACCGCAAATTTCACCGCCAATCATACAACGCGATAACCCATGTAACCTTTGCAATTCCGGTATGCTGGATTAGGGCTGGTACGATCAAACGTTGCCCTTATTTCGCACGCGTCAACTTTCAGGGTGACGCAAATGCAACCTCAAAACCGTTCTAACTCAGAGGATCGTCTTTTCGACGCTCTCGGGGAAATTTTCGAGTTCGAACCGAGCACTGCTTTGGAAATCTCAAAGAGGGCCGCCTGCCAAATCGCAGCGTTCGTTGCCGACATGGGCGCCTGCTCCGACCAAGCGAAATTGCTCGATGTTGCGCTTGGCAGGATTGCTGAGATGCGCATCGAATTGGAGGTGCTTGACACCCAACTGGCCGAAATCAAAAAGCTGAGGTCTTTCGGAACAGTACATGAGTCATCTTTTGACTTCCCGATGCGCGCTCCCATCCGCCCCGAACGCAGACCGCGAAAAGGGGCAGCTTTGAGCCCGGAACGGACGTGCATATGTTCGATTGACAGGGATCATATCGTGCGGCGCTTTTACCTGTTTTGATTGCAACGCGAACCGGACTTTTGTTCCGGCTCCGCGGTGGCTGATTTATTGGGAGAAAGGCTCATGGATACTTCCAAAGTTGCGGAATACGCCCACGCGCTCTACCAGGCGCACGGGAATAAGGCAGAGGCCGAGGCTGCAAAGCGGGCGAAAAAGCACGAGGACGATGGCGAGTCGGATGAGGCTGCGCAATGGCAGGCCGTCAGGGCGGCCATCCGGGAACTGCGCGGCGCGCACGAGAGTTAACCCAATTTGCCCCGATTGGCCCGACAAAAGGGTTTCAGTCCGCCGGGCGCCGGGGCATCGTTCATGGAATCTCTTTCGCCGATATCGCTCGGGTTTCTGGGTAGTCTCGTTGCCGGCCTCATGACGGCGCTTGGAGCCGTCCCAGTACTTTTCGGAAGAGCGCCCAGTCGAGGTATCCGCAACATGTCGCTTGGCTTTGCTGCCGGCGTTATGCTCTCGGCCTCATTCTTCTCGCTCATCATGCCCGCTATTGAAGCGGCAGGAGAGATGTATGGCGAGGGCGCGATCCCTGCCATTGTCGCCGTGATCGGAATTCTCACGGGAATGGCGCTGGTCGCTTTGTTGAACGAGACCCTGCCGCACGAGCACTTTAGCACGGGGCGCGAAGGTCCCGATGCGGTCGCACTGCGCCAGATATGGCTCTTCGTTATCGCCATCACCATCCACAACTTCCCAGAGGGCATGGCCGTCGGGGTGGGGTTCGGTGCGCATGGACTTGCTGGTGGAATGCCGCTCGCTCTTGGAATCGGACTGCAGAACCTGCCCGAAGGTCTTGCGGTGGCTGTTGCGCTCCTCGGCGAGGGCTACAGCCGCGTCAAGTCCTGGGGCATTGCCGCGCTGACAGGTCTGATCGAGCCCGTGGGAGGAGCGCTAGGTGCTGGGCTGATCTCAATTTCCGAACCGTTCTTGCCTTGGGGGCTGGCCT
Organism: Paracoccaceae bacterium; assembly: GCA_030065075.1. Classification (GTDB taxonomy): domain Bacteria; phylum Pseudomonadota; class Alphaproteobacteria; order Rhodobacterales; family Rhodobacteraceae; genus JAJDOD01. Next base: position 9,863 of record JASJDQ010000041.1, on the reverse strand, counting down.
TCGCCGCGGGTGCGATGCTCTACGTTATCAGCCACGAGATCATTCCGGAGACACACCGAAGCGGGCATCAAAACAAGGCAACGTTGGGTCTCGCAATCGGATTGGTCGTTATGCTCTTCTTGGACGTATGGCTTGGTTGATCACGCTGAAGACGGCATCCAATAGCAGGGTTCAGATGTCCACTCTGAGCCCAAAGCGAACACCTGATCCCCATCTCTGCGTCCTTCTCTCCGGAATCGAATGGTCATCTCGACTCCGCTAGGCCCGTCTGTCTTTGGCTGTTTGCAGGTTCAGTCAGAGGCAATAAAAGCGGTGTGAGTCCGTTTGGCACCATTCAGCGGTCGGCTGCGCGCAAATCAGGTCTTAGTGGGTGGACGATTGACACGCCTCTTGAGTGCGCAATGTCTAGGCTCAATGGCCGGGCCAGATCGTTGTAGAGTGTAAGACGCTGGTGAACGCCCTGGCCCTGTCATGGTAGGCGAGACAACCCTGCGCGGTCAGCACAAGTCGGCAGAAGCAGTCAGGCCGTGCGACGTCTCCAGCGTAAACCGAGCATCAATAGCCCGCTCCCCAGCAAAACCGCGCCCGCTGGAAGAGGAACTTCAGACACGACGATTCGATCGATTCCGAAGCCGCCGTTGATGCCGTTCTGGCTGTGGCTCAGAAAGAAGCTCGAAAACGGTCCCCCGGAATAAGAGATAACTCCGGAGCCTTCGAGAAAGGCACCGGCCGGAGCCGCATTCGTCTGTATCATGTTTCCAGCAAATGTTGCGTTGGCCAAGTTCGTAAATCCGATCGACACGGCCCCATCTTCAGTGGCAAAGCCAGTGATCTGCTCAGGCGGCAACACGCCGTCGATATTCGTCAAACCGTAAAAAAAGATGTCGATCGAGACGATTTCTCTAGAGAACGCAAACTCGTATGTTCCGGCTTCGTCATTAAGGCCAACAAGTAAGCCGGGAAATGTTGCGTTTCCGCTTCCGAATGCTCCGTCAGACGTTATCGTTGTCAGAGAAATGCCATCAACGGTCGTCTTCGGAATCGTCTGAAGATCGTTCGAGTTGAATGTGGCAGCTGATGCGGACCAGACACCAATGTGCATTGCGACCAACGCATAGGCAAAGGTTCTTAGAAACATTTGCATTCCCCCAAACCTATTAAGCTTACTGTGCCAACTATTGCGGAAGATACGACTTGAGTCAAAAGTGTCCCCAAAAATGCGACTAACTTGCGTCGGCATAATCTGGTGAGACAGCAGTGCGCTCTTGGGTCACCTGCAGCCTTTTTGCCAACGCTACGTTACTGTTTAGGGAACGGCTGCTTTGCCCGCTTTGCCGACATTCGTCAGGGCTCGTTCAATCGGACGAGGTTGTCTCGACCGCGTGCGAGAGAATAAGCTCCTTCACCAACTCCCGAGCTTCGGCGCTCGGATCGTCTGGATCAAGGCCACTAAGTCTATCGATCACCATACCGACGCCGTCGTCGTAGCCCGCGTTGTATGCTTCTTGCTCGCCCTTCGAAAGTCGTCTTGACCTTATATCTCCAGGCCCTTTCCAGAACATCGATCAAGCCTCCTTTTTTGTGGACCCCGAGCCTACAGTTTCGGCGGCAACTACCCATGGTCTGCTTAGGGCTCTGAGCAGACATTGCCTGCCGGGTGCGTCCGGCACCACCTTGGCCATCATTGCGTCCCCTCGAACTCCCGGTATGCTGCAGCCGCAGAACAATTGCCGCAGTCGCAAGGAGATCGGGCATGTCCCTCGAAGGAAAAACCGCTGTCATAACCGGATCGAACTCGGGCATTGGGCTGGGAATTGCCTGGGAACTGGCGCGCGCGGGGGCGGATGTGGTGCTGAACTCGTTCACCGATCGCGACCAGGACCATGCCTTGGCCGCCGAGATCGCGCAGGAGACCGGAACCAACGCGCGCTACATCAAGGCCGACATGTCGGTCGGCGGCGAATGCCGGGCGCTGGTGGAAAAGGCGGGGGCCTGCGATATTCTGGTGAACAACGCGGGCATCCAGCATGTCTCGCCGATCAACGAGTTTCCGGTCGAAAAGTGGGACGCCATCATCGCGATCAACATGTCGTCGGCCTTTCACACAACGGCGGCGGCACTGCCCATGATGCGCGACGCGGGCTGGGGCCGGGTCATCAACATCGCCAGTGCTCATGGGTTGACGGCTTCGCCCTATAAATCGGCTTATGTCGCCGCCAAACATGGGGTGGTTGGCATGACCAAGGTCGTGGCGCTTGAGACAGCCGAGGAGCCGATCACGGCGAATGCGATTTGCCCGGGTTATGTTCTGACGCCGCTGGTCGAGGCGCAAATTCCGGACACCATGAAGGAATATGACATGGATCGCGAGACGGTCATCCGCGAGGTCATGCTGGCGCGGCAACCGTCGAAGGAATTCGCGACGGTCGAGCAGTTGGGCGGCACCTGCGTGTTCCTTTCCTCGGATGCGGCCGCGCAGATCACTGGAACGACGATCAGCGTTGACGGCGGATGGACGGCTTTGTGATGGGACGAGTTCTGCGTCAGAGTTCGTTTTGACCCGCCGTATCAATCTGGCTCTGCAAGGCGGCGGTGCGCATGGCGCGTTCACCTGGGGCGTCGTGGATCGGTTGCTGCAAGAGCCTTCGGTTGAAATCGCTGGTATTTCCGGGACTTCGGCCGGGGCGCTGAATGGTGCTGCGCTCAAGGCCGGTTTGGTGGAAAACGGGCGCGAGGGCGCGCGCGAAAACCTCGCCTGGCTCTGGAAACAGGTGGGCGGCATCAGCGACTGGCGTTTGACCCATTGGATGTCGGCTTTCTTTCCCGCCCCGGGCCTCGTCAGTCAGTCCATTGAGTATTCGCTGCCTTACAGCTTCGCCGATGCCTGGACGCGCGTTGTAAGCCCCTATGCCTGGGGGCCGTTCTATCAGAACCCGCTGGGACCCATTGCTGATACGTTCCACTATGCCTCGGTCTGTGCGGACCTGGACCCGGCGTTCTTTGTCTCGGCGACCAATGTCAGCACGGGCAAGATCCGCGTGTTCTCGGGGGCCGAGATCAATACGGATGTCATCCTTGCGTCCGCCTGTCTTCCGACCATCTTTCAGGCGGTCGAGATCGAGGGCGAGGCCTATTGGGACGGGGGGTATACGGGCAATCCAGCACTTTTTCCGCTGTTTGCGCCGGATTTGCCCGAAGACATCGTCGTCGTGAACATCAACCCGCTGGAGCGGGAGGAAACACCGGTGGAGGCGCGGGACATTCTGAACCGCATCAACGAGATCAGCTTTAACTCGTCGCTTCTGCGCGAATTGCGTGCGATCCATTTTGTTCAAAGGCTGATAAAGGATGGCACCATCGCGGAAGGCGCGATGAAGACGGTACGCATCCACATGATCGCGGACGATGACCTGATGACGCGTTTGAGCGTCGCTTCGAAGCTGGTCCCGACGCCTGCGACGCTTACGGCGCTTTTTGAGGCGGGTCAGGAGGCGGCTGAGCGTTTTCTGGGAGATCACGGTGACAAGATCGGACGGGAATCGAGCGTCGATCTACCCGAGATGTACGGCTGACGTTTAGCCCGTGTTGCCGACCCGGCTTGGCGTACGAACCTCGCCGATAGGCGTTGGTTCCGCGCCCGAGACCTGGCCTTCCGGATAGACAAGGCCTGCCGAGATCACCAGCTTGGCCGCATCTTCGACCGACATGTCGAGTTCGATCACATCCTGCTTCGGTACGAATAGCAGAAAGCCCGATGTCGGGTTCGGCGTGGTGGGCAGGAAAATTGCAGTCTTGTCGTCATCTGCCGGAACCTTGCTGTCGATTTCGCCCTTGGCGGAGGTGGAAATGAAGGCGATGGCCCAGATGCCTTTCCGTGGGTATTCGACGAGGCAGGCCTTGTCGAAGGACGTGTCCGACTGTGCAAAAACGGTTTCGGCAATTTGTTTCAGGCCTTTATAGACCGAGCGCACGACCGGCAGGTTGTGAACCAGGCTTTCGGCCCAGCGGATCAGCGATTTGCCGATGATGCCCTTCGCCATCCAGCCGACAAGCACCGTGAAAATCAGAAAGGCCAGAACGCCGATGCCGCGAATGTTCAGCCCGACATACTGATCGGGTCTGAGCCAGACCGGCACAAACGGCAGAACCCAACTGTCGACCCAGCCTGCCACGGTCCAAATTAGCCACAAGGTCAGGCCAATGGGGGCGATAACGACCAATCCGGTCAGGAACGAGCCACGCAGCCACGCGAACATTCCCGGCTTGCGCCGGGGCGGAAGATCATCATCAGTCAGTTTTGACATGGACCGTCCTGCATTGCGGATGATTGCAACTTAGGCGTTGGGCATGCATCTCACAACGGCTTCTGTGAAAATCAGTGCATTTCGTGCGGTTTTCCAAGTGCAGTGGCTATCTTTGCAGCAAGTCGCGCGTTGTTCAAAACAAGCGCGATATTGGCTTTGAGCGACGCGCCATTGGTAAGTTCCAGCACGCGCTGCAGCACGAACGGTGTGACGGCCCCGTGGGTGATTTTCTGTCTTGTAGCGTCGGCAAGGGCTTGTTCGATGATCGGATTGATCACGGATGGCGCGATTTCATCCTCTTCCGGGATCGGATTGGCGATCAGGCAGCCTGCGGGCATCTTCAGTTCGCGCTGCATTGCGATTGCGCGGGCGATGTCTTTAGGATCGCTGGCACTCATTGGCGCGGTCAGGCCGGAATTGCGCGACCAGAAGGCCGGAAAGGCCGTCTGACCGTAGGCGATGACCGGTACACCCTGGGTTTCCAGAACCTCAAGCGTTTTAGGGATGTCGAGGATGGCCTTCGCGCCTGCACAGATCACGGCAACAGGGGTTCGCGCAAGTTCGTAGAGGTCCGCCGAGACATCGAAACTGGTTTCCGCACCACGATGGACGCCGCCGATACCCCCCGTTGCAAACACATCGATCCCAGCAAGATGCGCGCCGATCATGGTTGCCGCAACCGTGGTCGATCCGGTGCCGCCACCCGCCATGCAGTGCGCGAGGTTGGCGCGGGTGAGCTTTGTCACCTCGCCTGGACCCGCAGTGGCGAGGCGGTTCAGATCGGCTTCGTCCAGACCAACCTTGAGCCGACCGTCGATCACGGCGATGGTCGCGGGTATTGCCCCTTCTGCGCTGACCGCATCTTCGACTGTGCATGCGGTTTCGATGTTTTGCGGGTGCGGCATGCCGTGACTGATGATGGTCGATTCCAGCGCGACAACCGGGTCGCCGTTCTTCAGGGCCGTCTTGATCTTGGGAAGAATGTCGATGGGCAGGCTCATGAAGGGACGTCTCCCGAAACATAGGCCGCGGCTGCGCTTAGCGCGGTTTCAAGCGCGGTCTGCGGGTCCTCCCCCCGGCTTTCGGCGGCGATGTGGGCCGCCATGAACGTATCCCCGGCGCCTGTGACGCGCGTGACCAGAACCTGAGGTGGTTCAGCTGTCAGGAGGCCAGCGGTTTTGGCATAGGCCGCCGGTCGGCCACCGTCAGTCACCAGCACACTCGACGCACCCATCGCCATCAGCGCCTTGGCCGCGGCTTCTGCATCTTGGAAAGATTGATTGGCCAGCAGCCCTGCCTCTTCCAAGTTCACGTAGATTGTCGCGTTCGGGGTCTTGAGTAGCGGCAAAAGCCGTTCGGCCTTGCCCGGAGAGGCGGGTGCGACACGCAGGTCTGATTTGGCGAAAAGCGGGCTGGTGGCGATCTCGGCCAAAAGCATTTCGGTCAGGTTCCCGTCCAGCGCGATCAAGCCCTGATAAGGCTTGGGTTCGCAGCCAAGACGCCCGTCCGCCAGGGGTTGCAGGATCTTGTCCCCTGCAGTTTCGAGCGAGTGCGCATCCGCAATCGCGGCGATCAGGCCATTCGCGCCTTCGACCGCCATGTACTGGTCGGTCGGCAGGTCCGCCGAGCGGTACACAAGCGAAGTGTCCAGCCCCAGCGTTCTGGCAGCAGCGATCAATTCGTCTCCCGCCACATCCTGTCCGACGCTGGTCAAAAGCGTGGGCGTCATTCCGAACCGTCGGAGTGTCATCGCGATGTTCATGGCGACTCCGCCCGGCAGGCGTGAGATGCGCCCAGGCACATCCGAACCGAGGCGCATCGATGCCGGAGAGCGACCGATCACATCCCAAAGGACGGAACCGATGCAGAGGATCTTTGTCACCCGGTCACCGCCTCAATCAAAAACGGGCCGGGAGTTGACGCGGCTTGGGCCAGGGCTGCCGTCATCTCTTCGCAGGTGGTGGCGCGGGCGGCGGCGACACCGTGACCTGCGGCCATCGCCTGCCAGTCGATCAGGGGGTCTTCGATGTCGAACATGGCGCGGGCGTTGCGGCCAGGCTTTGGCGCACCTTGCGCTTCCAACTCGTGATGCAGGATCTGATAGCCGCGGTTGGCAATGATGATGAAGGTGATGTTCAGCCTCTCGCGCGCCGCTGTCCAGAGCGATTGGACCTGATACATCGCCGATCCGTCGCCCGAAACGGCGAAGACGGGCCGGTCGGGGCAGGCGACGGCGGCCCCGAGCGCGGCTGGCAGGCACTGGCCGATGGCGCCACCGGTCGTGTTGATACGGTCGTGCCGCGCTGCGGCGTTGACATGGGGCCAGATCCCGAAGCCGGCGGTGACGGCTTCGTTGACCATGATCGCGCTGTCCGGCGTGGCGTTGGCCAGGGCGCGACCGACGCCGTCGGGCGTGAGTCCGCCGGTGCCGGGGTCGGGGATGGTCGTTTCGATGCGCGCGATGTCTTCGCTTCCGTCGACGCCAGCGGCCTCTGCGAGGGCTTCGAGCGTGCCCTGTATATCCCAGTCCGGATGGCAGAGTTTGTCGATCACGCAGCCTGCCGGATCGGGCGTGGAGGGTTGGCCGGGATAGGCAAAGAAATTGACCGGCGGTGCTTCGCCCAAGCAAGTGAGGCTTTTAATATCTTTCAGGAATTCGGCGTTCTGAGCGCCTTGGTAGAACATCTGTTCAAAGGCGACCGCACCACCGCCCAATTCGATGCGCGGGGAGAAGAACGGCGCGATCAGGCGCGCGCCTGTTCGGGTGGAGATCCGCCCCGCCAGTTCGGCGCCCGCACCGTAAAGCGCCGGACCGCCCGGCAGGAGGGCCGCGCCGGGTTCTTTCAGCGCTTCCGCTGCCGCTTCGATGCGCGCCGTGTCGGGCAAGTGCTTCACGCGTGGGGGCGCTGCGGTGACCGGGGCGGCGGTGCTTTCGCCCCAGGCGCTGTCGGCGGGCAGGATGAGGGTCGCAATCTCTCCACCGCGCGCAGCGCGAATGGCTTCCGCGCCCAGAGGCGCGACCTCATCCGCCTCGCCCGCACGGCGCATCCAGTGCGAGACCGAACCTGCGACGCCGTCGAGATCGGATTGCAGGGGGGCGTCGTGTTTCAGGTGATACCCGGCGTGATCGCCGACGACGTTCACAATTCCCGAGTGGCCTTTGCGGGCATTGTGCAGGTTTGCCCATCCGTTCGCGAAACCGGGGCCCAGATGCAGAAGCGTGCCGGCGACATTGCCGCTCATCCGGGCATAGCCGTCCGCCGCGCCGGTCACGCCGCCTTCGAACAGGCAGAGGATGCAGCGCATGTCCGGATGCGTGTCCAGCGCGGCGACGAAGTGCATCTCGGACGTGCCGGGATTGGCGAAACAGACGGTCACACCGGATGCAAGCATCGTTTCGACAAGCGTTTCGGCGCCGTTCATGTCTTCTCCCAGCGTTGCCTCGTCCGTGAATGGCAGAGAAGATGTGCTGCGTCCATGTCGAATCCCCGCCTCCATGCGCGTCTTCTATGCAATGGTTCCGTATTCAGGGAGAAAGCCCAAATGAGCTTTTCGAAAAAGACGTTCTCGTACCTCGCCGAGTTGGAGGCCAACAACTCCAAGGCGTGGTTCGAGGATAACCGGGCGGCCTATGAGGCGCATTGGAAGGCGCCTGCGCTGGATTTCATTGCCGAGGTATCATCCGACATGGCGGCCCTTGACCCGCCATTGCGGGCAGAGCCCAAGCTGAATGGCTCGCTCAGGCGGATCAACCGGGATGTGCGGTTTTCAAAGGACAAGTCACCCTACAACGCGCGCCTGCATCTGGTGTTCTGGGCGGGTGTCCATCCGAACCGGTCCCCGGGCGTTCATTTCGTACTGACGCCGGAAGGTGTGGGATACGGGGCTGGGCAATGGGGGATCGTGCCGAAAGCTCTGGGCGCTTTGCGGAAGCGGATCATGTCCTTGGAGGGCGAAGCCTTGGAGCAGGCGTTGAGGGCGGCGGAGCAGATCGGTTGCCGCATGGATGCGCCCGATCTGGCGCGCGTGCCGAAAGGGTTCGATGCGGACAGCCCGCGGAGTGATTTGCTTCGATACAAGGGGTTCGTGGCGCGGACGTATGACAATCCGGCGCCGCAGGCGAAGATCATTGGGGCAGGTGCGAAAACGTGGGTTCTTGAGGTGACCCGGACCTTGTTGCCGCTGGTGCGCTGGTTGCACGCGTAAGGTATTAGTCAGAGACGCCGGTGTCCTTGCGCCAGGCCGCCCAGTCTTCGGGCGTGTCCAGATCACGTGTTGCGCGGTCATTGGAAAGGGGTACGAGCACGACGTCTTCGTCTTGCAGGACCGCGCGACCGCCGTCGTCGCCTGTGAGCTTGGTAAACGCAGGGATCAGGCGCGGCGGTACGATCAGTGGGGTGCCGGGCTTGTTCGCATCGTTTGTCGCGCGCGTGGGCGTATCGCCGCCTCGTGCCTCGAACCTGGAAAGCACGCTTTTGATGTCGAACACCGTTATCTCGGGCACATCGGGCAGCAGGATCATCATGGGTCGGTCGAAGGCATGCCGCGCGATGAAGAGCGCTGCGGTGCGAAGCGTTGCCCCCAACCCCTCCGCTGCGTCCCGCACCTCGATTTGCGTGACGCCCAGACCCTCCAGAGCATCGCGCCTTGCGCCGCCGCCGGGCGGCAACGCCACCATGACAGGACAGCCCGTGGCGAGGGCCATCTCGGCCTGGCGGCGCAGAAGCGGCTTGCCCTCGACTGGTTCCAGTAGCTTGTCGCGACCCTTCATCCGGGACGAGGCTCCGGCGGCGGGAATGACGATGAGCGGTGTCATCGCTCCGGGATCAGGCCGCGTGGGCTGAACCTGAGGACCAGCAGCAGGATCAGGCCCATCGTCAAGAGCCGCATGTGGGCTGCGCTGTCCAGAAGGTGGTCTTTCAGCCAGTACCCATCGGCCATGGTCGCCGTGATCGTTTCGATCAGGAAGAGACCTGCGGGTTCGACCATGATCCAAAGGTACCAGATCAGGAAGCCGCCCAGGACCGCGCCGAAGTTGTTGCCTGATCCGCCGACGATCACCATGACCCAGACCAAGAAGGTGAAGCGCAGCGGTTGGTACGAACTTGGTGTGAGCTGTCCGTCGAGCGTCGTCATCATGGCCCCCGCCAGCCCGCAGACCGCCGAGCCGAGAACGAAGATTTGCAGGTGCCGGGCGGTGACGTCCTTGCCCATCGCCTCTGCCGCGACTTCGTTGTCGCGGATGGCGCGCATCATGCGGCCCCAGGGTGAGTTCAGCGCCGATTGCGCGAGCCACAACAGCAGCACCAGCACCGCCAGGAAGAGGCCGGTGTAGGCCAGCTTGACCGTGATCGCTGACGCGGTGACGGGATCGAAGCCATAGCCAGTGATGCGGTCGACGAAGCCCGTGTCGTTTTGCAGGTCGATCTCGTAGGGCACGGGGCGCGGGATGCCGATCACGTTCTTGACGCCGCGGGCCAGCCAGTCTTCGTTCTTGAGAATGGCAATGATGATCTCGGATATGCCGAGCGTCGCGATGGCCAGATAGTCCGACCGAAG
>JASJDQ010000269.1 GCA_030065075.1 Paracoccaceae bacterium | reverse complement strand
GAATACCGGATCAGATCAATACAGCCAGTTTTCCTGCTAACCTTTTGTTAAGCCGCAGTGTCCGTTTTGGGCTTGTAGCCGACGTTTGCCAAAACGAACAAAACGACTGCTTCTCTGGCGGAGCGAACGCGGGTTCGGTTGTTCAGCCTCACCGTCAAAACCCAACCAAGACCGGAAACGAAAAGAAAAACCATGGCCAGAAAAAAGACGCCGGTGCTTGGTGGTGCGGGAAATCTCGGTGTCAGGCTTTCCGTCGACAAACATTATCTGGAAGAATTGCGCGTGAACATGGCGACGGTCTGACCGCCACCCGGTCGTTTGCGGTGCGTCCACGGCAAGGGCGTCGCTTCGTTCTTTCCTAAGCGAGATACGCGTTTGCTCCGCCTCGTATTCACGGACAGCTTTGGTTTTCGTGGGGATCGTACATCTCGCAAGTGCCTTTCAATGACATCAGCTCTCTCTTGTGGGAAAGCGAGCCGGACGGCTCGACCAGCCTCATCGCTTTTGGCTGATTTGCTCTTCTGCGTTCTCCGGCTGCGGGATCGTTGCGCGCACCTCTTCGACCAGCGCTTCGATCTTATCCATGCCGCGATCGGAAATGCGGGCTTCTAGGATTCGATTGGCGTTGTTGAGGTCATCGCCAAAAATGATATTCGCCAACGCAGACGTTGATGATCCCATCGGCAGGACGACTGCAAGCAAATGATTTCCATATTTTTTTCCGCTTCCTGCAGTTGTGCTGCGGAGTTAGGTATGCTCGGCGCGTTACTGGTCACTTACGCTGAATGGCGACGGTCTGGCTTACTTCCGGTTGGGTGAATTGACGCTGCCCTGAACCGTGCTTCGCCTTATTCCAAACCACTCACAACTCCCGCAACTGCGGCCGGGACGAAATGCGCAGATTGGGAGCAGCACAGGCAAATCGCCCAAACCTTGAATGACCTGGAGCACGCGTTCAACACCTACGGAAACAGTCTTCTGATCGTCGAAGACGACGAAGTTCTGCGCGACCGGCCTTCGCAGGCCATGACACGTCGCGGGTTTTCAGTGACCACGGCCGCCAGCGTCGCCGACGGTTTGGCCGCTCTGGAGGCAAGTCGGCCGCGTTTCGCCATCATAGACCTGCGCCTTCTGGAAAGAAGCGGTCTAGCCGTGATCGAGAGCTTGAGGCGGGTGGGCCCCGCCTGCCGAACGGTCGTCCTTAAAGGGTATGGCAATATCCCGACCGCGGTCGCGGCAGCGCGCACCGGTGCGGTTGACTACATTGCGAAATCCGCCACGGCCGATGAGATCGTCGACGTGCTTCGCAAGACACGAACTGGCGGGTGAGGTTGTCAAAGTAAGTCCGTCAAAGTTGCCGACCTAGTAGGACATTTCTCTGGACGTGAGCGTTCAAATCTTCGGGTCGTTCAGGGGCATTTTCTCAGCGTCTCTGGGCGATATAGGACGACAGGAGCATCATGAACCCTTATGTAATGGGCGTTAAAGGATGCCACTGGATTTGCCTGCAAAGGGATGTGGTGTGGTGCCGCTGAAGGGACTCGAACCCCCGACCCCATCATTACGAATGACGTGCTCTACCATCTGAGCTACAGCGGCCTACCGGCGGACCTGATAGCAAGCTTTTTTCGACAGGCCCAGACCTAAATCACGTCTTTTCGGACACCGATGCCTCGACCGGCGGCTCGTCCGAATTTGCGCTTTCCATCGTGTCGTCTTGCGGTGGTTCCGTGTCAGGGTCAGATCCGTCTTCCAGAACCGGCCCATCGTCTTCCTCGATGACGTCGGCTTCCTCTGGTTCCCCGACCTCTTCTGGCCCGGCAATTTGACCGACGATCAACGGGAGCATTTCGGCGCCTGACGGAAGCGAGGCAACCGGTTCATCGGTCTCCCGCCAAGTCAGGGTGTCGAAGGCGTTGCAACTGTCACAAACCGGATCCCAGTCAGCATGCGCCTTGTGGCAGTTGTCGCACACCCATTGCGGGCCGCGGGGCGACGTCAAAGCCCGAGCAAGCCAGCCCTTGACCACGGCGTCATCTGCGCCGGAGCCCTTTTCGATTGCGGCCATGATTGCAAGGGATCGCGCCGATGGCGCTGTCTCGGCCAGGTCGCCCAACGCATCGCGGGCACCTGGAAAGTCCTCGGCGGCGATGCGCAGTTCAGCTTTCAGCATGCGCGTTTCAGGATGATCGACATGCTGGCCGGTCAGTATGGTAAAGCGCTGAATGCGGTCTTTTGGCGATTCATTCGGATTTATCCGCGCGAAGGCTGCCGCCAGATCAGGGTGCGGTTGGACCGACCACGCCTTTTTCAGAACACGGGTCGCGTTCTTGGGTTTCTTGTCAGCGATATAGCCGTCTGCCGCCATCACGGCCGCCGGGATCAGGTCAGGCGACATCCGGTTGGCCTCGATCGCGGTCTCGCGGGCTTCGATTGGTTTGTCTTCATCCAGAATGTCGCGCGCTTCGCCCAGCGCCAGAACGGCATCCCGGCGTTTGTGTACGTCGCGCGGCAATGCGCCGTGCTTCAACTTGGCGCCAAGTGTCTTGCGTGCGCCGGACCAGTCGTGGGCATTGGCTTGAAGTTCGAGTAGGATGTCCTGCGTTTCGTTGTGCTTGGGTTTCAGCGCAAAGGCCTTTTCGGCAAGTTTCAGTGCCTTGTTCGTATCGCCTGTCTCCAACTGTTGCTTCATGAGGCCGCGAACACCCACGAAGCGGGTCTTCTCATCCGACAGCAAGCGTTTATAGGCCTCGGTCGCCTTTGCGGCATCGCCTGCCTGTTCGGCGGCTTGCGCCGTCAGCAGCGTTGTGAGTTCCGGTTTTTGCAGGAGGCGGTCCGCTTTAGCGGCCTTCGTCATGGCAAGCCGGGACTCGCCGGATGCCAGCGCCATCATGCCTTCGGCCAGCGCGTCGTATCCTTTGCGCTCGCGACGGCGGTCGAAGAAGCGGTTAATCGCTGTCGTGTCGCCCAAAGCAAACCGGATGAAGGCGACGACGAGGCCAACGATCTTGAATAGCAGCCATGACGCAGCCATCAGCAGCACGACGGCGATCACGGATTCGAGCGCGCCCAACGTGAATTCCGTTCCACCCACCGAGACCTGAATGCCCCCCTCGGCCTCCATCAGCAGGCCTGCGCCCCAGGCGCCCGCTACCACAAGACCAAGGAAGATCGCGATTTTCAGTAAGGTCCAAAGAAGCATAACTTACACTCAGTTTGTTGTGGTCAAATCGCGAATGGCTTCAAGTGCCGCAATGCGTGCCATGGCCTGGCTTAGCCAATCGCCCAATGCGGCCTTTCCTTCTTCCGGAAGCTTGTCGAGCTCGGCCAGTGCTTCTGCAAGTTCACCATTCCCCAGTCTTGCCTCTGCACGCGAAAGCACTGCGTCGGCGCCATCACCCTCCTTGGGTCGAAGGGAGCGCGCATTTGTCTGCCGTTTCAGGAATGCGGTGAACCTTTCGCCCGTAGACGCGTCTTCGGGGATCGTTTCCGAGACTGAAAGCGCAGCACGCGCGGCTGCGGGGTAAGCACGTTGCAGATCACCAATGGTGGCAATGCCGGTTTCTGCATACTTGGCAATCGCATCTGGTATGTTGTCCAGTCCCTCTAGAAGTCCAGAGTATCTAGCGCCGCTTTCGACGGCTGTCCGCAGGTCAATCATTTTCGACTGCAGCGCCGCAGCAGCTTCAGCCTCGGCCACCTTTGCTTCGGCCTCGGCGCGGGCGGCGGCGGCCGCCTCCTCCGCTTCTGCAGATAGTCTTCGAGCCTCGGCCAAACGCGCTTCTGCATCGGTTGTCATTTGGTCGACTTCAGCCCGAAACGCCGCTAGTTCTTCGTCGGTCGAGATGTCCTGCGCCGGTGGCTCAGCACTTTCCAGAACGGACAGACGTTCTTCGATGGTGTCGCCCTTGGTCGTCAGGGTCTCGACGCTTTTTGAAAGCTCCTGTCGAAGGGTTGCAAGATCGGTCGTGACAGTCCCGATGCGCTCCGACAGCTCCGTCAAAGACTGTTCGACTGGCGCCAGATCGGTAGCGGGCGTACCTTCTGCGCTTGCCAACTCTTCGACCTGGCTCGTCAAGGCCGCCAATTGCGCAGAGTTCTGGGCGATACCGTCGCTGAACGCGCTGGTGTCCATGGGTTCGGACTCAGGCGTTGTCGTAATGGGGAACTGCGTGGCTGCCAGATATCCGAGGCCGCCAGCAACGAGGCCGCCAAGCATCAATGGAAAAAAGGAGTATCCCGACCTTGCAGGCTCAGGCGTGGCAGCCTGGGGCGGCGTCGGCATCTCCTCGACCACCTCGGGGTTTTCTTTGGCTGTGTCGGGCTCGCTGGTCCCAGACGTCGCGTCGAAGCCATCAGCCTCTTCTGCAGGATCGGACGTCGCTGTATCTTCTTTCGGCGTTGCGTCGACTTCCGTTGCCTCGGCTTCGATCACAACAGGTGGTTCTTCCGTCGATTCGCTGGAAACCGGGTCTTCAATGTCGGTCGGGTCGAGGGCCTCTGTTGCCTCCGAACCGTCGTTGGAAGCCGTTTCCGCCTTGTTTTTAGGGGTCTTAGGTTTTCGTGCCACAAGTCAGTTCCTTTGTTCGCACGTCATCCCTACGCACTCGTGTCCCTCAGTTGCATTGTAGGGGTCCGTCGCACCGGCAACAAGGCGAGCGCGCTAGAAAGCCGCTTTGACCAAGGCGATCATGGACGCTGCATCGGGACGTTCTGCGACTTCAATCTGCCCTTCACCCGACCATGCGTCTGCGGTGGCTTCGCTGATGGCCAACACGCGCGTCGTGCCATGCGCCTGGTAACTTGAAAGCAATTTCGCCGAACGGGGCGAGAACACCAGGATGACCGCACCACCTGACGCAAGCAGGTGTTTGGCGTCATCCGTCAAAAGCTGTTCTTGTTGGTCGTAGATCACCTGATGAGCGGTATTGATGCCGAGCTCTGTCAGTCGGGTTGCCAAATCGCAACGCATGTGAGCGCCGCTTAGGTAGATCGCTGGTGCAAGCACTTCGTCTGCACGGGTCAGAAACGCTTCGGCCGTTTCGCCAAGGCAAATCGCGTCGAACCCTTTTTCTTTTGCCAGTGCTGCCGTCCGCACCCCAACGGTAACAAGCCGCTGTCCATTACCTAACGGCAGCCGATCAACGGCATTGCGCGACGTGACGACCAGCGTGCGGTACTTCAACAGATCGGGTAAGTCACCAACCGGTTCGATGCGCATGATCGGTGAGATGACGGCAGGCAAGTCCTTGCCCAGGTTTTCCTTGCATTCCGCAAGAAACGCTTCGGATTGCGCTTTGGGTCTGAC
>JASJDQ010000268.1 GCA_030065075.1 Paracoccaceae bacterium | reverse complement strand
CCCTAGTTTGTGGCAATTCCTTAGTCTGCCTCACTTCCGCTCTTGGGCTCGAAGCAGACCAACGCGACCCGTAGAAATGACCTAAGAAGTCTGGCCTAGCCGCGACGGCGGCGGCGGCCCCCTCGACAGGGTGCCGCCTTGGTGTCGCCGGTCCCGTCCTCGTTCGACGAAAACCCGCCAAGCCGCGCGGCGATCTCGTCCAACGTCGGTCGCGCGCCCGGCACGTGGTCCTCCAGCGCGGCTCGCATCAACCGGAGATGGGCTGGCGTTGTGCCGCAACACCCGCCGATGATGGTCGCCCCCGCGTCGCGGGCAAGACGTGCGTAGTCGGCCATCAACTCGGGTGTGCCATCGTAGTGTATGTGGCCTTCGACGTATTTGGGGATGCCGGCGTTGCCCTTGGCGATCAGGGTCCGCGCGGTGCCGTCTGTCGAAAACCCAAGAACCGTACGAAGCAGGTCCGAAGCTCCGACACCACAATTCGCACCATAGGCCAGCGGCTTGTGATCCAGCTTGTCGACCAGCGCTGTAAGGCCCTCGCTAGTCAGGCCCATCATCGTGCGCCCGGCAGTGTCAAAGCTCATCGTTCCGCACCACGGCATATCGGCCAACTGAGCAGCCTTGCCGGCCGCCTGGAATTCCTCGGGCGCGCTAATCGTCTCGACCCAGAGCACGTCGGCGCCGCCTTCTTTCAGGCCTTCGGCCTGTTCGTGGAACATCTCGACCGCGGTGTCGAAGGTCAGTGTGCCAAGCGGCTCCATGATCTCGCCGGTCGGACCCATCGACCCGGCCACGATGACGGGCCGACCCGCAGCATCCGCCAACTCGCGGCCAATCTCGGCACCGACGCGGTTCAACTCACGAACCCGGTCCTCGCCATTGTGCAGTTTGAGCCGTGACGCATTTCCGCCGAACGTGTTGGTCAGGAACAGATCGCTGCCCGCATCGATTGCGCCTTTGTACAACGCCCGGATCTTGTCGGCGGCGTCCACGTTCCAAAATTCCGGCGCATCCCCAGCAGTCAGCCCCATGTTGAAAAGGTTGGTGCCGGTCGCACCGTCGGCCAGAAGCCAGTCACGGGTTTCAAGAACGCGGCTGAGCGCATCTGTCATTGTGGGAGTCCTATCAGTTGGGACGGGCATGCCACGAAGTTACCCGGTCGGCAAATTGAATATGCTCACGACTATGTTGAATAAAACTCAACAAAAAAAGGCCGGACCTAACAAGGCCCGGCCAGTCCAACAGGGAGGTGATTACAACGGAATAACCGCTGCTTTCGAAAACGCAGTTAAGCCTTGGTGGAGAAAAAACAACCTAAATTGCCAAAAAATTGCGCAATGCAGATATGCAATTGGCGCATATCTTCACGCGTTCAGTGCAAGGCCTCTCAGCCTCTTTCGGTGCGCGATGATCTCTTCCGTCACAAAATCGCGGAAGGCGGCGATGCGTTGCGATTGCCGAAGTTCTTCGGGGTAAGCCAGGAAAACCGGCACATCGTTTGACTGCACGTCGGGCAAGACCCGCTGGATGTCAGGGAAGTCCTCGATGACGTAATCCGGCAAGACGCCGACGCCCAGCCCGGCTTGCACCGCTTGAAGAACGCCAAAATAGTTGTTGACGGTCAACGTGTTGGGGATGTCGTGGCTGAGAAGTTCCTTGACCAGTTGCGCGCCCGCGCTCACTTGCGTCGCGTTGACGTTCTGGCAGATGAGACGATGGGTCGAGAGGTCTTCCATCTGCTCTGGCGTGCCTTGCCGTTCCAGATACTCGGGCGTTGCGTAAAGCCGCATATTCACCGACATCAGTTTGCGCCGGATCAGATCGGCCTGACTGGGTTCCTTCATCCGGATCGCGACATCAGCTTCGCGCATCGGCAAATCCAGCACGCGTTCTTCCAGCATCAGGTCGATCTTGAGGTCCGGGTACTTGGCGTAAAGCTGCGGTAGACGCGGGGCCAGCCAAAGCGATCCAAAGCCCGTCGTAGTGGTGACGCGCAATTCGCCAAAGACCTCTTCTTCGCTGTCGCGAATGCGTGCCTCGGCAGTATCGAGCCGTCGTGTCATGGCCGACGTTGCGTCGAACAACAGCTCGCCCTGTTCAGTCAGGATCAGACCACGCGCATGTCGATGAAAAAGCGTCGTGTTCAGGCTTTCCTCAAGCGCACGGATCTGCCGCGAGACGGCGGATTGGCTAAGATGAAGAACATCACCAGCGTGGGTCAAGCTGCCCGCGTCTGCAACGGCGTGAAAGATTCGAAGCTTGTCCCAGTCCATCTTGTATTTTTCCGTCGCTGTTAGCGGTCACTTTTTTCACAAGGGTTAACCCGGTGTTAAATTGAATTGCAAACACCGAAATGACGCTTATTTCATTTTGTAGGTCAGCAAATTTGACCTAACCTTGGATTGTAGAGCAGGAGCCGTGATGACCACCCGCGACGTGACGCTGCATGACAAGTTCGATCTCTCAAAGGAAACCGTTCTTTTGAATGGCACGCAGGCGCTTGTGCGTCTGATGTTGATGCAGGCGGCACGTGACAAGGCGTCTGGGCTGAACACAGCCGGTTACGTGACCGGATATCGGGGATCCCCGCTGGGCGGCGTCGATTTGCAGATGATGCAGGCGAAGGCGGACTTGGAAGCGGCGAACGTTCGGTTTCAGGCGGGCCTGAACGAGGACCTTGCCGCAACGGCGATTTGGGGCACGCAACAGGCCGAGTTGCGGGGCGAAGGGCAATACGACGGCGTCTTTTCACTCTGGTACGGCAAGGGTCCGGGCGTTGACCGCTCCGGCGACCCGATGAAGCACGGCAATATGGCTGGTACTTCGGCCCATGGCGGCGTCCTTATGGCGATGGGGGACGATCACACCGGCGAAAGCTCGACCGTTTGTCACCAATCCGATTGGGCGATGGTCGATGCCTATATGCCGGTCCTGTCTCCGGCGGGCGTTCAGGAGATCCTGGACTTCGGCTTGTATGGGTTCGCGCTTTCCCGTTTCTCGGGGCTGTGGTGCGGATTGAAGGTGATGAAGGACACGGTCGAGGTCACCTCGGTCGTGGACGGCCGACCCGGTCGCCTGGAATTCGTCACACCAGAGTTCGACATGCCGCCGGGTGGGCTGAATATCCGGTTGGGGGACCATTGGATACCGCAGGAAGCGCGGGTTATCGACTACAAGCGCTTTGCGGCAGAGGCTTTCAGCCATGCCAACAAGCTGGACAAGCGGGTCTGGGGCAAGCCGGGCGCCAAGATAGGGTTCGTCGCTGCTGGAAAGAACTGGCTGGATTTGGTGCATGCTTTCGGGCTTTTGGGCATCGATGCCGAAGAGGCCGAGCGTCTGGGGCTGACCACCTATAAGGTGGGGCAGACGTTTCCTTTGGATATGAAAGGTTTCCACGACTGGGCCGAAGGTCTGGACCTGATCGTGGTGGTCGAGGAAAAGCGCAAGTTGATCGAAGTGCAGATAAAGGAGGCCATCTTCGACGACCGTCGCGGGCGGCGGGTTTATGGCTGGTACAAGGGCGGTGCCGGTACGTTGCATTCCGAGGAGCTTTTCCCGACGCGATTCGCTCTGGACCCGGCGATGATCGCCGAAAAGATTGGCGGCATCCTGATCGAAGAGGGGCGCGGGACCGAAGCCGTCAAGCAAGGGTTGCTGACGGTTCAGGCTGCACGGGCGGCAGAGAACGCGCCCGACATCGCGGAGCGCCTGCCATACTATTGTTCGGGCTGTCCGCATAACACCTCGACCAAAGTGCCGGACGGCAGTCGGGCTTACGCGGGCATTGGTTGCCACTTCATGGTGCAGTGGATGGATCGCGAGACCAGCGGCTTTACCCACATGGGCGGCGAAGGCGCAAATTGGATCGGCGAGTCACCGTTTTCCACGCGGAAGCACGTTTTTCAGAATCTTGGCGATGGAACCTTCAACCACTCGGGCCTGATGGCGGTGCGGGCCGCTTTGGCGGCGGGCGTGAACATCACTTACAAGGTGCTCTACAACGATGCCGTCGCGATGACCGGCGGGCAGTCTAACGACGGCGATCTTCCACCCGAGCGGATCGCGCGGGAGCTGCTGGCTGCAGGCGTCAAGGACATTGCCGTCGTCTTTGACCCGAAGGAGGAGCCCGAGCGCAGCCTGTTCCCGAAAGAGGTCACATGGCACGACCGGTCCGAGATGCCGTTGGTGCAAAAGCGGATGTCGGAAACAGAGGGCGTGACGGCGATCCTCTACATTCAAACCTGCGCGGCCGAAAAGCGTCGGCGTCGGAAGCGCGGGCTGTTTCCCGACCCGGACAGACGGGTCTTCATCAATACGGACATTTGCGAAGGTTGCGGCGATTGCGGGGTACAGTCGAACTGCGTGTCGATCGTGCCGGTCGAGACGGAACTCGGGCGCAAGCGGGCCATCGATCAATCGTCTTGCAACAAGGATTACTCATGCGTCGACGGGTTTTGCCCGTCCTTTGTGACCATCGAGGGCGCCGAAGTCCGCAAAACTGCAACAGCGAAAGTGGAAACCGGTGATTTGCCAGAGCCGGTGCTGCCCGAGATCGGTTTGACCCACAACATCGTCATCACTGGTGTTGGCGGGACCGGCGTTGTCACGATCGGCGCGGTTCTGGCCATGGCGGCGCATCTTGATGGCAAGGGCGCAGGTATGATGGAGATGGCGGGGCTTGCCCAAAAGGGTGGGGCCGTGCACATCCATTGCCGGATCGGGAAGCGCCCTGAGGATATCTCGGCCATCCGGGTGGCCGCCGGCGAGGCGGACACGCTGATCGGCGGCGACCTTGTCGTGTCGGCTGGCGCGAAGACAACGCAGTTGATCACGCCGGGACGCACGCGGGGCATCGTCAATACACACGAGATCATCACTGGCGCCTTCACGCGTGATCCGGAATTCCGCATTCCCGGCGACCGGCTGCTCTTGTCGCTGGAAGCAAAGATGCAGGACCACCTGTCGAGGTTTGATGCCTCGACCTTGGCGGCCAAGGCCATGGGCGACGGCATCTATTCGAACATGATCCTTCTGGGCGCGTCCTGGCAGTTGGGGCAAGTGCCCCTTGGCGGAGAGGCAATTCGCGTGGCCATCCGCTTGAACGGGGCCAAGATCGACGAGAACCTGCGTGCGTTCGAAATCGGACGTTGGGCGGCCCTGAACTTCGACGAGGTCGAGCGGCTGACATCGGCAGAGGTCGTCGCTTTGCCGAAATCGTTGGAGGAAAAGATCGCCGTCCGGGCCGACCACCTGACCAAATATCAGGGGCCGCGGCCCGGACGGCGATCTTTTCCTCCAACGATTTCGGCAAAGCGACGACC
>JASJDQ010000267.1 GCA_030065075.1 Paracoccaceae bacterium | reverse complement strand
CCAACAAGGAGTGAAACCCATGAAACTCATGACAGCCCTTTTGGGGGCATCGGCGCTTTGTGCCCTTGCCACCACCGCCGCGGCTGAAGGCCACGAAGGCGAGCGTGGTCGCGACGGCGAAGTCAAGATCATCTATTGGCAGGCACCGTCGATCCTGAACCCCTATCTCTCGGGTGGTACGAAGGATATCGAGGCCGCCTCGCTCGTGATCGAACCGCTGGCGCGCTACGACGAAAACGGCAACCTGACGCCGTGGTTGGTGGATGAAATCCCGACCGTGGCAAATGGTGGCGTCAGTGAAGACCTGACCCAGATCACATGGAAGATCACGCCGGGTCTGGTCTGGTCCGACGGCTCGGCCTTCACGAGTGCTGATGCCAAGTTCACTTATGAATATTGCAGCCATCCCGAAGGCGGATGTGCGCAGTTGACCAAATACGAAGGTGTGTCCAGCGTCGAGACGCCGGACGAATTGACGGTCGTCGTCACGTTCGATCAGCCACAGCCCAACCCTTATGGCCCGTTTGTTGGCAACGAGGCCCCGATCGTTCAGGCGGCTCAGTTTGCCGACTGCCTGGGGGCGAAGGCACCCGAGTGTACGGACGCCAACTTCGGCCCGATCGGCACGGGTCCGTTCACCGTCACTGACTTCAAGCCGAACGACGTTATCACCTTTGCTGCGAACGACAACTATCGTGTCGAAGGCAAGCCCGCCTTTGCAACGGTCACTTTCAAGGGCGGCGGCGATGCAACGGCGGCCGGTCGTGCCGTGATGGAAACCGGCGAATTCGACTACGCCTGGAATCTCCAGCTTGCGCCAGACGTCATCGCCAAGATGAAAGAGGGTGGCAAGGGCACCCCGGTGGCCGGCTTCGGACCGCTTGTCGAGCGGATCATGCTGAACAACACCAACCCCGATCCGGCGCTTGGACCCGATGAGCGTTCGGTCGTGAAGCCGCACCCATTCCTTGGCGACCCGGCAATCTACAAGGCGATGTCGCTGGCGATCGACCGGCCCTTGCTGGTGGAAATCGGTTACGGCGACGCGGGCAAAGTATCGTGCAACTGGATCCCCGCGCCCGAGGTTTATGCGTCGACGTCGATGACCTGCGATACGCAGGATATCGCCGGCGCCAACAAGATGCTGGATGATGCTGGTATCGTCGATACGGACGGCGATGGCATTCGGGAGAAAGACGGCGTGCCGCTGTCGATCCTGTATCAGACATCCACCAACGCGGTCCGTCAGGACTTCCAGGCCCTGATCAAGCAATGGTGGAGCGAGATCGGCATTGAAACCGAGCTGCGCAACCTCGATGCATCGGTCTTCTTCGGCGGTGACCCGGGCAGCCCGGACACGTTCCAGAAGTTCTATGCAGACGTTCAGATGTACGCCAACACCTTCAGCGGCACCGACCCGCAGGTCTATCTGGGCAACGGTCTTTGCGACAAGGCACCCGGACCGGATACGCAGTGGCAGGGCGAAAACATCAGCCGCTTCTGCATGCCTGAGTATGACGCATTGCATGCCCAGCTGGCGAACACGGCGGACATCAACGAGCGTGCCAAGATTGCGCACCAGTTGAACGACATGCTGGTTGAAAACGGCGGAATGATCCCGCTCGTTCACCGTGGCCGCCTTTCGGCGCACGCAACGAGCCTTGGCGGCGTGAAGCTCAATGTCTGGGACAGCGAGCTTTGGAACATCGCCGACTGGTACCGGATCGGCAACTGATCGAAGACGTAGGGCGGGGTTAATCCCGCCCTACTCTTTGGGACCCGGGAATGCTCACCTATACAATCCGCCGCCTTGTGCTGAGCGTGCCGACACTGCTGTTCATAAGCTTTGTCATCTTCATGCTTTTGGAACTGGCGCCGGGCGATCCCTTGGCGGGGATGCCGCTGACCATCCCGGACGATGTTCGTGAAAAGATGCGGGAAGCGCTTGGCGTCGGCCAACCCTTCTACATCGCCTTCCCAAAATGGCTTTACCAATTCTTCGTGGTCGAACCGCTTTACTTCTTCGATGCCATGTTCGGCACCAGTTGGGCCGGAGATCAGCAGCGCGTTCTGTCCTGGCAGACCCGCTCGCCCGTTATGGACATCGTCGTGCAACGCCTGCCGCAGACACTTTGGGTGGTCGGCGTCGCCTATGTCGTCGCCATCCTGATCGCCATCCCGATCGGTATCTATTCCGCCTATCGCCAGTATTCGTGGTTCGACAACGCCGGTACCTTCGTCACCATGGTGGGCTTCTCGGTCCCGCCGTTCTTCTCTGGCGTTCTTGTCATCGTCATCTTCTCGGTTTGGCTGGGCTGGTTCCCCTCGATCTACGACACGACACACAGGGTCACGGACTGGGCCAGCTTCAAGGTACAACTGCAACAGATGATCATGCCCGTAATGGTGCTGGCACTTCAGATCACATCTCAGCTTAGCCGCTTCATGCGCGCCTCGATGCTGGACAACCTGAACCAGGACTACGTCCGCACCGCGCGCGCCAAGGGCCTGGGCGAAAAGACCGTCGTCATGGTCCACGTCCTGCGTAATTCGCTGATCCCCGTCGTGACCGTCATCGCGCTTGGCGTGCCTTCCATCTTCGGAGGCGCCATCATCACCGAGCAGGTCTTCAAGGTGAATGGCATCGGCCAGCTTCTGATCACGGCCATTCAGGCGAATGATCTGCCGATGGTGCAGACGCTGACTTTTATCTTCGCGATCCTCATCGTGCTCTTCAACCTGATCGCCGATATCCTCTACGGCATCCTTGACCCACGGATCCGCTATGACTGAGACAGAGCTTTCCGTGGAACCAGCCCCCGAAGCAACCGCGCCCCGTTCGCAATGGGCCGACATCTGGGACCAGTTCAAGAACCACCGAGGCGCGATGTGGGGCGCGGGCATCTTCCTGTTTATCGTCCTCATGGTTCTGTTCGGACCCTTCGTCTATTGGAACGACCCGCAATACGTGCCAACCGGCCGCGACTTCCTGAACCTGCGCGATACGCGCCCGATCTATGTTGCGCTTTGGGATGCCGACGCCAAGGTGAACTGGCTCTATCCCTTGGGAACCGACAACCTCGGCCGTGACATCCTGGGGCGTCTTTTGATTGGCGGGCGCATATCTCTGGCCGTGGGCATGGCGGCGATGCTTTTGTCCGTGATCCTCGGGACCCTGATCGGCGTCGTTGCAGGCTATTTCCGCCTGCTGGACGGCCCCTTGATGCGCCTGACAGACCTTTTCCTGGCCTTGCCGCTTCTGCCCTTGTTGCTGGTGGCCGTTCTTCTCTTTCGCGAAAAGCTCTCGGCAGCATTCGGACCCGAAGGTGGCACCTTCATCCTGATCGTCACCCTTGTTGGGCTTACATCTTGGATGCAGACGGCACGGATTGTGCGCGGCGACGTTCTGGCGCTGAAGGAACGCGAGTTCATCCTGGCCGCGCGCTCCATCGGCACATCGCCGACAAAGATGATCACACGACATCTGTTGCCGAACGTCATGTCACCCATCATGGTGTCGGCAACGCTTGGGATCGCGACGGCCATTATCACCGAAAGCGCACTTTCGTTTCTTGGCTTCGGCTTCCCGCCCGACTTCCCGACCTGGGGCAAGCTGCTCTTCGACGCGGTTGACCGGATGGAGCTTTATCCCGAACGCGTCCTGTGGCCCGGCATATTGATCTCGCTGACCGTCCTGTCTGTCAATTATGTCGGAGACGGTCTGCGGGATGCATTGGATCCAAGAATTCGCGGGCGCTAGAAACTCTTTATTCAGCTTTGTCGACCAAAGGTTCGGGGAAATATCCCTGTGGATGGCGACATGCGACAAGACCTTTCCGAAGCCGAACTCTTGGCTGTTTTTGATGCACTCTCTCAGATGCAGGCCATCATCTGGTTTGACCCCAAGGGCAACATCCTTGAAGCAAACAAGAACTTCACGGACACAATGGGATACCGGCTTGACGAAATCGTCGGGCAACATCACAGGATATTCGTTGACCCCGCATACGCTGTCAGCCCGGAGTACCAGAAGTTTTGGCAAGACCTGGGCAATGGCCAGACCATGAACGCCAAGTTCAAGCGCATCAAAAACGGCGGGTCAGAGGTATACATCGAAGCCTGTTACGCACCCATCCGTCGTGCAACTGGTCAGGTTGAAAAAGTCGTCAAATTCGCAATCGATGTCACGGAGCGTGAGAAAACCATCAAGCAAGTTGCAGATGGCCTTTCAACCCTCTCGACAGGCAACCTTAAGGTTCGGTTGGCTGACAACCTGCCGGAGGAATTTCAGGGATTGAAAGACGCGTTCAACGAGACGGTTCAAAGGTTCGAAGACCTGACCTCCGGCATTCTGGGAACGGCCGGGAATATCAGCTTGGAATCCGAACAGATCGCCAATACGGCGAATGAACTGTTCAAGCGCTGCGAACATCAGGCCGCTACAATAGAAGAGACATCGGCATCCCTGCAGGAAATCACGCAGACCGTAAGAAGCAACGCGGAAAGATCCGAAGAAGTCGCGGGTTCCGCCAATGACACCTCGAAGCAGGCGGAAGATGGCGGCGAAGTCGTGAAACAGGCGATTGGCGCAATGTCCAAGATTCAGGACAGCTCGGCAGAAGTTCGAAAGACAATCTCAATCATCGAATCGATCGCATTTCAGACCAACCTCCTGGCGCTGAATGCGGGCGTGGAGGCGGCACGCGCCGGGGATGCGGGGCGGGGCTTCGCCGTTGTCGCGTCAGAGGTCCGGGCACTTGCGCAACGCGCGTCCGAGGCCGCACGCGAAATCAACACCCTGATCGACGCCAGCGGCAAGGTCGTCTCTGAAGGCGCCCAATTTGTCGATCAGACGGGCGCAGCTTTGACAGAAATCGTTGGGTCGATCTCGACGATCGCGGAAGGGATAGAGGACATCAATCAGTCCGGGCGCGAGCAAAACACGGCGATCACCGAAGTGAGCTCCGCCATCTCAGAGATCGACACGTCCACCCAGGAAACGGCCATCATGTCCGAGAAGAACTCAGCCTCTGCGACGGCCCTTCGAACGCACGCGGCGGAACTGCAAAAGCTGGTCAGCTTCTTCAACAGGAACCAGGCTGCACCGACAAAACGGGCCAGGCCAGCCGCGACGCCTCCGGTGCCCCGAACGACTGTTCAGAAAACCTCCGCCGCCACAACCAATAGGCCAACGCCTGCCCCGGCCCCAGCAAGGTCAGCGGCGGCAGCGGCACCGAAGTTGGAAGGGGAACTCGCGGCCTACGACGTGGATGACGACTGGGCCGAGTTCTGACCCGTCGTTGCCCGGACGGCCTGGCTATTCC
>JASJDQ010000266.1 GCA_030065075.1 Paracoccaceae bacterium | reverse complement strand
TCTCGTCGAGAGCGGTGCGGATGGCCAGAAAGGACCCACCCCAAAGGAGCGCGAGCAGCGTGAGATCGAGCCAGACGCGGGCGGTGAGCGTGTTCGTCATGCGCCCATGGCTACTCTGCCCGAGGGTCGGCCGCGACCCGGAAATTGCGGGAAAGCCGGCGATTTTGAAGCATCGGCGTCACGTCGGTATTGCGTCGGTGCCGGATGCTTCAAATGAAAACGCCCCGCAGAGTGCGGAGCGTTTGGCCATCTTCGTGTATGTCCGGCGAGCCGTCAGAAACTGAAGCCGATCCGGATGCCCCCGACGATTGCGCTGTTGTCGGTGAAGCGACTGCCGATGGTCGTCGTGGTCGCGTCGCCCAAGTCGACATACCGCACACCGCCCGAGATCTTCATGTTGTCCATCGTATAGGTGGCACCGAGGCCAACGGAGGAAAAGCCGTTGGTCGGTCCAAGGTTGCCCACCGGGCTGCTGGTCGTTTCCTCGTGGCTGATCGACACGGCGCCGGACCAGGTTTCGTTGAAACGGCGGCCGACACCCAGCGTATAGGTCGTGCGGTCATCGGCGTAGCTGACCAGCGCAGCGCCAAGGTTCGGGGGCGTGATGTCGAAGGCAGTCCATTCGACCCAACGCACGGACCCGAAGACCAGGGTGTCCTCTGCCACACCGGTCTGGAACTCCAGGGTAACGGCCTGCGGGATGGTCGTGTCCATCGTGCCCGGGATCGGACCGATGGCACCGAATGTCTCTTGCGTGTCAAACGTGTGCGTGCGCTCGGATTCATAGGTCAGGGCGACCCGCGCGGCGATCTCTGGTTTCTCCCAGGCGACGCCAATGACGTATCCGATTTCGGTCGAGTTGGCCGCATCTAGGTCAAACGGTGTGCCGGGCGCCGGGGGAGATGTCACAGGAACGCCGGAGACCGTGCCGGACACCTGCTGAAAACGAAGGCCGCCATAGACGCTGACCGCATCGGTGGCCTGGTATTTGGCGATACCGGTAACCGCAAAGGAATTGAGATCTGCTCCCGCGCCCGCGAAAGGATAGGGTGCGGCGGAAACCGGATAGGCGACATCGGCGCCGATCGGCTGATCCAGCACGATACCCAGCGTCCACTTGTCGTTCAGATCGCGCTTGTAGGCCAACGAATAGGTTTGAAACCCGCTCGCCATGTCACCGGATGCCAGCGGGCCGAGACCGGTGGCCAATACGCCGCTCACCGACGGGTCGCCGATGCCGAAGGACAATTCGGCGTAGGATCCTTCTTCAAAAAGGAAGCTGGATGAAAAGACGGAGCGCTCGACGCCACCGGCGGTTGCAATGCCGGCCGTCAGCGCCAGCGCGGCCGTGCTGGTGAGAATTCTGTGCATGTGGTCCCCTCCCATAGGTCCCGAGTTGCTGCGACGTTATGAAGCCGCCACGGCTCGGGTCAATTCTTGACCGTGCGTAAGGGCATCCTCGTGACGTAGCGTTACAAAACCGTCACGTTCGGAATCTGCGCGTTTCGCTCCAGACGTTGGCGTAATTGCCCAGGAAAATAAGGCCTGCTCCGATCAGCACCCAGGCGTTCAGCGGCTCGGCATAGAAAGCGGCGCCGATGATGGCGATGGCGGGGAGGCGGAGGAAGTCCATGGGCGTGACGACGATGGCAGGCGCGATGGCCAGCGCGTTCGTGAGGCAGGTGTGGGCCAGAAGGCCTGCGCAGCCGATGACCACGACCCATGGCCAGTTGGTGAGCGATGGCCATGTGATATGACCGTCCCAGCCGGTTGTGATCAAACCCATGGCCGCCTGCATGACGGTCAACCAGAAGAGGATCCCGAAGGTCGTTTCGGTCCGGGTCAGCAGCCGGGTCGAAACGATGGAGCCCGCGAAGGCGATGGCCGAGAGCGCGGCGAGCGCAAGCCCGAAAGGGTCGCCGCCGACGCCCGGTCGCGCGACCATCAACGCCCCGATGAACCCAAGCGCCACGGCCATGGCGCGGGTGCGTGTCAGGCCCTCGCCCGCGAATAGGAGGGCGAAGACCACGACCCAAATGGGCGAGGTGAATTCAAGCGCGAAGACCTGGGCCAGCGTGATAAGCGGTAGCGCCGAGAACCAGAGGTTCTGCCCTGTGAAATGGCAGAGATTGCGAAGCCCATGGAGTTTCAGCCGGTCGACGCGGATCTCGCCGAATTTGCCGAAGATGGTGCCGACGATGAGGATGATGAATAGCCCGATGAAGGACCGGTACATCATCATCTCGAAGGACGTGAGGTCATCCGACAGCGCGCGCCCGGCGATCGCCATCGACGAAAACGAAAGGATCGCGCCAATCATCCAGACGGCGGCCAGAACAGGCCGGTGCTCGGCACTCATTCGAGGTAATTCATGAAGCTCTCGCGCGGGACATCGAAGGCCATGGCCACGCTGGCCGCGCCTGCGCGAAGGATGTTCAGGGGCCATTTGACGGATTCGAGCAGCAGAGGTGTCGAGAGCGCAAAGGGCTCGTCAGCGTCGGTCGCGACGTTGTGGACCTGTTCAAAACCTGCCCAGCGGAAGGAGGCCCAGGCCCGCGGCAGGTGGTAGCGTTCTGTGACGATGATGATTGGCTGGGATTTGTCGAGTTCGGCGAAGTCTGCGGTTAACAGCGCGTTTTGCAGGGTCGATTGGGCCTGAGCCTCGACAAGGACGGCGTCTTCGGCAACGCCGGCGGCCTTTGCGGCATCGGCCATCAGGGGCGCGACGGGCTGGGGGCCGCCACCGGTGACGACAAGGTATGGGGCGGCGCCGTCTTCGATCAACGCCACGCCGGTTTCCAGCCGCGCGAGCGACGGGCCGACAAGTGCACCGTTCTCTGGCGGGTTGCCGCCGAGGACGACGACGGCTTGTGCTTGCGGCGTGGTCTCGGGCGGCTCGAACATGGCGACATAGAGCATGGTGCCGATAAAAGCGCACCAGAGCGCCAGTATCGTCAGGGACAAGATCCAGCGAATGAAACTCATGTCGGTCCTATGTCAGGGAAATCGTTGAATTGAAAATACGTTTCCGGGCGCACAATAACAGGCGGTCTTGGGGCGTCCAGCCGTGCCGGGCTACTCCCACTCGATCGTGCCTGGGGGTTTCGAGGTGATGTCATAAGTGACGCGGTTGATGCCGGGCACCTCGTTGATGATCCGGGTCGCGGTTTCGGCCAGGAATTCGTGGCTGAAGGGATAGTAGTCCGCCGTCATGCCGTCGACACTGGTGACCGCGCGGAGCGCGCAGGCGTAGTCGTAGGTGCGCCCGTCCCCCATGACGCCGACGGTGCGGACGGGCAGGATGGCGGCGAAGGCCTGCCATATCTCGTCGTAAAGCCCGTGTTTGCGGATCTGGTCGATATAGACGGCGTCGGCCTTCCGCAGGATGTCGAGCTTGGGGCGCGTGATCTCTCCCGGACAGCGGATGGCAAGGCCGGGGCCGGGGAAGGGGTGGCGACCGATGAAGCTTTGCGGCAGGCCCAACTCGCGACCAAGCGCGCGCACCTCGTCCTTGAAGAGCTCGCGGAGGGGTTCGACGAGCTTGAGGCCCATCTTTTCCGGCAGGCCGCCCACGTTGTGGTGCGATTTGATCGTGACCGAGGGGCCGCCCGAGAAGCTGACGCTTTCGATCACGTCCGGGTAGAGCGTGCCCTGGGCCAGGAATTCGGCCCCTTCGATTTCGCTCGCGTACTTCTGGAAGACGTCGATGAAAAGCTTGCCGATGGTCTTGCGCTTGGTTTCGGGGTCGCTTTCGCCATCGAGGGCGGTGAGGAACAGTTCGGATTCGTCCGCCGCGATCAGAGGAATGTTGTAGTTGTCACGGAACATGGCGGTGACTTCTTCGGCCTCGCCCTGCCTGAGCAGTCCGTGGTCGACGAAGACGCAGGTCAATTGGTCACCGATGGCTTCGTGGATCAGGACCGCGGCGACCGAACTGTCGACCCCGCCGGAGAGTCCGCAGATGACGCGTTTGTCGCCCACCTGGTCGCGGATCTTGCGGATCGCTTCGTCCTTGTAGGCGCCCATGGTCCAGTCGCCGGTGAAGCCAGCAAGGCGGACGAAGTTTTCGTAAAGCTTCGCGCCCTTGGGCGTGTGGTGCACTTCGGGGTGGAACTGGACGGCGTAGAAGCCGCGCGCGGTATCCGCCGTGATCGCGTAAGGCGCATTGGGCGAGGTGCCGAAGACGTCGAAGCCGGGGGCGAGTTTCGAGACGTGGTCCCCGTGGCTCATCCAGACCTGTTCGCGATCGTCGTCGCCCTGGAACCAGCCGTCGAGCAGGTCAATATGATGGGCTGTTGGCTTGACATGGGCGCGGCCAAACTCGGCCGTGCCGCCGCCGCCCGAGATCTTGCCGCCCTCCACGGTGCCGCCGAGCATGTCCATCATGACCTGCTGGCCATAGCAGATGCCAAGGATCGGGACGCCGCGGTCGAAAACGGAAGTGGGCGGGCGGGGCGCATCCGCGTTGACCACGCTGGCCGGACCGCCCGAAAAAATCACCGCCTTGGGGGCGAAATCTTCCAAAAAGGCGTCCGTCACGGTCTGAAACGGGTGGATTTCGCAATAGACGTTCAACTCGCGAAGCCTGCGCGCGATGAGCTGCGTCACCTGGCTGCCGAAGTCGATGATGAGGAGGCGGTCGTGCGCTGCGTCTTTCATGGCGCCGGAATAGGTCCGGCGCGGGAAAGTGACAAGGGGTCAGTCGGCAATCACGTTGACCAAAGTCGCGCCGATGGCCCAGATAGCAAAACTGACGACAATTGTCGTGGTGGGTGAATAAAAGCCGCCAATGAACCCGGCTGCGGCCGCAACGGTGCCAAGTGCGCCCACCAATCCATAAAGAGCTTTCTTCTTTCCCTTGAGTGCCATCGGAACGTCTTTCGGTGATTTGGCAGAGGGTACCGGGCTCTTCCGATCCCGGATTGATTTCGCGCAAATTCTGGCCCGGTTTCTGCGCAGAAATCGGGAGCGTCCAGGCCCGTCTGTCGGTTTCGACCGGCAAAGGCCGCATTTTGTCCACCCGGGCGTAGGTCTGTCGGTCAGAGTACGCGCATCCAGTGGCAAGGAGTGCGGTGATGGCACGACGGGGCAGAGGTGGGGGCGCGGCGCGGCGTGCCGAGCGATCGCAGATCAGTTTCGAGGTTGCTAAATACATCGAGCGTAAGATCCCGAACCTTGAGATCCTGAACGAAGAAGCGCTGGAGATCATCGAAGCCAACGCCGAAACCGTGCTGGAGGAGATCGGCGTCAATTTCACCGAAAACCCGGGCGCGCTTCAGCGCTGGAAGGACGCGGGCGCGGATGTTCAGGGCGAGCGCGTGCACATCCCGAAGGGCCTGGCGCGGGAACTCTGTAAGAC
>JASJDQ010000265.1 GCA_030065075.1 Paracoccaceae bacterium | reverse complement strand
GATCGCGGCGAGACGCGGGAATGGTGCGCGGGCGCTCTGGCGCAGCTTTACGACGAGATGGGGGGTGAAAGCCTGTACTTCGGCAAACCGCACCCACCGATATACGACCTTGCGCGGCGTCGGCTGGCGGCGATGGAGGCCCTGCCGCCGGACGCGCGCATTCTGGCGATTGGCGACGGGATTGGAACCGATGTGAAGGGAGCTTTGGGCGAAGACCTGGATGTCTTGTTCATCACGGGCGGTCTTGCGGCGGAAGAAACACAGACGGACCGACAACCAAATGCCGACGCCTTGGCCGCGTTCCTGGAGGGCCACCAGATGTCACCCACATATTCGATCGGTTTCTTGCGCTGAGGTGCGCTGGCCGGGCAATTGCCCGGCCAAACTGGATTAGTCTGCTGTCAGAAGCGGCGGCTTCTTCTTTGCAATGCGCTTGGTTTTTTGCTCGATCCGAAGCTCGAGCTTGCCGTCCTTGACGCCGACCTTGACGATACCGCCCTTGGCCAGCTTGCCAAAGAGCAATTCTTCCGCGAGCGGTTTCTTGATCTCTTCCTGAATGACACGCGCAAGCGGCCGCGCGCCCATCTTGTCGTCATAGCCCTTGTCGGCAAGAACCTCGGCCGCGGGACGCGTTAGTTCGATATGAACGCCACGGTCCATCAACTGCGCCTCCAGCTGCAGAACGAACTTCTCGACAACCTGCAGGATGACCTCTTTCGGCAGCGCGCCGAAGCTGATCACCGCGTCCAGACGGTTGCGGAATTCCGGCGTGAACGTCCGCTCGATCGCTGCAGTGTCTTCGCCTTCGCGCTTGTCCCGTCCGAAGCCGACCGCGGCTTTCGCCATATCGGCGGCGCCCGCGTTCGAGGTCATGATCAAGATGACGTTCCGGAAATCGACCTTGCGACCGTTGTGATCGGTGAGCGAGCCGTGGTCCATCACCTGCAACAGGATGTTGAAGACATCCGGGTGAGCTTTCTCGATCTCGTCCAACAACAACACGCAATGCGGATGCTGGTCGACGCCGTCGGTCAACAGACCGCCCTGGTCAAAGCCAACATAACCCGGGGGCGCGCCGATCAAGCGGCTGACCGCGTGCTTTTCCATGTACTCCGACATGTCGAAACGCAGCAGTTCAACACCAAGCGTGTCCGCCAGTTGCTTCGCGACCTCGGTCTTGCCAACACCGGTCGGACCGGCAAACAGATAATTGCCGATAGGCTTTTCCGGTTCGCGCAAACCGGCACGCGACAGCTTGATTGCCGACGCCAAAGCCTCGATCGCCGGATCCTGACCGAATACGACGCGCTTCAGCGTGGCTTCCAGGTCTTTCAAGACTGCGGCATCGTCCTTGCTGACATTCTTGGGCGGAATGCGCGCGATCTTGGCCACGACATTCTCGATCTGTGGGACGTCGATTGTCTTGGCCCGTTCTTCTTCAGCCACAAGATGCTGAGCGGCGCCCGCTTCGTCGATCACGTCGATGGCCTTGTCTGGCAGCTTACGGTCGTTGATGTACCGCGCCGACAACTCCACCGCGGTGCGCACTGCGTCATCGGTATATGTGACGCTATGATGCTCCTCAAAGTAAGGCTTCAGCCCTAGCAGTATCTGCACGCTGTCATCCACCGAAGGCTCGGTCACATCGATCTTCTGGAACCGGCGCGACAACGCACGGTCCTTTTCAAAATGCTGCCGGAATTCCTTGTATGTCGTCGACCCCATGCAGCGCAGCTTCCCGCCTTGAAGCGCAGGCTTCAGAAGGTTGGATGCATCCATGGCGCCGCCCGACGTCGCACCGGCACCGATCACGGTGTGGATCTCGTCAATGAAAAGGATCGCATCGGGATGCTCTTCCAATTCAGTCACAACAGCTTTCAGGCGTTCTTCGAAATCACCCCGATAGCGTGTGCCGGCCAATAATGCGCCCATATCCAACGAATAGATCGTGGCGTCCTGCAGCACCTCGGGCGTGGCTTTCTCGACGATTTTCTTGGCCAGACCTTCCGCAATGGCGGTTTTGCCCACGCCCGGATCGCCCACCAGAAGCGGGTTGTTCTTGCGGCGGCGGCAGAGCACCTGCACACAGCGTTCCACTTCGTGCTCACGCCCTATCAGCGGATCGACATCGCCTTTGGTGGCCTTCGCGTTCAGATCGACACAGTACTTGGCCAGTGCCGATTCCTTGTTTTCCTCTTCCCCGCCTGCATTGGCAGCGGTTTGTTCTTCCTCGAAATCGGGCGCACCGCTGACCGAGCGGGTTTCGCCGAAGGAGGGATCCTTGGCCACACCATGGGCAATGAAGTTCACCGCGTCATAGCGCGTCATGTCCTGCGCTTGCAGGAAATAGGCTGCGTTCGACTCGCGTTCGGCGAAGATGGCCACCAGCACGTTGGCGCCCGTCACTTCCGTGCGTCCGGACGATTGCACATGGATGGCCGCACGCTGAATGACCCGCTGGAAGGCGGCCGTCGGCACGGCTTCGGACCCTTCGATTTCCGTCACGAGGGTCGAAAGGTCGTCGTCGATGAAATCGTTCAACGTCCGGCGTAGGTCTTCCAGATCGACGGAACAGGCCTGCATCACCTTTGCGGCGTCAGGTTCGTCGATAAGTGCCAGAAGCAGATGTTCCAGCGTTGCAAGTTCGTGGCGACGCGAATTCGCAATTGCCAAGGCGGCATGAATCGCGTCTTCGAGCGTCTTTGAAAACGATGGCACGCTCTGATGCTCCTTTCACAAGGGTCCGAGGGGCGCGAGCTTGGCCCCCTTAGGACCGTGACCTCTTAGTGTTAGAGTTCGGTTAGAATCCCGAACCTTCAAGAGTTTTTTCTTCACACCCGGTCACATTTTTCCCTTGCAGGGGAGTGTGGGCACGAATTTGAGGCAAATTGTGGCGATTTCAGAACGAATCCTTGCGTCGCCGAATTTCGGCGAACACCGCCGAGTTGTCTGCGTCAGCTATATTTAGGAGGTTTTTGACCTCTGCCAACCCTGCGCGCAGAAAAGGATTGGTGGCCAGTTCCTCGGATAATTGGGAAGGTACCGTAGCTTCGCCCTTGGCGCGCGCCTCTTTCACTTTTGCGATCCGGTCTTGCAGCGCGGGATTGTCTGGCTCGATTGTCACGGCAAAGCGGCCGTTTGCCTCGGTGTATTCGTGGCCTGAACATATCATCGTGTCGCCCGGTAGGGCGGCAATTTTGGACAGGCTCGCCCACATCTGTTCGAAGGTCCCTTCGAAGACCCGCCCGCAGCCAAGCGCCATCAGGCTGTCGGCGGTAAAGGCGGCGTTTGCGTCCGGCACATAGTAGGCGACGTGGCCGATGGTATGGCCCGAAACATCCATCACCTGGACTTCGGAACCTGCGAACTCGAACGTTTCGCCGTCATTGTGAGCATGGTCGAGGGCCGGAAGCCGGTGCGTGTCGGCGGCGGCGCCCCGCACCACAGCGTTTCCACGCAGGCTCGCGACCCCGTCGATGTGGTCGCCGTGGTGATGCGTGATCCAGATCTCGTCGATCGTCCAACCGCGGTCTGCCGCAGCCTTCGCAATCGGGGCGGCCTCTGGCGCGTCGATCAGAGCCGTCTTGCCGTCCTTGTGAATCAGATAGGCGTAATTGTCGGAAAGGCAGGGAACGGTGACAATTTCGAAAGACATGGGCGCAGTCCTTTGGCTATGGTCCGGTAACTGTCGGACAAACAGGCGCCTGCTGCAATGCACCTTGATGTGCTCGACCTTCGAACCTTCTATTACCGGACGCGACTGGGGCGTTCGGCGCAAAAGGCGATGCGTGAGCAAATGCAGGAGTTCTGGCCGGACGCCCAGGGCTTGAACGTCGGGGGTTTCGGGTTCGCGGCCCCACTGCTCAGACCATATCTATACGACGCACGGCGAGTCTTGGCGCTGATGCCGGGCCAGCAGGGCGTAATGCCCTGGCCTGCCGGGGCCGACAACGTCTCGATCCTGTGCCACGAAACCGATTGGCCGCTCGAGAACGACTTTCTTGATCGGCTCATCGTCCTGCACGGGTTGGAAACCAGCGAAGACCCTATTGCGCTCTTGGACGAATGCTACCGCGTGCTTGCTCCAGAGGGGCGGGGGCTATTCATCGTCCCGAACCGGGCGGGGCTTTGGGCCAGGCGCGATCAGACGCCCTTTGGCTTCGGTCGCCCGTACACGCTTGGCCAACTGGAGGCGAAACTGGCCGCCATCGGGCTTAGGCCGGAGCGGCACACCGCAGCGCTGTTCCATCCACCGACGGAAAAGAAGTTTTGGCTGAAGACCAGCGGCTTTTGGGAAAAGCTCGGTGGGCGCGTGTCGAACCGCTTTGCCGGCGGCGTGCTGATCGTCGAAGTTTCCAAACAGGTGCCGGCCCCACCGCGCACGGGTTTGCCCGAGGCAATTCGCCGTCCGCTGAGGGTTCTGGACGGCATCGCGGTGCCCGAACCAAAGCCCGTTTGACGCAGTGTTACCGCTCGCATTTCACGGAATCGGGAGTTTCCAAATGCGAAACTTATGTGCAAACAGTCGCACCCAAGACTAACTCTCTGAAAACACGAAACTCTTTACTATCATACGTTGGTCGCATGGGTGTTGCGAGCCACAAACACCTCTGCTACACGACCGCTGATTTGTTCGCCGGGCCGCTTGAGGCCCGGTTGTGACATAAGGCCCAACCTTCCGGATCAGGGCCAGGTACACGACAGAACACAAACGTGGAAAGGGGACACGTGTCAGAAACTGCGTCAATTTCCTCTGGCATTGCCGCGCGCTATGCCACGGCAGTTTTCGAGCTGGCCAAGGATGGCAAACAGCTTGCTGCGCTAGAAAGTGACATCGACACGCTTGATGCAACCATCAACGACAGTGCCGATTTCCGCGACCTGATTCACTCGCCTGTCTATTCTCGGGATGCCCAAGGGTCTGCGATCGCTGCGCTGGCGGACAAGATGGGTCTATCGGATATAGTAGCGAATACGCTGAAGCTGATGGCCACCAAGCGTCGCTTGTTCGTGTTGCCGCAACTGGTGACCGCACTTCGCGGTCTGATTGCGGAGGAAAAGGGCGAGGTCACCGCCGAGGTACGCGCCGCGACCGCCCTCAGCGCCGATCAGGAAAAGAACCTGGCCGAAACGCTGAAAAGCTCGGTCGGTAAAGATGTGAAGATGAATGTGACCGTCGATGAAAGCCTCATTGGCGGTCTTATCGTGAAAGTGGGCTCGAAGATGATCGACACCTCGATCCGCTCCAAGCTCATGAGCCTGCAGAATACCATGAAAGAGGTCGGATAAATGGCGATCCAAGCAGCAGAGATTTCTGCGATCCTGAAGGACCAGATCAAGAATTTCGGTCAGGAAGCCGAAGTGGCCGAAGT
>JASJDQ010000040.1 GCA_030065075.1 Paracoccaceae bacterium | reverse complement strand
TGAATGTAGGATCGCTGCGACTCGGTCGCCTCATATTCGTCGAGATTCGGCCTGCCATGCCCCTGAAGATCCGCTACGTCGCGAACCCGCAGCGTCAACGCAAAGGCTGTGGTATAGGCCTCCCATGCGATCTTGCGGCACGACAAGTCGAGCGTCCTGAACTCATTCTTGTCTGCCAGTCGCACGTTCCGCTTCTCGCCGCTGCCATGTAACTCGGCGCTGCGCAACACCAAGGCAATTGCACCGCGCAGCCGCTCGTCCACCATTTCCAACAGATTTGGCGAAAAACTTCCCGAGGGTAGCTGAATGATGTCATCGTGCTTCCCGAAACTGCGGATCAATTTGCCGCTGCTTTCGATTAGAAAAACACAGCTCTCCGTGGCTTCCAGTTGGACGATCAGAAGATCTGCCAGTTCGCTTTCGCCCTGCCCGCGCCTGTCGGCCATGCGCCGCGACCGCGGCATGAAACTCGTTTCCGGAAAGTTGTAGCTCGTCTGCGCCCGCGCGGACTCGATGCGACGCGTGTTCTGATAGATCCGCGACTTGTTCACAACCGCTTCGAACATACCGCCATGCTGACCCGGCGTTTCCGCCGCCCCCAGAAGCAGAATGCCACCACGCCGAAGCGAGAAGGAAAACTGCGTCATGACTTTTGCCTGCACCTCGGGGCTCAGATAGATCAGCAGATTGCGGCAAACGATAAGGTCCATACGTGTGAAGGGCGGATCTTCGATCACATTGTGGGCCGAAAAGATCACGCGCTTGCGGATCGACGGCGCGATGCTGAAAGTACTTGCCTGAAAAGTCAGGAATTTTGGGTCGATGAATCGCGAAGGTATCTCTTCCCGGACAGTGTCGGGATAAATGCCGTCCTTTGCCGCGTGAATGGCAGCCTCGTTCACATCCGTCGCATAAATGCGGAAATCACGCACGATATCGAAGCGGAGCCGATAGTCCTCCAACAGAATGGCCGTGGTAAACGCCTCTTCCCCGGTCGAACACCCTACCGACCAGACGCGCACCGGTTCGTCGATGTTCCCTTCCTTGAACAGATCGGGCAGCACGGTTTCCTGCATCTGCGTCCAAACAGGCTGGTCCCGGAAGAAATTCGTGACGCCAACCAGAAATTCCCGGTAAAGAACATGCAGTTCGGCACTGTCGCTGCGCAGGCGTTCCAGATATTCGCCGAGCGACGAATACCCGGCCAAGGCCATTCGGCGGGCAATACGTCGCTTGAGCGTCGGTTTCTTGTAGAGCGTGAAGTCGATTTCCGAAACCTTGCTGACCAACGCAAGGACTTCACGCAATTCGTCGTCGGTATCTTCAAAAACCGAGGCGACGTTCAGGATGCCGCTCTCGCGCATCTGAAAATAGCGCCGCATCTCGCCAACCATCCCGTCGGGCGACAGCACCAGATCGGCGATGCCCGAGGCAATGGCGGCGCGCGGCATCCCGTCAAAGGCTGCCGTTTCGGGGTCCTGCACAAGCACGAAGCCTTCGCGATCCTTCACCGCACGAATGCCGCGGCTGCCGTCCGATCCGGTTCCCGACAGAACGATCGCAACCGCCCGGTCCTGCACCGCCTCGGCGAGCGAGTTGAAGAACAGGTCAATCGGCAAGTTCATGGCTGGGCGCGGCGTCGGGTCCACCAGCGAAAACCGAAGACCGGTGAAGTCCGAGCTGTCGTTCCCGGTGGGGTCGATGTTGCTGTCTTCTTCGGTGCCCTGAATGACGATATTGGACTTCGGCGGGATCAAATAGATATGACCGGGCAAGACTGTCATATTGTCGGTTACTTCCTGCACGGGAAGCGAGGTTTCACGACCAAGGATCTCGCTCATCAGCGATTTGTAATCGGGCGAGATATGCTGAACCACGACCATGGAGTGCGGAAACCCGGCGGGGATCTGCGAAACCAATTGCTTCAAGGCATCAAGACCGCCGGCAGAGGCCCCGACTCCAATCAAGTAGAAGCTTTTGTCGACCGTCCCGAGCTTGCGTTCGGTCTGCCCCATCATAGGGTCAGAATCATCCATCCAAGTTACCTCACAACCTTTGGTGGAATTGTTATAGCGAGAATCGCTCGAAAACCAGTGTTCTATTAACCTTATGCACTTCGGTGTGTAGGGATGCGTAAAACCGCAACGGGCAGGGCGACATGTCAAAGGGAATTCAGGCGAAATGCATGTCGTTCATCGGGCGCGAGCGTGTTTTGAACGACACGATGGCCCCCGAACCGGCCGCCAAGCTGGCGAACCTATTGGAACGATCGGTGCCGGAAGCCCTGCCTACGACCTGGCACTGGTCCTATTTCAATTCTGCGTTGCCGGCTTCGGAGGTGGGACACGACGGGCACGAAAGGCTGGGGGTCTTCATGCCGCCGTTACCCTACACCAAACGCATGTGGGCCGGTGGCGTGGTCGAGGTTCTTAGCCCCCTGCTCGTCGGGCAACCAGCGGTGAAACGAAGCCGTATCGCGGATGTCGCCTTCAAATCCGGCAAGAGCGGCGATCTTGCTTTCGTGACGGTGGTGCACGAGATCACCCAGAACGGCCCAGCCGTTCGCGAGCAGCAAACGATCGTTTACCGCGACCGGAACCTTGGCGAAACGGTTGATTCCGTGCCGGAAGCGCGCCCTGGAAATGGATTTCGCACCGTTCCGGACACAACACTCATCGCGTACTCTGCGATCACCCAGAACGGGCACCGCATCCATTGGGATCGCGATTTCTGCCGTACCGTCGAAGGCTATCCCGGGCTTGTGGTGCATGGGCCGCTTCTGGCGACCTTTCTGGCCGACACTCTGGTCGAGACACCGCGCCCCTGTCGCTTCACTTATCGCGCCACCGCGCCGGTGTTCGAAGCGACGCCCTTTCGCATCGTGACCGAAGGTCAGACTGCGAAGATCGAACGCGCCGACGGACAAACAGCCATGATTGCCGAGGTCAGTACATAGAAGAAGGGCCGCGCCAGGCGCGACCCTTCCGAGGTTCTTGGAGATGGGCCAGTTAGGGACCGGAAAGGATCCGTAACGCCCAATCATGGATGTTTTAGTCTGGGATTGCCCTAGACGGCGGCCTCCACGACTGTCCGGACCTCATTCTCCAATATCGCTCTAGACACTGGACCACCTCCTTTCATTGGTTGCCGATAGGCGGAAGGTGCCACAGATTTGGTATCTGTCAAATTAATTTACGCCGGATGAGCCGTCAGCCGCCGGACAATCATGCGAAACGGCACCAGCGCCAGTAAGGCCAGCCCAAGTTTTACGCACCAATCGGCCACGGCAAGCGAGATCCAGAGAGGCGCCATGGGGCCTGATCCAAGAAGCGGCAGCACCTCATTGGCCCAGCTGACGTCATTTGCAGGTTCCAGGAACGCCAATCCAGCCGAGAACGCGATGGTGAAGAAAAGCGCCGTATCTACCGCCGATCCGACCAGTGTCGACACCAACGGCGCGCGCCACCAGGTCCCTTCGCGCAACCGATCGAAGATTGCCACGTCCAGCAACTGCGCCGTCAGGAACGCCAGCCCCGAGCCGACGGCGATGCGCCAGGTGACCAGCGGACCGAACTCGCCCATGATCTGCGTCCCGATCAGAGAACAGATCACGCCGGTCACAAAACCTGCAAACACCACCTTTCGCGCGACAGATGCGCCATAGACCCGGTTCATCACATCCGTGACCAGAAAGGCCAGTGGATACGTAAACGCGCCCCAGGTCAGCCACTGACCGAACAGGAACTGCACAAGAATGTTCGAAGCGACCACGATCATGGCCATGACAAGGATGCCGGGGATTAGGCGGGTCATATCTGGGTTCCGTTTTGACAAGGTGGTCGGAGACTTGGCCCCTTTTCGGGGAACGCGTGACCTATCGTCTGCGCCAATATTCGTCAAGGCGCCCACTATCCGTGGCCTCCTACCTTCTTCTTGGTAAAATATCCCCGCCGGAGGCAAGCCGCCGCGCCAGCGGCGGCCCAGCGCGACCGCGAAGCGGGCGCAACCCGGAACCTTACTTAACCAACCGGAACTCGACGAACTGCGTCGGCGTGTTGTTGGCGCCATTGTTGTCGGACACCAACGTCAGACGCAGGTCGGCCTCATCGCGCCAGACCGAGATGCCTTCCAGGTTCTCGTACTCGCCACGCTCCCCCGTCCATAGGATCACGTCCTCTGAACCGTCCAGACGGACCCGCCGAATACGGTTCTGCCACCAAAGACCGACCACCAGCTTGCGCTCCAACAGATAGAGCGCACCGTCATCGGCGAAATCCGCACCAACAATCGCGAAGATGTCTTGCTCGGGCAGATACCCATCGATGGTCCAGAGCTTGTCGGCCCCCAGCCGATAGATTGGAAAACCATCCAGCAGAGGCTTTTCCGAAAAGACATAGACCGTCCCATCCGGCGCAACTGCCGTGGCCTCCAATTGCCAGTTCTCGGCGTGATCGTAGAACGTCGGATGATCCTTGATCCATTGCCCTACTCCCAATTCCGGGCCAAAACGCGAGACATGGGCCCAACGTTCGAACGCCACATAAGCTGAGCCATCGGGGGCAAACGCCAACCCCTCCGCGTCCGACCAATCGCCAACGCGGCGAGCTGCGACCGGCAGTCCATCGTTTCCAATGATCGGACGGATACCATCCAGATCGACGCCAACAATCGCGTCACCCTTGCGGTCGAAACGCCCTTCGATCCACCATCCGCGGTCACTGACGGCAACAAAACCCGCGCCATCATCTGTCACTTCCAGGCCCGAGATGCCCTGGATCGATTCCGTTTCCCAGGCGTAAAGGCCAATGGCCTCCAGCGTTTCCGCCGAGGCCAAGACAGGCTGCATGGAAAGGATTACCGCGACAAG
This sequence comes from Paracoccaceae bacterium, assembly GCA_030065075.1. Classification (GTDB taxonomy): domain Bacteria; phylum Pseudomonadota; class Alphaproteobacteria; order Rhodobacterales; family Rhodobacteraceae; genus JAJDOD01. Next base: position 21,666 of record JASJDQ010000040.1, on the reverse strand, counting down.
ACGTTTGAGCATTGCTTCGGAAGGTCTGCCATGACGTATTCACGTCGCGGTTTGACTGGCTTGGGGTTCGGGTCCGGCGGCGGCGGATTGAGGATATTGTTGACCCATTCCTGAGCGTCCGCACAGCCGTTGCCGGGTGGCGGCGGCGATTGATCGACACAACCCGCCGCGCCGTTTGGACAGTTCAGCCGCACGTGGAAGTGATAATGATGCCCCCACCACGGCCGGATCTTGCGCAACCAGGCCTTGTTGCCCTTTTCGTCCTTGCACATCTGCACCTTGGCGCCCGGAAAGACGAAGATGCGTGCCACTGCCTTGTCCTTGGCCGCTGCCTTCAGGATTTCATGGTGCGCCCGCGTCCAGTTCTGGTTGACGAAGGCCCCCTTGGATCGCCGCATCGAAATGGACGAGATGTTTTCGCGTTGGCTCCGCGTAAGGTTCAAACGCGTCGCCGGACGCATCCAGATATCGATATCTAGCCCGATCTGGTGGCTCCGATGGCCCGTCAGCATCGGCCCGCCCCTCGGCTGGGAAATGTCACCGATATAGAGCCCGTTCCAGCCCTTCTGCTTGGCAGCGAAGCGCGACAGACGTTCGATAAAGGCGATGGCTTCCGGATGCCCCCAGTTTCGGTTCCGCGACAGCCGCATCGCCTGCCAGGTCGGCCCGGTCTCTGCCAGTCGCGCGCCACCCGCCAGACAGCCCTTGGCGTAACCGCCGTGCGGGGCAGCCCGTTGGTTCGAGCCGGTGGATTTCGCGCCGAAAAGCTCTTTGGCCAAGGGTTGCGCTGCCGCTGGCACAGCAAAGAAGCAACTCAAAAGAAGGGCCCTGATCAGGGTTTGGACCATGGGTCTGCTCTGTCTCCCTCTGGTTTCGTCCAACGTAGCAGAAGAAGGCCCAAAAGAAAGAGCGCGATCAACGGCAGGACACCGTTGCGCACATCCCCCGTCGTGACCGTGACCAACCCGATCAGGGCAGGTGCCAAAAAGGCTGTCGCGCGACCGGCCAAGCCATATAGCCCGAAACCCGCCGTTTCACCGCCCGGGTCCAGATGGCGTACCATCAGGGACCGGCTTGCGGCCTGCACGATCCCGCCAAGCCCGCCGATCAGAACGCCACAGGCCAGAAAGATGGCGTCCGGCAGCCCCGAGTCCGGTGCAATTGCCACGCCAAAGACGGCCTCGCGCGACATGCCCGCAATCGTGGCACAGACCACGATCAGGCCCAGTACAGCGCCGATTATCACCGGCTTGGGTCCGAAGTACCGGTCCAGCCGTCCCCCGATCCACGAGAGTACCGCGGCGGAAATGACGCTGATGATACCGAAAATGCCAATGCGTGTGATCTCCCAGTTCAGGACCAGAAGCGCATAGGTGCCGCCGAATCCGTAAAGCCCGTTCAGCGCATCGCGGTAAAGCATCGAGCCGCCCAGAAAGCTCGCCAGGCTCCCTCGACCCCGCAAGTCGCGGACCGATGCGCCGACGTGTCCCATGGCGTCGCGGAAGGACGCGCGGCCAGGCCTCTCTGGTTCCTCGCGGACCCATCGGAAATAGGGGATCATGAAGGCTGCAAACCAAAGCGCGACGAAGGGACCGACAAAGCGCGTGCCTTCGCGCGCCTCGGCGTCAAGCAATCCGAAGCCCGGGGCAATGCCTATCAACGTGCGGGCCGAGGCCTGCTCGACCAGAAGCGCCAGTGCGAGGATCAGTGCGATCAGGCCGCCGAGGTACCCGAAGGCAAAGCCAGAGCCCGAGACGCGTCCGACCTCGGCCCGGTCGATCAGACCGGGCAGTTGCGCATTCGTAAAGATCAACGCGTATTCCGCCGCGACAAACCCGATGGCAAAGGCTGCCAAGGCGAACCCTAGGTTCGATCCATCGGGTTCCGTCAGCCACAAGGCAGACGCGCCCAGGACGTAAATCACTGAAAACACGGCAATCCAGGGCAATCGCCGACCCGATGTGTCGGCGAGCGCCCCCAGAAAGGGCGCGCCAAGGCCCACGATCAGCCCGGATATGGTCAGGCACAGCGACCAAAGCGATTGCGCGCGCGCATCCGCCGCCTGTTCGTCCAAACCGGTGCCCGCAAAATATTCGGTCGCTATGGCCGCGAAGAACGGCCCGAACACGAAGGTCAGCAACACGGTATGGTAAGGCTGGCTCGCCCAATCGAAGAAATACCAGCCAAGGATTCGCCGCTTCGCTTCCATGCCCCTCTTAGACCTGTGCACAGGCGACGGCGCAACGCCTCATCGCTCGGGCGGCCACGTTCGCTCGCGCTCGGCCTTGGCCCAGGCCGCCACCCAGTCTGGCAAGGGCGGGCTTTCGGGCGCAAAACCCATCGCCTGCGCCACCTCGGACGTGGGGATGATGCCCTTGCCAGTCGTGATCGCAGTCCGAATGATGGCCTGCGTGCAACAGGTGTCCCCCTGCCAGAACGATTGGTCGAAATAGGTGAAGCGGTCATCCCAACCGATGACCTTGGTCCGAAGCTCCAGCTTCTGCATCACCGTGATCCGACGGCGATAGCGCACGGCCGAGCCAGCAACAGTGCCGTACCAGCCACGCTCTTTCATGACCTTCAGAATGCCGATCCGCACGAACAGCCCGAAACGGCCCAGGTCCATTAGAGTCAGGATCCGCCCGTTGTTGAGGTCCAGAAAGATGTCGATATCCCAAGGCCAGGCGCGCATGTGAGTGACATGCGTCTCGCCCACCGCCAAAGGCGCTCGGCGCCGATTGACATAGGTTTCCTTCAGCAGGCGAATGACGGGGTACATGGGTCCGATCCTTTCGCCCCGCGCATTTAACGATTTCTTCAGCGCGTCAAGCGAAACGCAGCGGAACTCCGGGGCTTGCGGGACGCAGCAACACCCCTTAGGTCAGACGCACCAAAAAAGGCGTGAAACCCCATGTGTTCGATACTGCAGATCATTCAGCTTCTTCTGAACGTGGCCTTCTTCATCATGCTGGTCCACATCATCATGAGCTGGCTGATCAACTTCAACGTCCTGAACCTGCACCAGCCGTTGGTCCATTCGATCTGGGACGGACTGTCGCGCCTTCTTGAGCCGCTCTATGGCCCTATCCGCCGTATGTTGCCCAACACCGGCGCACTCGATCTGGCACCTCTGGTCCTGTTCATCGCGATCATCATCTTCCGTGATATCCTGATCCCCAACACCATGGTCAGCGTCGGCTGTTTTGGCGCACGTTTCTGACGAACCCGGCTTGTTCACACCATCTTCAGATGCCACAGTGTAGCCAACGAGCAGTTGACTAAAATCTGAGGCAAACGATGGACGGCGTCACCCCGACCGCCCACGCTCTTCTGGCCGAAATCTTCGGCTTTGACGGCTTCCGGCCTATGCAGGAGGAAATCGTCACCGCCGTCACGGGCGGCGAAGACACATTGGCCATCCTGCCCACGGGCGGCGGCAAATCGTTGTGTTTTCAATTGCCTGCGCTTCTCCGCCCCGGCCTGACGGTTGTGATTTCACCGCTGATCGCGCTGATGCGGGATCAGGTCCGCGCCCTTCGCGCGTCGGGCGTGGCGGCAGGTGCGCTGACCTCCGGCAATACCGAGAACGAGACCGACGCCGTCTTTCGCGACTTGCACGACGGCAAGCTGAAGCTTCTTTACATGGCGCCCGAGCGCCTCGCGTCGGGCGGAACCGAGCGGCTTCTTGCGCAAGCCGGCGTCTCGCTTCTGGCCGTGGACGAAGCGCACTGCGTCAGCCAATGGGGACACGACTTCCGCCCCGACTACTTGCGGATCGGTGCCCTTCGACGCGCGCTTGACGTGCCGCTCGCCGCCTTCACCGCCACGGCGGACACCGAAACGCGCGATGAGATCGTCACACGTCTGTTCGGCGGCACCCAACCCAGGACCTTCCTCGGAGGTTTCGACCGCCCGAACATCCACCTTGCCTTCGCGCCCAAGAACAAACCGCGCGAGCAGATCCTGAGTTTCGCTGCTGCCCGCAAGGGCCGGTCCGGCATCGTCTATTGCGGCACACGCGCCAAGACCGAGACACTTGCCATGGCGCTGACCAACGCCGGCCACACTGCACTCGCCTATCATGCGGGGATGGAGCCAGATCAGCGTCGCATAGTCGAGCAGCGTTTTCAGACCGACGACGGGCTGATCGTTGTTGCCACCGTGGCATTCGGCATGGGCATCGACAAACCGGATATCCGCTGGGTGGCGCATGCTGATCTGCCGAAGTCGATCGAAGCTTATTACCAGGAAATAGGCCGCGCGGGGCGCGACGGCGATCCGGCGGAAACGCTGACGCTTTATGGTTCCGACGACATCCGATTTCGGCGCATGCAGATCGACGAAAGCCTGGCCCCGCCCGAGCGCCGTATGGCCGATCATGGCCGCCTGAACGCACTTCTGGGTCTGGCAGAAGCGTTGGGCTGCCGTCGCCAGAAACTGCTCGCCTATTTCGAGGAAACGTGCGAGCCCTGCGGTCTATGCGACCTTTGCAACACGCCGCCCGAGACCTTCGATGGCACCGAGCCGGTGATGAAAGCACTCAGCGCCGTCCTGCGGACCGGCGAAAGCTTCGGCGTGGGCCACCTGACGGACATCCTGATCGGCAACGCCACTGAAAAGGTGCGCCAACGCGGCCACGACCAACTGCCGACCTTCGGCGTCGGGCAGGATATCGGACGCGGGCAGTGGGCTGCGGTCTTTCGCCAGATGATGGGCCACGATCTGGTCCGCCCCGACCCCGAACGCCACGGCGCGCTGCGGATCACACATGCCGCCAAACCCATTCTGAAGGGCGAAGAGCCGATTACGCTTCGGAAAGACAGCTTCGAAAGCGCGCCGCGTCGACGGCCCGCGCAGACAATGGTCTCGGACGAGGACGCACCGCTTCTGTCCGCACTGAAGGCCAAGCGCCGGGCATTGGCAGAAGCGCAACGCGCCCCGGCTTACGTCATCTTTCCCGACCGGACGCTGATCGAGATGGCCGAGAAGCGCCCAAAAACGCTCGACGACATGGCAGGGATCAGTGGTGTCGGCGCGAAGAAGCTGGAACGCTATGGCCAGACCTTTCTGGAGGTCATCGCGGGCGAAGCCGTCGCCACCCCCCACCCCGCGCGCCGGAAATTGGCGGGCCGGGCGGCAGGAGACACCTATGACCGCCTGCTGGCCGCGCAGGCCGAACTGGCGCGGGGCGCGGATGGTACGGGCAAGCCGATGAGCTGCTCGGCCTCGCTCTTGGCCAAGGTCGCGGCCCTTGGACCGAACGCGGCAGACAAGCTCGACCAACTTCTGGGCGACCGTCTGGCCGAACGCTTCGGCCCCGCATTCGCTGAGATCCTTGCCGAGACCTGACTGGTCTTCGCCGCAAATCATGTTACTTGATCGGCGAGGCAATGAAGGAGTGAGTAGATGCTGGTTGTCGTGTCCCCGGCGAAACGACTGGATTGGAGCGAACGGCAGGTCGATATGACCACGCCAATGTTCCAGAAGGACGCAAACCGTCTGGCAAGCCACGCGCGGCAACTGACGCTGGCCAAGCTGAAGAGCCTGATGGACCTCTCCGACGACCTTGCCAAGCTGAACCGCGACCGTTTCAAGACCTTCGCCGATGCGCCCGAGGCCGACATGACCCGGCCCGCGCTTTACGCCTTTGCAGGCGACACGTTTCAGGGCTTTGACGCCGCTTCGCTGGATGCCGACGGACTGGCGCGGGCACAAAGCCACATGCGCATCCTCTCAGGGCTCTACGGTGTGTTGCGCCCCCTGGACGCCATCCAGCCCTATCGGCTGGAAATGGGCAGCCGCCTGAAAACAAGGCGCGGCACGTCGCTTTACGACTACTGGGGTCAGGACATCGCGAAGGCGCTAAATGAAACGGCCGAAGAGCTTGGCACCGATCTTCTGGTCAATGCTGCCAGCCAGGAATACTTCGGCGCCGTCGACCTGAAAGCCCTGAAACCCCGGGTCGTCACGCCCCAGTTCTACGAGCTGAAGAACGGCGAACCCAGGATCGTCAGCTTCTTTGCCAAGAAGGCGCGCGGCTCGATCGCGCGTTTCATCGTCGAAAACCGGATCACGACTGTCGACGGCCTGAAAGATTTCGACCTTGGCGGTTACCGCTGCGTCGACCAGACGGGCGACACGCTGATCTTTCACCGCACCGAGGCGGCCGCCGCCTGAACTTCTTCTTCCGGGAAGACGGGTTCCACGCCCTCCGGGCATTCGGCCAGAATGTTCTCGATCAACGCGGCCTTCTTAACCGGCTTCGTCAGGTAACGGTCGATCCCGGCGGCCAGGATCTCATCGGCGTCACCTTCCATCGCATGGGCCGTGATCGCAACGATCGGGCACGGATCCGCCCGCGTCTCGGTTTCCAGCGCGCGAATGCGGCGCGCCGCTTCCTTGCCGTCCATCTTCGGCATCGAGATGTCGGTAAAAAGGATGTCAGGCCGTTGCCATTGGAAGCGGTCCAGCGCCTCTTGCCCGTTCTCGGCAAAGCTCAACTCGATGTTCAATCCCTTGATCATCTTTTCCAGAACCAGCCGATTAGTGCGATTGTCTTCGGCGACCAGAACTCGCATCAGGCGCGGCTCATCCGGGCTTGGCGGGCCCGCATCAACCAGATCGAATTCGGGTTCGATCGCGTCAAACCCGGCATCCAGTGGTGGAGCGCAGGCAGCGGCTGCTTGGGACGGCGCAACCTGAAACGCGTCCTCGGCCCGATCCGCATCCCAGACGGCTATGTCATGATCGGGTGGGGTGTCGACCGGAGCCGGGGCCTCGGATGCTGGCGCGGGCTGTTCCACCGTGCCGTACAAAGTGCCAGCTTCTCCAACGGGTGCATCGACTTCAATGACCAGGGAAGGCACGGTCTGCGCGATTGCAGACGCATCATCTGGATCGGTGCTTTCAGGTGTCTCGGTCTCTGCCTTTGGTGACACATCGATAGTTTCGGCAGTCGTGTCCTGCCGCGTCTCTTCTGCGACGGCAGGCGTCGGCCCGATTTGCGGATCGACCCCCAGCACCGGATCAGCAGTTGGGGCGTCGGACATTGAGGGCGAACCATTCTCCGATGCCTCCGCCGGCACCGTGACCAGCGTTGGCTCTGGGTCGGAATGCGCAAGACCATCATCTGGAGACGACCCTGATCTGCGGCGCGCTCGGAACATGGCCTGCAATTCGGGAGCAACCTCTTCAGCCTGTTCCGTTTTCGAGGTCCGCTCTTCACGTTCCGTTTCAGGTTTTGCGACTGCGGCGGCGGGCCCCGACACGTCCGGCCACTCGGAACGGGTATCCCGAGGCGGCGCGGGTTGGAGATCTTCCGCTTGCACGACGGGCTCAGGCTCAGGCAGTGGTGCCGCAGGTCCGACCGTGGAGGCAACCGCCTCGCGCGGTTCTTCTTTCAAGCTCCCGTCCACTTCTGCCACCAGCACAGCGACGGTTCCCTCTGCCGCCTCTGGCGCAGGGATTTCTTCGTCTGGCGATGGCTCTTCCGATAGAGAGGTTTTGATCTCTGACATAGGCTCAGGGGCCATACCCACGTCAGACCCCGTTTCGATGACCGAAGGCAATGGCGCCTCCGCCCGTTCCTCGGGTTTCGACACCTCGCACATTGCCTTCGACAATGCGGCGCGTAGAACCGGGCGCTGCAGGACGCCGTCAAAGACTTCGGCGTACTCCTCCGACCGCACCGGCGCGTCTGTCAGAAGAAAGAGCGCTGCGGGACGAAAGCGCCCGCGCAAGCTGGCACCAAGGGCGATCACATCGTCTTCGACGTCGACCCCCAGAAACACGAGGTCCCGTTCGGATGGGCGCAGATTAGAGAACTCCTCGGTCGAGGCCGCGACGACGGAGTGCAGACCGAAAATATTCAGCTGCTTCAATAAGATGGATCGATTCAATCCCTCGCGGCTCAGGATGATCGCGCGATCCATCCAAGCGGGCGCCGATATCTCTTCAGGTTCGATGTCGGCGACCACGGGGAAGGTCACCTGGAACCCGAAGGCCGAGCCCCGCCCTTCTTCGCTGTCGACCCAAATCTCGCCACCCATCAGTTCGATCAGCCGCACGCTGATCGCCAGACCCAGACCGGTGCCGTCATGCGCGCGGTCATTTTCATTCTCGACCTGATGAAACTCGCGAAAGATGTCGTCGAGCTTGGCCTTGGGGATGCCGATGCCGGTGTCCTCGACGGTGACATGGACCCGATAGGTTCCCTCCTCGGGGCCGGGAATGCCGACCACCTGAATGGCCACGTGGCCTTCGCTGGTGAACTTGATGGCATTGCCGACAAGGTTGGTCAGAACCTGCCGAAGCCGTCCGGCATCACCAGTGAACTGGGTCGGCATAAACAGATCATAGTCGACGGCAATCTGCAGGCCCTTGTCGAAGGCGCCGGGGCTTAGAAGCCGGACGACATCGTGCACGCAATTCTCCAGGTCGAAGTCCTGATGCTTCAGCGTCAGCTTATCGGCCTCGATCTTCGAATAGTCGAGCACGTCGTTGATGATCACCAGCAGGGCTTCGCCCGAGGACCGGATGGTGTCCAGATAAAGGCGCTGTTCTTCGTCCAGATGGGATTCCGACAGCAAATCCGCCATCCCGATGATCCCGTTCATCGGCGTCCTGATCTCGTGGCTCATGTTCGCCAAGAACGCCGATTTGGCACGGCTCGCGGCTTCGGCCCGCAAGCTGGCCTCTTCCAACTGCTTCTCACGTTCGATCTGATCGGTGATGTTCAGTGCCAGCGTGACCAAATCGCCGTCCCTCGTGCGTCGGTCGATCAGCTTGATGTAGGTACCGTTCCAGATCTTCAGCACGGTCGATTCGATCCGATGCGCATCCATGCGCGCCATCATCATCGACTGCCAATCCTTCGCCTTCTGCCCACCGGTATCGACGATCCCCTCTTCGGCGAGAAGCGCAAAGAGTTCCTCCAGCGCAATGCCCGGTCGCACCATCTCCAGCCCGTCGAAAACGGCCAGATAGGCCCGGTTCGCGCTGACCAGACGATTGTCAGGCCCAAAGACGGCAAAGCCGTCACGGATAGATTCAAGCGAGTCCCAAAGTCGCCGCTCGGCAATCAGAGTGGCACTTTCCGCCGTTGCCAGACTTTGCTTGGCGCGTTGGTATTGTTCAAGGAAATCCGCAGCCTCGGTGCGTGCGACCACCACTTCCTGTTGGGTATTCGCAATTTCGACGGAAAGCTTGCGGGCATGCTGCGCCAGACCTTCGTTGGCCTGGTACAGTTCCTTCTTCATCTGCTCCAGCAACCGCTCGGCAGCAAGGCGCGCGCGTCGTTCATCGGAAAGGCGTTTCGACAGGTCCATTCTGGCAGCACTCCCCAGGGATGTGTTGCCGGTTATGAGAGCGGTTTGGTAAATGGGCCGTTAAGAGCCGTTAAGAAAGAGGCCTCAGACCCGCTCGAAAGCCAGGGCGATGCCCTGCCCACCGCCGATGCACATGGTGACCAGCGCCTTCTGCCCACCCGTTCTTTCCAACTCATAAAGCGCCTTGACCGCGATGATGGCGCCCGTGGCACCCACCGGATGGCCAAGCGCAATCGCGCCGCCGTTCGGGTTAACCTTGGTTGCGTCAAGGCTCAGGCCCTTGTTCACGGCAAGAGCCTGGGCGGCGAAGGCTTCGTTCGATTCGATGACGTCGAAGTCCTCGACAGTCAGTCCGGTGCGCTTCAGAAGCGCCTCGACCGCCGGAACTGGACCGATACCCATGACCTCGGGTCGGACACCGGCGTGCTCGTAACCCAAAATGCGGGCGCGGGGTTTAAGACCCGCGCGTTCGGCAGCCTCTGCCGTGGCCAGCACCATGGCGGCGGCGCCATCGTTGATGCCGCTCGCGTTGCCTGCGGTCACGGTTCCATCTTTCTGAAAGACAGGCCGAAGGCCGGACAGCGCCTCGGCCGTCGTTTCCTTGGGATGCTCATCGACTTCGAAAGCGACGGTGTCGCGCTTTACGCGCACCTCGACCGGCACGATCTGATCGGCGAAGCGTCCCTCGGCAATCGCCTTCGCGGCGCGGGTCTGGCTTTCGGCAGCAAAGGCATCCTGATCTTCGCGCAAAATGCCATGTTCCGCCGCCACGTTTTCGGCCGTCACACCCATGTGCCCCGTGCCGAAAGGACAATTCAAGGCACCCAGCATCATGTCGACGACGCCCGTGTCCCCCATCTTCTGACCCCATCTGGCAGACGGCAGGGCGTGGGGCGACCGGCTCATGTTCTCAGCCCCGCCAGCCAGACCGAAGTCCGCATCTCCCATTGAGAGGGACTGAATGACGGAAACAATCGCCTGCACGCCCGACCCGCAAAGCCGGTTCACGTTCATCGCGGGCGTCGTGTCCGGCACGCCGGCCTCAATCGCGGCGGCGCGCGACAGGTACATGTCGCGAGGCTCGGTATTGATGACATGACCGAAGGCAACGTGCCCTACCTGCGCGCCCTCGACACCCGCGCGCTCCAGAGCCGCCGCCGCAACTGTCGCGCCTAAGGAAATAGGCGGCGTGCCCGCAAGCGATCCCCCAAACGTCCCGATGGCCGTACGTGCTCCTGAAAGTACAACAATATCCTGCATGGACCGGACCCCTGTTTTCATGGACTTGAGTAAAAAAACACATGATCCGCGACGGAACCGCAAGCCCCTTGCGTTTAACTCCCAGAAACAAAAGGCAAGGAGACCTAAAGATGGAAAACGCGACACTCAAAATTCTGCTGGCAACCACGTTGATCGTCGTGGGTGGCAGCGCGGCATTGGCCAAGGGCGGCGAACGCATGGCCCTCAATTTCGAAGAACTGGACGCAGACGGCAGCGGCGAGATCACGACCGAGGATTTTGCGACACTTCGCGACAACCGTTTCGGCGAACTTGACGCTGACGGCGATGGTTCGATCACCAAAGAAGAGTTCACCGCTGCAAGTGCCGCACGCGCGTCCGAGCGGGCCGAGGCCATGTTCGACCGCCTCGATGCCGATGGCGACGGCGTTCTCAGCCGCGATGTGATCGAAAGCCAGGGCCGCGGCGGCGACCGCATGGGCAGCCGGATGATCGAGCGGTTCGACGCCGACAATTCGGGCGGCATCAGCGCCGGAGAGTTCGAAGAAGCGCAAGCACGGTTCGGCGAGCGCCGGAAAGGCGGCAAGCGTGGTCACGGCTGGCGCAACTGATAATCTCTGGCGCGCCGGATTGCCTGAGAGGCGATCCGGCGCTAGTCGAAGAGCGGTATGGCTTCTGAACTTGCCGAAGATGCGCCCGATGCGGCCCTGCTGGTGGCCTATGCCAATGGCGATGCCCAAGCCGGGCGCGCGCTTGTTGGCCGTCTTGGGCCGAGGCTCTTCGCCTATGCCACCCGCGTCCTCGGCGACCGGGCCGAGGCCGAAGACGTGGTGCAGGAAGCCATGCTGAAGCTGTGGAAGATCGCGCCCGACTGGCGCCAGGGCGAAGCGCAGGTGTCCACTTGGGCCTATCGCGTGACGGTCAACCTCTGCACCGACCGGCTTCGGCGGCGGAAGACACGCGCGCAAGTAGACATCGACAGCGTGCCCGAACCGGACAGCGGCCTGGCCAGCGCCGTCGAGCAGATGACCGAGAAGGACCGGGCCGAGGCGCTGCAATCGGCGCTGGACACCCTGCCCGAACGGCAGCGCCAGGCTGTCGTGCTCAGGCACCTCGAGGGGCTTTCGAACCCCGAGATCGCGGGCATCATGGACATCGGCATCGAGGCCGTGGAAAGTCTGACGGCGCGCGGCAAACGCACCCTCAAGGCCGCATTGGCGGACCGAAAGGAAGATTTGGGGTATGGACATGGATAGGAAGACACAGGACGACGGGGCGCTGGAAGCACTCTTTTCCGCCGCGGCTGATCATGCGCCCGAACCCACGGACGCGTTCATGGCAAAGCTGGAAGCCGAAGCCTTGGACGCCATGCCATCCCATGCGCCTTCCCCGAAAACCACACGCCCGGCGGTTTGGGGTGCTTTGAAAGGTCTCTTCGCCGCCTCCGGTCTTTCCGGGGCCGCCGTACTTGGCGTTTGGATCGGCTTTGTCATGCCCGATATCGTCCCGTCCGTCTCGCCCCTGGCGGAGGACACCGCGTCGCTTTCAGCCTTCCTGCCGGGTGCAGACCTTGCGGAATTCAGTGAGTAAAGGTGACGCATATGTCCGATAGCGATCAAACGCCCGAGACCCCGCCCAATAGACGCCGCTGGCTCATGCCGCTTTTGCTCGTGTCACTGGCCGTGAATCTTCTGATCGCGGGGCTTGTGGTTGGGTCCATGCTGTCGCCCGAGGGTCCGCGACAAAGGACAGACGAAACGCGCACGGTGCGCGGCGTCATCGGCGCACCGTTCTTCCAGGCGCTGCCGCAGGACGATCGCCGCGCGATGGTGCGCCAGATCATCGGCAACCGGGACCGGTTCCGGGAAAGCCGCGAGGAGCTGCGCGAAAGGTTCCAGAGTTTTTTAACGCTTTTGCGCGCCGAAGATTTCAGCCGCGAGGACGCCGAACGCCTGCTGATCGAACAGCGTCAGGCCGCGAGCCGCCGTCAGGACCTGGGCGAAGGCCTATTGCTGGACCGGCTCGAAGCGATGACGCAGGAACAGCGTGCGGCCTACGCGGACAGGCTTGAAGAGAAGCTCAAAGGGTTTCGGCGCCGCTAAGCTCGACCCGGTTGCGACCGTTCATCTTGGCCCGGTAGAGCGCTGCGTCGGCCGTATCGAAGACCTCTGCAATCGACACACCGGCTGCCATCTCTTCGACATCCGTTGTGCCCGTCCTCCGCCGTGACCCCACGGCATCGACGCGCCCGATGGCAACACCCAGGCTGGCCGTGACAGGCACATCCAGATCGTCGCCGATCCGTACGGGCCGCGCGCCAATGGCCTTCCTCAACCGCTCGGCCGTGTGTGTGGCGACCGCCTGATCTGTTTCGGGAAGAATGATCAGAAACTCCTCGCCACCGTGTCGCGAGACGAGGTCGCAGGCCCGAAGGTTATCCCGCAAGCGGTACGCGACTTCCTGCAGAACGGCATCGCCAGTGGTATGGCCGTATCGGTCATTGATCGACTTGAAGTGGTCCAGGTCAAGAATGATCAGGGCAAAATCGGCTTGGTGTTCCGCCGCCCGGAAGAACAGATCGCCCAGATATGCCTCGGCGTAGCGCCGGTTGTAGAGCCCCGTCAGCGGATCGGTCGCGGCCATCCGATAGCTTTGTTCGTCGGATCGGCGCAAAACATCGCGCAGGCGCTTGAGGCGCAACATCGCATTGATCCGCAGATCCAGCTCCTCTCCACTGGCCACATCCACCGCGATATCGTTTGCGCCAAGGGCCAGCGCATGGGTCGCAATGTCGGGCCGTTCCGGCGCGTGCAACACCAGGACCGGGGCGTGGCGAGAATGGCTTCGATCCCTGATTTCCGGCAGCAGGTTGTTCAGGTCCACGCCGTCACCCTCGCTGGCAAGAACATAGGCATCAGGCACAGGCATACCGGCACCGTCTCGCAGGACGTCATCGATTTCCAGCACGTCTACCTTGTGCGGCAGCGATGCCTGAAGCATGGCAGAGGTTTCTTCCGGCAATCCCACGCAGGCAATGCGGCACTGCGCATCGAAGCCCGTCGCGGCTTCGGCGAACCCGAAGCTGGCCGCAGTCATGCGACGCCGGTCGCATTCTCGCTCGGCTTCGCCATCGCGCAAAAGTCCGCGCAGACGCGCGAGGATCAGGCCGTCCGGCGCAGACCGCGAGAGCACATCGCGCGCGCCCGCCTTCATCGCCAAAAGCCGACGCAGCGGGGACGGATCGGAATCGAGACACAGAACCGGCACATCCTTCAGCCCGGTCTGTGTGATGGCGTTCTGAACGAAGCTCGGGGCCTGTTCGATAAGCAACCCGATTACTACAAGGTCGAAGTCACGACCGCCGCGCAGGCTTTCACTTGCGTCCGAGGCCGTCGACACCGCATAGTGCGCAGCCTCCAGCATGGCCGCAAGGCGGATGCGATTCACCGGCACGGGGTCTATGACAAGGACAGTTTTCGGCATCTTGGCGCAATTCGTCTAAAAGTCTTGCTGTGCCGTTCAGTCTTTCCGCATAACTCTTAACAAACTCTTTAGCGGGGCCATCATGACACCACTGTCGCAACATTCCGCCGAGGTTCTGGCAATCGAGGCCCTGTCATGGCTCGTTGGCAATGACGATCTCCTGCCTGTTTTTCTTGGCTCCAGCGGTGCCGGAGAAGGCGATCTCAGGCAACGCGCCCGCGATCCCGACTTCCTGGCTTCGGTCTTGGATTTCCTGCTGATGGATGACGCCTGGATCGCCGCGTTCTGCGACACGGCGAATTACACCTATGATTTGCCTCTGCGCGCGCGCGCCGCGCTTCCGGGCGGCGCCGAGGTCAACTGGACGTAACGCTCAGGCCGTCTTGCGCTTGCGCGCACGCCGCGGCTTGTTCTGATCGATGAAATCCAGAACCAGCGGGCGAATGTTGTTCCGCCAGCTCTTGCCCGCGAAGATGCCATAGTGGCCCGCGCCGGGCTCCAAATGGCTGGCCTTCTTCTCTTCCGGCAGCCCGGTCAACAGATCGAGTGCCGCCAGGCACTGCCCTGGCGCCGAGATATCGTCCCGCTCACCCTCGACGACTTTCACAGCGACATCCGAGATCGCGGAAATGTCGACCTTGCGATCGCCAACCGTGAATTCATTGCGGGCGATATCGCGTTCCTTGAATATGCGCTCGACCGTCGAAAGATAGAACTCTGCCGGCATGTCCATGACGGCGAGATATTCGTCATAGAACTTGTTGTGCTTGTCGTGGTCCCCGGCTTCGCCCTTGGCGACCCGCATCACCTGTTCACTGAAGGCCTTGCTGTGCGTTTCGCCGTTCATCGACATGAACGACGCCAACTGCAGAAGACCCGGATAGACCATCCGCCCGACGCCCGCGTATTTGAAGCCGACGCGCTGGATGATGAATTGCTCCAACTGGCCCATCGTGACGCGACGCCCGAAGTCGGTCACATCCGTCCGCGCCGCATCGGGATCGATCGGGCCACCGATAAGCGTCAATGTTCGTGGCTGTGCCTTGGGGTCTTCCTGCGCCAACAGCGCCGTAGCCGCAAGCGCCAGCGGCGCAGGCTGACAGACGGCGATCACGTTTATGTCCGGGCCAAGCTGCTGCATGAACTCGGCCAGATAAAGCGTGTAATCCTCGACATCAAACTTACCCACACTCACGGGAATGTCCCGGGCGTTGTGCCAGTCGGTGACCCAAACCTCCGCATCGGGCAAAAGGCTTTGCACCGTGGACCGAAGAAGCGTCGCATAGTGGCCCGACATCGGCGCGACCAGAAGGATCTTCCGATGCTTGTACGGGCGCCCCTGGACCTTGAACCGGATCAGGTCTCCAAACGGACGGGCGATCTCGGTCTCGACCGACACCACATGGTCGCGCCCGTCAGCGGCGACAATCGTATCAATCCCCCAATCGGGCTTCGCGACCATGCGCGCAAAACTGCGTTCGGTCACCTCGCCCCAGGCCGCCATCAGCCGGAAAGCGGGATTCGGCACGATGCCCCAAATGGGGTAAGATGCCATGGAAAGCGCCGTTGCCCCCATCCACTGGTTCGTGTTCCGGACCGTTTCCATAAGGTCGTACGTTATCATGTACCGCATATCACGAACTCCTACGACCCGGGTGGCTGGATGCCAAAACGTCGCTTTGATACTTTGTGCAGACATCGTTAAGGCGATAAATGCTGCACCTGCAAAACGTAGAATGGATGTTACTCCATGACAACTGAAGAAACCGAAAACGCCCAGAATCTTGAGGTTCTGAATGAAAACCTCGCCAAGATTGAGGAGTTATCGCAACGGTTTGTCTCGGCAGTTTCGCAGAAAAAGTCCATCCATCCTGGTCTTCAGGCCCCCGGTCATGACCTTTATATGAAGGCCGCGGCCGCTTATTTTAACGAAGCCTTTTCGAACCCTTCCAAGATTCTCGAAAGGCAGGTCGGCTACTGGGGCAAAGCGCTCAAGCATTACGTCGATGCGCAACAAAACCTGATGCAAGGCAAGCTCGATCCCCCCGATGACACCGGCCCTAAGGATCGAAGGTTCTCTAACCCGCTCTGGGACGAACACCCGTATTTCAACTTCATCAAGCAGCAGTATCTCTTCTCTGCCGATGCGGTGCGCAGCGCAGTCGAGCAACTCGACGACCTTGAGGACACCGACAAAAAACGTGTCCGGTACTTTTCGCAGCAGATCATCGACCTGATGAGTCCGACGAATTTCTTGGGCACCAACCCCGAGGCACTGACACGCGCCGTCGAAACGAATGGACAATCGCTGGTCGACGGGCTTGAAAACCTCGTGCGCGATTTCGAGTCTTCCGAGGGCGAGTTGCTGGTCACTCTCGCCGACAAGGATGCCTTCCAGATTGGCGAAAACCTGGGCACAACCAAAGGCTCGGTCGTGTTCCGGAACGAAATTATGGAACTGATCCAGTATGCGCCGACGACGGAGACGGTTTACAAGACACCTATCCTTCTCTTCCCGCCTTGGATCAACAAGTTCTACATCCTTGATCTGAAACCCAAGAACAGCCTGATCCAGTGGATCGTCGATCAGGGCTACACACTCTTTGTCGTAAGCTGGAAAAACCCCGACGCGAGTTACTCGGAATTCAGCATGGATGACTATATCGAAACCGGGTATCTGACCGCGCTCGACAGCGTGAAGAAGATCACAGGCGAACCGCAGGTCAATGCCATCGGCTATTGCATCGCCGGAACGACCCTGTCGCTCACGCTCGCCCTGCTGAACAAGCGCGGTGACAAATCCATAAAGTCGGCCACCTTCTTCACAACGCTGACCGACTTCGAGGATCAGGGCGAAGTGGGTGTCTTCCTGTCGAACGACTTCGTCGATGCCATCGAAGAACAGGTCAAACAGGACGGCATTCTGGAAAGTTTCATCATGAGCCGGACGTTCAGCTTCTTGCGCTCAAACGATCTAATCTATGGTCCCGCTATCCGCAGCTACATGATGGGCGAAGCGCCTCCCGCCTTCGATCTTCTCTATTGGAACGGCGATGGCACCAACCTGCCGGCCTGCATGCTGATGGAATACCTGCGCGGCCTTTGTCAGCAAAACGCATTTGCGCGCGAAGGCTTCGAAGTGCTGGGCGAGACGGTGCAGATCAAGGACGTGAAGGTGCCTCTCTGCGCCATCGCCTGCGAGACCGACCACATCGCAGCCTGGAAGACGAGCTACACCGGCGTCCGGCAGATGGGCAGCCGGTCCAAGACCTTTATCCTTTCCGAATCCGGCCATATTGCCGGCATCGTCAATCCGCCCAGCAAAAACAAGTACGGGCACTATACCAACGAGGATTGGTCGGATGCACCGGACGATTGGAAGGACGGAGCTGAGTACCACGAAGGCTCATGGTGGCCGACCTGGGAAAAATGGCTCAGATCACGGTCCGGCAAGCACGTCGCGGCCCGGAGGCCGGGCAAGGCCAAGGGGTTCCCGATTTTGGCCGATGCACCTGGCACCTATGTCGTCGAAACGCCAAAATCTGCCTAAATACCTGAATTATATAGAAATTATTTTTTGCTGCACTGCAGCAAAAAGTCTTGTATTGCTGCGTCGCAGCATGTATATATTCTGCAGTTGCAAAGCGACGGGTCGGTTCCCGCCGCACTATTGGAGAGAGAACCATGGCCGCTAAACAAAATGATTACACGAAGATGATGAAAGAAATGATGGGCGCATTCCCTGTGGACACATCGGCAATGACCGAAGCGTTCAAGACGCAGGCTTCTTTCGCTGACAAGCTTTCGAAGGTTGCGCTCGACGCCGCCGAAAAGTCGACCGAGATCTCGGCTGGCTGGACGAAGGCAACGATCGGCAAGCTGGGCGTTGTCACCAATGCCAAAGAAGACCCGACCGACTACACCAAAGCCATGACGGACTTCGCATCTTCGCAAGCCGAAATGAGCGCTGAATCGATGGCTGCCTTCGCTGAGGTCGCCAAGAAGGTTCAGATGGAAACCGTCGAACTGATGCTGGCTGCTGGCAAGGACATGGGCGAAGACGCCACCAAAGCCGTCAAGAAAGCCACCGACGAGCTGACCGCTGCCGCCAAGAAGGCAACCGCGAAGTAAGCTTACGATCTACCGATTGCCAACGTCCTCCCTGTTGGCATCATCCTGACTGGCGGGCCTCTTGGCCCGCCATTTTTGTGCGCGCCATAGTGGGGGCAAGCGAGGGTGCCCTCAGCATAGCCCGCAACATGGCAGCCTTCAGACGGGGCAGGCTGACAGGCTTCTCCATGAACTCGTACCCGCGCGTCGCATGTGCCATTTCCTGCGCGTTAAAGCCCGAGAAGAAGACAACTGGCACATTCTCCGCCGACAGCGACCACCCAAGTTCGATCGTCGTCTCGCCCTTGCGCAGGTTCACGTCCAAAAGCGCGATATCGATCGCCTCGGCGTCCAAGTTTTCCCGCGCTTCTTCCAGCGATGCCGCGAACAGCACATCGTGAATCCCGAGAGCCATCAGTTGTTTGGAAATCCTCTTGGCCGCAAAAGCCTCGTCTTCGACAAGCAACACCGTCTTGCCGCCAAAAAAGATGTCGTCGTTCATTCTCGCTCCGTCTCTCACCAAGCCCACTACTTAAACTACGATAAAAATTAGAACAACTTAAGCTAACAAGTCGTTAACATAGATACAATCTATGCGTGTGTATTCGAAGTTAGCTGGGGCTCATGCCACGCAACCGTTCCGACCGGCGGCGCAGGATCTCGATCGTGGCCAAAAGCACAATGGATATGGCCACCAGGATGGTCGCCACGGCCAGGATCGTCGGACTGATCTGCTCGCGTAGCCCGGTGAACATCTGCCAGGGCAGCGTCTTCTGACCGGCAGATCCCACGAAGAGTACGACCACCACTTCATCAAATGATGTGATAAAGGCGAAGAGCCCGCCCGAGATCACGCCGGGCAAGATCAAGGGCATCTGTACCTTGAAAAACGTCGTGACCGGATCGGCGCCAAGACTGGCAGACGCCCGCGTCAGGCTGCGATCGAAGCCCACCAGCGTCGCCGTTACCGTGATGATGACGAAGGGGATGCCAAGGGCTGCATGCGCCAGCACAACGCCCCAGTAGGTGCCCTGCAAACCGACTCGCGAATAGAAGAAGAACATGCCCGCCGCCGAAATGATTAGTGGCACGATCATGGGCGAAATCAGGATCGCCATGATCGCCCGACGAAACGGCACATGCGGCTGGCTGAGGCCGATGGCGGCCAGCGTCCCGAACCCCACCGACAAGAGCGTCGCCATCGGGGCAATGGTCACCGAATTCCACAAGCTCTGCTGCCAATCGCGGTTCGTGAAAAAGTCCCGATAGTGCTTCAGCGAATAGCCATCCGGGTCTAGCGACAGCATCGCTGGCGTGAAGGTGAAAAAGTCCTCGGCATTGAAGCTCAAGGGAATGATCACAAGGATCGGTGCAATCAGAAAGAAGAAGATCAGCCCGCAAATCACCCGGAACGTATAGTACCAGATGCGCTGCCCGGTCGTCGCATATGGAGGCAAACCGCTCATACTCTGCCCTCGCCTATCTCAACGTTAACGCTCATTAAGGTTAACGGCTTTATTCTTGGCGAAAATATCGCGGGGGAGTCGCCAGGCACGGGCGACGGGGGCTGGCCCCCATTTGTAGTCACAGCCATTCTCAGCCCCCCAGCTTCACGTTGTCGATTCCCACGACCTTGTCATAGGCGTAATACAAGAGCAGCACCGCCGCCAAAAGAACCGTGCCCAGCGCGGCTGCCAGCCCCCAATTGAGTGATGACGAGATATGGTACGCAATCCGGTTCGAAATGAAGACACCCTGCGTGCCGCCGACCAGTTCGGGCGTGATGTAATACCCGATGGCCAGAATGAAGACGAGGATGCTGCCCGCCCCGATCCCCGGCACGGAATTCGGGAAATAGACTCGCCAGAACGCCGTCCAGTTGGTCGCCCCCAGTGACTTCGCCGCGCGCAAGTAGCTCGGTGGAATGGTCTTCATCACCGAATACAAGGGCAGGATCATGAAGGGCAGCAAGATGTGCGTCATCGCGATGATCGTGCCCGTCTGGTTGTTGATCATCACCAGCCGCCCGGCATCGTCGATCAAGCCGATCCAGACCAGCAAATCGTTGATGACGCCTTGTTGTTGCAACAGCACCTTCCACGAACTCGTCCGCACCAGAAGCGAAGTCCAGAACGGCAGCAGTACCAGGATCAGCAGCACATTCGCATGACGCGCCGGCAGGTTCGCCAGAAGCCAGGCCACCGGATAGCCCAACAGGATGGTCGAAAAAGTAATCACCAGCGACATGAAAAGCGTCCGCTGAAAAAGCGTGATGTAGATCCGCTCGTTCTCGGGCCGGGATTCGATCCCATCGGGCGTCAGTTGCAGGTCGGCCGAATTCAGGAAGTATCCCGGCGTGTAACTCGCCGCATAGGTCTGGATGGTCTTCCAGACCTCGGGGTCGGCCCAGTCTTCATCGACATCGATCAAGGCCTCGCTGATCGAAACCGGCTCCCAAGTGGCGACAGCCGCCTGTGCCTCGGCCAGCATTGCGTCGGTGAGCTCCACCGATTGGGCCTGCATCAGGTCCCGGTAAAGCGCGTTGTAAACCACATCCCACGGCGCTTCGCTGGCGGGATCCTTATCATCTTCCAGGATCACGGCGCGCCACGTGGCATAGGCCGACGCTGTCTCGGGCAAAGCCGCATTGCCGACCAAACCTTCGAAAGTTGCGGTGTCTTCCCACGCCGCGTTCAGGTCCGCAAAGGCTTTGGCGTATTCATCAGTGTCGAACCGGCCCACGCGCCGTCCCGACTTGCGGAAAAGCGATGAAATGCCTGTTTTTTCATAATTGAGACGTGTGCCAAGCCGCGTGTGCTGTTTGCGTTCCTCGGCAAAGACCATATCGGTGTAAAAGGCCGAAAAAGTGGCCTCGGGGGGCAACTCGCTTGCCTCCGGATCCCAGGTACGCAGCGCCTGAACGGTGCGCGGGATGGTATCGCGAACGATACTGTTTTCGACCGAGCGGAAAAGCATGTCGGCAATCGGCGCCACAAAGGTGATCAGGATAAACACCAGCAGGGGCGCAACCAGCATGAAAGCCCGAAACTTCTCGCGCCGGAGCGCTTTCGCAAGGCTTCGCTTCAGCGGCGTGCCGTCAGCTGCAAGGACCGGGCCGTCGACACTCATGCGTCGTAGCCCTCAACCACAATGATCGTGCTTTCCGCACACCGGCGGCGGATTTCGGCGACCTCTTGATACTCGGGGTCGTTGTAGGCCGCGAGTGCCGCTTCATAGCTTGGGAATTCGATGACGACATGGCGGTCCCCCGCTGCGCCTTCCTTGACTTCGGATTGGCCGCCGCGCACCACGAATCGCGCGCCGTGGCTTTCCAGAATGGGCGTGTCACGCCGCACATATTCCGGATACCCCTCCGGGTCCGTCACCGTGATATGGCAAATGATGTATCCCTTGGGCATGGGCGGCAGTCCTTCTTTAAATGGCGGGCGGGGAAGCCCCCGCCCGACACGATAGATTATTGCGCCAGCCACGCCTGGAATTTCGCATC
>JASJDQ010000264.1 GCA_030065075.1 Paracoccaceae bacterium | reverse complement strand
GGACAGGCCGAGCATGGCTACAACTCTCCGGTCTGGCTTGTCACAGACGACCGCGACCTGGCCGAACGCGTGATGGCCCACCTGTGTAGCTGGCCGCGCCGCTGGTCGGCAGCACATGGTTCGTGCCCGAGGCCTTGTCCCCGAAGGCAACCGTTGTTTCTTCGCCAAGGAAGAGCGAGCCGTAACTGGTCAAGCGCGACAGCCACCAATCGAGGTCCTCGGCCTGAACGGTCAGATGCTCGGGAGCATATCGGTCCGACGTTGCCGCCATCTCTTCCCGGTCAGCGCAGAGGATTACCTCGGCATAGTCGCGCCAAGCCGCCGTCGCGTTCTCGCGGTTTACCTCCGGCAGATCGTCGATCAGGCCGGGCACCAGGGCCATCACGCGTTCGGCCAGGTCGCGGTCGTCTGTGACAAGCCAGACCGGAGAGTTGTAGCCATGCTCGGCCTGTCCGACCAGGTCCGCGGCCACAATCTCGGCATCCGCCGTGGCGTCCGCCAGGATCAGGCTATCGGTCGGTCCGGCGATCATGTCGATGCCGACCTGACCGAAGAGGATGCGCTTGGCCTCGGCCACGAACTGGTTGCCGGGGCCGACGAGGATGTTCGCCTTGGGCAATCCGAAGAGCCCGTAAGCCATGGCTGCAACACCCTGTACGCCGCCCATCGCCAGAATGGTGTCGGCGCCACAGACATGCGCGGCATAGACGATCGCGGGTGCGATGCCGACATCAGGGCGAGGCGGCGAACAGGCCGTTACATGCCCGACACCGGCTACCTTGGCGGTGGTCACCGTCATGATCGCGCTTGCCACGTGGCTATAGCGCCCACCCGGCACGTAGGCGCCGGCGGCGTGGACGGGGATGATCTTCTGCCCGGCCGTCAGCCCCGGGACGACCTCCAAAGTCGTATCGGTCAAAGTTGCCTTCTGCGCTTCCGCGAACCGCCGCACATTGTCGGCCGCGAACCGGATGTCGTCCTTCAGGCGGGCGGGGACCGCCGCCGTAGCGGCTTCGATATCCTCGGCCGTCAGCAGGATATTTCCCGAATACCCGTCGAACTTCGCTGCATATTCCATTGCTGCCGCGTCGCCCCGCGCCTCGATGTCCTCAAGGATCCCCATCACTGTCGCGCGAACGTCAGAGGCGTCCGATTTCGACGTCAAAGCGGCCTTCTTCAAATACTCGGGCATGTCTGTTGATTCCTCTCGCAGTGCTTGCCTTGTAAGCGCTTACATCGCATAGTACAAGCGCTATGAAGACACCAACTTTGGAAGATGTCGCCGCCCGCGCTGGCGTCTCGACCGCCACCGTTTCGCGGTGCCTGAATGCACCGGAAAAGGTGGTCGAACGGACGCGGCTCCGCGTGATGGAGGCCGTCCGCGACCTTGGCTATGCCCCGAACTTCAGCGCTCGTGCGCTGGCCGAAAAGCGGACGCGCACCATCGGTGCTGTTATCCCGACGATGGAAAACGCAATCTTCGCCGAAGGTCTGCAGGCGTTTCAGGATGTATTGCAGGGTGGAGGCTACACGCTCTTGATCGCCAGTTCCGGCTACGATCCGAAGGTGGAAGAGGATCAGATCCGCACCCTCGTGGCGCGCGGAGCCGAAGGCCTGCTGCTCGTCGGATACGATCGCGCTCCAGCGATTGCTGCGTTCCTCGAAGCCCAAAACGTGCCGTCCGTCATCGCGTGGGCACATGACACGACACAACCCGGATGTTCCGTCGGGTTCGACAATCGCGCCGCCATGCGTGCCCTAGTTACCCATGCATTGGAGCTCGGTCACAGACGTGTCGCCATGATTTCCGCGCCGCTGCAAGGCAACGACCGCGCCCGTGAACGTCATGCCGGTGTCCTCGCAGCCCTTAAGGAGCGGGGGCTGGAACTCGAGGCAATGGTCGAGACCCCGTACGATCTGGAAGGAGGGGGAGAGGCGCTCCAACAGGTCCTGAGAGACAAGCCAGAGACAACTCTTGTCGTCTGCGGAAACGACGTCCTCGCCGCTGGCGCGCTCGAAGGCGCCCGTATCATTGGGCTAGACGTGCCCGCCGACATTTCGATCACCGGCTTCGATGACATTGCCCTTGCGCGGATCGTCCGTCCGGCACTTGCAACTGTTCGCGTCCCCCATCGCGACATGGGCGAGGCGGCAGCGCGCGCGGTCGTGTCGCTGGTGGAAACCGGCCGGGCGGAAAACCGCATACTCGAGGCGCAAATGTGCCTGCGCGCCAGCCTTGGAACGCCTAAGAGGCCGTCGTAGCTCTTTCATTCTGGCCGAAAGGCCAAGAGGGGGCAAAGCCCGGGGGCTGCGCCGTCACCCCGCCTTATCGCAGGCGTGCGTCTGATTGCGCGTCAAAAAACATGACGCGATCAGTGTCGTAGTGCACCTTCACTTCAGTTCCTGCTTCAATGGCGTCGTCGCCCTTGCTCTCGATAACCAGGGGCTCACCCGTCGGCGTCGACAGGTATTCATAGGCAACGCCGCCCAATTGTTCGGTGATATCTACGGTCAAAGGGGATGGTGCCGCTGCAAGCGTTGCATCCTGCGGCCGAATGCCGACAGTCACCTCGCTTCCAGCCGAGGGCAAGTTGACGGACGTCGCAATCACATCGCCTCCCAGGCCGGGGACGGCCACGCCGCTCTCGGTGACCTCGCCCCGCAGGAAATTCATCGACGGCGAACCGATGAAACCTGCCACGAACTTGTTTTCCGGGTCGCGGTACAACTCCATTGGTGCGCCCACTTGTTCGATGATGCCGGCCCGCAAGACCACGATCTTGTCCGCCAGTGTCATCGCTTCGACCTGGTCGTGGGTCACATAGATCATCGTCGTGCCCAGTTCTTTGTGCAGCCGCGCAATCTCGACCCGCATGTCGACCCGCAGTTCGGCGTCGAGGTTGGAAAGCGGCTCGTCAAAGAGAAACACTTCAGGGCCCCGCACGATCGCGCGCCCGATGGCCACGCGCTGACGCTGACCGCCTGAAAGGGCTGCCGGTTTGCGCTTCAGGTACTCGTCCAGTTTCAGCACCTTGCTGGCCTCGGACACTTTCCGCTCGATCTCATCCTTCGGATGGCCGTTCATCTTCAGGCCGAAGCCCATGTTTTCTTCCACAGACATGTGCGGATAAAGCGCATAGGTCTGGAACACCATCGCCACACCGCGCTCGGCAGGGTCCATATGGGTCACTTCGCGCGCGCCGATATCGATCTGCCCGTCGCTCGTTTCTTCAAGCCCTGCGATCATCCGAAGGAGCGTCGACTTCCCGCATCCAGATGGACCGACAAAGACGCAGAATTCTCCGTCCTCGATAGTCAGGTCGACCCCGTGGATCACCTGCACATCGCCATAGCGTTTGATCACCGTTTGAAGCGTTACGCCAGACATGGTGTCGATCCTTCTCTTCGTTATCCGGGAAAATGCCAGGACGAGGCTTCGGCCCCGATCCGCTCTGCAGTTGTCAGCAAGCTGTCGCGAAATTCTGTCAACTCGTCCAGCTTGTGTCGCGAGGTTGAGGTCGCCACAGATAGCGCACCGATCACCCGACCGTTCGAAATGAAGATCGGCGCGGCGATGGAAACGATGCCCTCTTCGTGTTCTTCGCGGTCGAAAGCGATGCCGTTCCGCCGGATCTCCGGCAGTTCGCTCAAAAGACTGTCTGCCGAGCGATGGGTGGCGGGTGTGTAGGGAAAGAAGGATTGCTGCTGCAGGACCACATCCAGCCGCTTGGGCGCGATAAACGCCAGCATCGCCTTGCCGACGCCCGTGCAATAGGCGGGCGCGACCTTGCCGACCTGGGCAAGTGTTTCGAACCGGTCCGTCGCTTTCAACTTCTCGACAAAGATCACCTGGCCGTTGTCCATCTGCGCCAGATGCACGCTTTCGCCCGCTTCGGCCGCCAGTTCCTTGACGAACGGCCGGGCGATCGGCGCCAGCGAGGCATGCTCCCAAGCGGTATGGGCGAGGCG
The DNA here is from genome assembly GCA_030065075.1 of Paracoccaceae bacterium. Classification (GTDB taxonomy): domain Bacteria; phylum Pseudomonadota; class Alphaproteobacteria; order Rhodobacterales; family Rhodobacteraceae; genus JAJDOD01. Next base: position 1,481 of record JASJDQ010000264.1, on the reverse strand, counting down.
AATCAATCGCAGTCCCAGCGAGTAGCTGCCCGTTTCCGGATCGTGGGCCAGAAGATGCTGGTTCGTCAGTGTCTGCAAAAGCCGGTAAAGCGTGGCCTTCGGATAGCTGGACTGCTCCAGCAATTCAGTGAATTTGACCGGTCTTTCAAAGGCCGCAACGGCGTCCAGCACCTCGAGTGCCTTGCCGACCGTGCCATCTGCTGTGCCTGATGTTGGCCCAGTTGCATTCACCGGTTGTTCTCCCTCCCTAACTCGTTACGCTTCGCGAACGAGAGTGTTGACTTCCATAGCGGATGCGTTCACCATTTTCAATATTTGGTATTCAGTTTCAAATACTGAAACCATGACAGAGGAACTCAGGGAGGAAACCATGTTCCGCACATTAAAATTGTCGGTTGTCGCTGCCGCGACCACCGCGCTGATGGCGTCCACGGCGCTGGCGCGCGATCTCGTCATCAACTTTGACGACCTGAACCCGGGCCCGAAAGCTGCGTTCGAGGCTGCCATCGAAAAGTTCAAATCCGAGAACCCGGACATCAACGTCATCGCGAACAACAACGACCGCGAGGCACACAAGACTGCAATCCGGAACTTCCTCACTGCTGACGCACCCGACGTGACGTCGTGGTATCCTGGCAACCGCATGGCGCCATTCGTGGATGCGGGTTTGTTCCAGCCGGTTGACGATGTTTGGGCCGATAACGGATTCAACGAAGATCTCGCCGCGATCAAGGCGACCATGTCGCGCGACGGCAAGATTTGGGGCGTGCCCTATACGTACTACCAGTGGGGCATCTATTACCGGAAGGACATCTTCGACCTTCTGGGCCTCGAAGAGTTCGCCACCTGGGACGACATGCTCGCCGGTTGCGCGAAGATGAAGGAGAACGGTGTGACACCGTTCACGATCGGCACCAAGTTTCTTTGGACCGCCGCTGGCGTCTTCGACTATCTGAATCTGCGCACCAACGGGTACGAGGTGCACAACGCTCTGACCGCGGGTGAGATCAAGTACACCGATCCGCGCATCGTCGCGACGATGGACAATTGGGAAACCCTGATCAACGAGTGTGGCTGGGTCGACAACCACGCCTCGATGAGCTGGCAGGACGCCATCGCACCGTTCGCAAACGGTGACGCAGCCATGTACGTGATGGGTAATTTCTCGGTCGACGGCTACAAGAACGCGGGTCTGACAGCAGACCAGATCGACTTCATGCCGTTCCCGACGATCGACCCCAATGTGCCACTGGCCGAAGAAGCCCCGGCTGACGCGTTCTTCATCCCGACGAACGCCAAGAACGTCGAAGACGCCAAGAAATGGCTGGCCTTCGTGGCGCGTCCGGATGTGCAGACCGAATGGAACAAGACCATCGGCCAGCTTCCGATCAACGCAAAGGCTGAAATCTCGGATGACAAGTTCATCCAGGAGGGCTTCGCGCTTCTGAACTCGGCCACCGGCCTTGCGCAGTTCTACGACC
>JASJDQ010000263.1 GCA_030065075.1 Paracoccaceae bacterium | reverse complement strand
GTTCGGTGGTGGTCGGCGGGAAGAACCTTGTACTGGCCCCCGTCTATGGCCCGCCCTTCGTGCGCGATGTCGCGGGCGGACGGCGCTATGCGACGATGGCGGACTTCGAGACCTTCGTAAAGCTCGCCTATATGTCGCCCTGGCTGCATCACTCGGGTGGCACGGTTTGCGAGCCGACCGATGTGCCGGTGAACGTGCGCCATCTGGACATGCTGCGCGCGCACATGACGCTTTCCGACAAGCCGTTCATGGGATCGGTGACGGAGCCGATCAGGGCCCAGAATTCGGTCGAGATGTGCGAGATTCTGTTTGGTAAGGACTTCGTGGCCGAGAACACGGTCATGACGAGCCTCATCAACATCAACTCGCCGCTCACCTTCGATGCGACGATGATGGGGGCATTGGAGGTCTATGCGTCGAACAATCAGGCCGCGATCGTCTCGCCCTTTATCGTCGGCGGCGCAATGGCGCCGGTGAGCGTGGCGGGTACGCTGACGCAGGTGGTGGCAGAAGTGACGGCGGGCATTGCCTATTCGCAGCTGATCCGGCCGGGTGCGCCCGTGGTGGCAGGTGCGTTTGTGACGTCGATCGACATGGGATCCGGTGCGCCGACCTTCGGCACGCCGGAGGCAGCGCAGGTGACGCTTGGCATGGGGCAGTTGGCGCGGCGCCTGGGGCTGCCGTACCGGTCGGCGGGGGCGTTCTCGGGATCGAAACTGCCAGATGCGCAGGCGGCCTATGAAACCGCGAACAGTCTGAACATCGGGCTTTTGTCGGGCGTGAACTTCATGCTGCACGCGGCGGGTTGGCTGGAAGGCGGGTTGGTGTCGAGTTTCGAGAAGTTCGTCATGGATGCCGATCAGCTTGGCATTCTGCACCGGATGGCCGCGGGCGTCGATGTCTCGGAAAACGGGCAGGCGATGGATGCGATCCGCGAGGTGGGGCCGGGAGGCCATTACCTGGGCTGCGCCCATACACAAGCCAATTTCAAGTCGGCGTTCTGGCGGACTGATTTGCTGGATTACAAGCCGTTCGAGACCTGGGCCGAGGAAGGCGGTGCGGATACCGAGACGCTGGCGGCGAGGCGCGTCGAGCAGTTGCTGGCGGCCTATCAGGCGCCAGCGCTTGATGCTGGCTTGAACGAGGCGCTGAACGCCTACGTCACCAAGACCAAGGAAACGGCGCCCGACGCCTTTGCCTGACGGCGGCTCAGGCCGCCATGCGCAAGTTCGCCAGCCGGGCTTCGTGGATCAGGGCGGCCAGTAGCTCGACGTGACGGGCGACAGAATAGGTCGCACCGCCTTCGCGGCGCGCGATATCCATGACGCGTTCACGATCATAAAGCACGTCGAAGGCCTGTCCCGGAGGCGGCGGCGTCTCGCCCGGCATCAGGCGGCGAAGGCTCTTGTCGCGGTTGAAGTCGGCCAGGCCGATGCGGGCGGCGCGCACCAGCAGGCGGGGGCGTGACAGGGCGTTCAATTGCACGATTGGGTCGGACATCGGGGCTCTCCTCGGTTAACGATTTCCAACACTGTATGCAACCTATGCGGGTGTTGCGTACGATGCCTGATTAACGTACGCCGGAAATTTTCTTTTTTTACAAAGTTCGGAAAGGATGCGTCAGACCACCGTGCGTTAACCAACTTGTAAGAATTACAATCACAGGTTGAATAATGCTAAGTGGGCTGAGAGGGGCGCATGACATGACGCAACGACGAGAAACAGAGAACGCCGCAGAGGTCCCGAACTGGGTGCCGAAGGGGGCTGTTGTCTATCTTGCGCATGTCGAGGATGGCCGCTCAATCCGATCGCTGGCGCGCGAAGCGGGATGTCATGCATCGACCATCCTGCGGAAAGTGCGCCGTTTTGAGACGCGCCGGGACGACCTACTGATCGATCTGGCGCTGCGTCGGTTGGGACAGCGCTTTGAGCCGTCCCGGCCGGATGCATCTGCTTCTGGGGGAACTGAAGTCATGCAGGCCATGCAAGCCGTTGATACACAACTTTTGGACGATGACGAATTGAGGAAGGTGGCGCCGCGGCTGTTGCGGCGTTTGAACGAAACCGGAGCGTGCCTTGCTATTGCGCGCGACATGGACAAGGCCGTGATCGTCCGTGAGACGGGGGACGGTCAGTCCTTGCGGACGGCCGTGTTCGACCGACCCGTCGCCGAGGCAATGGCACTGAACGACTGGGTCGCGCCCTGTAGCGAGGGGCGGATCACGCGGTATCGCATCACGGCCTCGGGCCGGATGGCGTTGAAGCGCTTTCTGGCCGAAGACGAGGCCATCAAGGTGGGCCTGGGCGAAGCCGCCGACCCTTACTCCGAGCAGCATCGCGATTGGGCGGAACGCGCAGGCGACGCATCGGGCAACAAGAAACGCGGCATTCGGTACAATGCGACCGAGAGCCCGCTTTCGGCGCTGGCGCGACGGAAGGACAAGGACGGGAAGGCGTTTCTTTCGCCCGATCTGGTGGCGGCGGGCGAGCGTCTGCGCGAGGATTTCGAGCTGGCGCAAATGGGTCCACGCATCGCGCAGAACTGGGACAAGTTTCTGACGGGCGGCGGACGCGGTATGTTTGGGGCCGATGCGGCTTCGGGTGGCGGGTCCGAGCGGGCGCGCGACCGTGTCATGACCGCGCTCAGCGATCTTGGCCCGGGTTTGGGGGATGTGGTTCTGCGCTGTTGTTGCTTCCTGGAAGGCATGGAGGCGGTCGAGCGTCGCATGGGTTGGTCGGCGCGGTCCGGCAAGATCGTGTTGCGGATCGCGCTGCATCGGTTGAAGGTTCACTACGACGAGGAAAACGGCAACTGGTCGCCGCTGATCGGCTGACCCCTCAAAAACATGCGGTGCGCGTCATATATCTGACCGGTCATAGTGCGAGAGGGAAAGCAAATGACCGACGAAAAGACAGAGAAGACGCGCACCTGGATCGAGGAAATCGAGGTCAGGGGCGAGGAACTGGTGGCCCGGATCAAGCAGCTTGCCGAGGACAACAAGGTCAAGCGGGTGCGGATCGTGGAGCCGGACGGTGATATCGCGCTGGAGATCCCGTTGACGTATGGCGCGATTGCCGGGGGTGCCGTGGTTCTGGCCGCGCCCGTTTTGGCTATTCTGGGGGCGCTTGCGGCTTTCGTTGCCAAGGTGAAGATCGAGGTTGTCCACGAAGAAGAGGTCGACGCGGCTGAAGACAAGGTCTCGTGATCCGAATGCGGCCCTGCGGCATGTGCGTTATGCCGCAGGCGCATGACGGCTATTTCTGGAAATGTTCACCGCATTCCGCTAAGTCTGAGGCCAGTTAAAGACGAGGCTGGACCTGTGCGCGACTTGAAGATCCCCGAACAGCGACACCCTGAAAAGGCACATCGGCCCGACAACGCTCAGCCTAAGAAGCCCGAGTGGATTCGCGTGCGTGCGCCAAGTGGCGAAGGCTACGAGGCGACCCGCGAGATCATGCGCACACATCGCCTGGCCACTGTCTGTGAAGAGGCGGGTTGCCCGAACGTCGGCGAATGCTGGAGCCAGGGCCACGCCACGATGATGATTATGGGCGGGATTTGCACCCGCGGCTGCACCTTTTGCAATGTCGCGACAGGTAAGCCTGAGGCGCTTGACGTGTTCGAACCGGGGCGCGTGGCGGATGCGGTCAAGAAGCTCGGCCTGAACCACGTGGTGATCACCAGCGTCGACCGCGACGATATCGAAGACGGCGGTGCCGAGCACTTTGCCCAGACCATCCGCGCAATCCGTCACCGCGCGCCCGATACCACCATCGAAGTTCTGACGCCCGATTTCCTGAAATGCGGGCCCGAGGCGCTGGACGTTGTCGTCGCGGCGCGCCCGGATGTCTTCAACCACAACCTTGAAACCGTGCCGGGCCTTTACCCGGAAGTGCGCCCCGGCGCGCGGTATTTCCACAGCTTGCGCATTTTGCAGCGTGTGAAGGAGATCGATCCGACGATCTTCACGAAGTCCGGCATCATGGTGGGGCTGGGTGAGGATCGCCAGGGCGTCATGCAGGTGATGGACGACATGCGCGCGGCGGACGTCGATTTTCTGACGATTGGGCAATACCTGCAGCCCACGCCGAAGCATCACCGGGTGGACCGGTTCGTGACGCCAGAGGAGTTTGCCTCTTACGAGAAGGCTGCCTTCGGCAAGGGCTTCCTTATGGTGTCGGCAACGCCGCTGACGCGGTCGTCTTATCACGCGGGCGACGACTTTGCGCGTTTGCGCGCGGCGCGTGAGCGGCAACTGGCGGGCACCTGATCGGCGGTTCTTCTGTGAGCACTTCTTCCCGGATTTCCCCCTGACAGTTGGTCGCGGCCCGATGTATTCGGTCACAAACAAACAGGGAGAAAGCCATGGGCAAGAGAGATGAACTGATCGCGACATACGCCGATGATCTGCGCAAAAAGTGCGGCATGACGCCGGACATGGATTTGCTGACGAAGGTGACCATCGGCTGCGGTCCGTCGATCTACAACGCGGACGCCTCGACCGTAGCCTCGTCTCAAAAGAGCGAGTTGGAGACGGTCAAGGAAAACTTCCTGATCAAGAAACTCGGGCTGAAGGACAGTCCCGACCTGATGGCAGCAATCGAGAAGGCCATTGATACCTATGGGAAATCAGAGCGCAACAAATACCGCGCCGTGATTTACTACATGCTGACCAAACACTTCGGTAAAGAAAGCGTCTATGGCTAGGCCTCAGAACCTCAGCCCGATCGACAGCCCAAACACCGGGTCGTAATCGTCGGCGCTGGCGATGCCGCCCCTGAGAAACGCACCGCCTTCGGTGGCGTAGCCTGCGTTCAATCCAAGCTGGCGCACGGGTTCTTCTTCGTTCAATTCGTTGTCGAGAATGCCCGCGACGCCAATGCTGAACTGTTCCGTCAGGGCGTAGTCGAGGAAGATCTGCGATTGCGAGACTTCCTTGGTGCTTTCCGTGTAGGTCAGGCTGACGCCCGCACGGGCCTGACCACGGCTGAGAAAGGTGCCCAACTGCAACGCGTCGCGGCCGAAATCGAGGCTTTCGCGCATAAAGACAGTTGCGGGACCGAGTGCGCTTTGAGCCCCTGTCTCCGGCTTGATGGAGATCGTGGGCAACCTTAACGCGCGACGTACCGGCGGTTCGGGCTGAAGGGGCACAAGTGCCGCGCGCGATGCGGCGCCGCCAAGCTTGAAGCCACCGCTTTGAGCGATGGGCACCGCGGTGGCGGACGTGGCATGTCCATCTGCCAGCGCGACGGCTGGGAAGAAAAACATGAAGATAACGGCGATTGGGCGCACGGGGGGTGTACATCCTTCCATCGCCCCGCACCCATTAGGACACTAGGGCGTCATTGAAAGGTGTGCAGCAAGTTGGGTTAATATTCCTTAAACTGCCGATTTCTTGTGGCGGAATCGCCTCACCCAGAGGCCGGCGCGTCTAAGAAGCGGACGCAGCCGATGAAGGGCAGATTCCGGTTTCGTTGTGCATAATCAATGCCA
>JASJDQ010000262.1 GCA_030065075.1 Paracoccaceae bacterium | reverse complement strand
CAGAGCTTCACTAACGGTCCGGAAGCGGACCTTCGCGATACGCCAATCCGTGCCTCTTCTAAGACAGATGGACCGCGTCTCGGACATACGGCGACCCAGAACAGCCGTTTGACGTTCAGCCGCCGAACGTCGGCCTCGAGCCCAATGCAGACGTCTGACCCATTATCCTAAAGTCCTGGCCCGACCAGAGCGATTGACCAAAATCAATGCCGGTACGCGGGAGACCGCCTAGCTTATCTGTGTCCTGCGAGGCAGGCGCCGGCTCGCCCATTTTCGAGTTCGAAGACTGCGGCAGTCTCACACTGAACCGTCGGTTTCAAGGCATATCGTCATTGTGGCCCGCAGGCGGTGCAGATCGCGCAAGGCGTTTTGAGGGGAAGAAAATGGCTCTATTCCGAACACTGGTTGCCGCGTCATTCGGTTCAGTGCTTGCTGGCATTGCCTGTGCTCAGGCGGTGCTTGGCACCGGAGAGTCCGGGTCACTGACCAACAACCTCGGGTATGTCGTCGCAAGCACGATGACGCAAAAGGGCGGCGTCAAGATGCAGGCGCAGCCAAATGACAGCGTCAAGCAGTCTCTCGCTCTCACGAGTGCGGGCGAGATCGCCTTCAGCCTGAGCAACATCCAAGAGCTCCGGGCGGCGATCAGCGGGACCGAGCAGTTCGAGGGCTTGGCTCTTCCCAACCTGAGGGCGGTGGCCCGCCTGATCGATGTTCGCCCCGCTCTGTTCGTACGCACCGATTCCGGTATCCCCGGCATTGCCGGTCTTGCAGGGAAGCGCGTGCCGATCAGATACGAAAAACAGGCGACCGCAAGCGCTGCACTACGGCACTACTCGCAGCCGGTGGGTTGGCCAAAAGGGACATAGTGGGGGTCGAGCTTCAGACCGCCGATGAGGGTATAACCGCGTTCGTGGAAGGCCGAGCCGACGCAATGATGACCTTCGTATTCGATATGGCGCTGGTTGAGGCCGACAGAGCCCTGGGTGCCGAAAGAGGGACGCGCATTGATACCCGAATGAAGATGCTGGAAATTCCTGAGGCTTCAGAGGCGGTAGGTTCGATGAAGGCGGCATTCCCCAATGCCTCCGTTGTCATCACGAATCCACTTGAGGGCCGACCTGACTTCGAACGTCTGCGCAATACCCGGCTTCCAGGCGTCCACGAAGAAATCAGGACCATGTCCTACGACGTTGTACTCGCTGCGAGTTCGGAGACTGACGACGACCTCGTCTATAAGACAGTGAAGGCGCTTGCGGCTAACAAGGACGCATTCCTCATCACCGGCGAGCCGCAGTATGTCTCCTTCAGCAAGGCGACGATGGCAACGAACTATGTCGGGGTCGAATACCACCCCGGCGCCATCCGCTACTACAAGGAAGCAGGTCTCTGGCCCGGCAACTGACTGAGCCAAATACGTGCGCCTAGGCAGTCTGACCGACAAGGCGCGCGAATAGTGCAGTCCCTGGATTTCCAGGACCGTCATTTCTTTGCAGCCCCTGTTTACGCGAAATCACTGAGAAGAAGGAAATGCGATGAAGAATGTGATATGTATCAACTATTTAATTTCCCTCGCCATGATGACCGTAACGGTCCTTGTCTCAAGCAGCGCAGCCAGCGCCCAACATCGGGTGGTTCAGGCCATTCATGCCGATAAGTCAGTGCCCTTTGCTTTCAGACAAGGCGACGGGCCCAGCGAGGGCATGGTAATCGATCTGTGTGAGGCAATAGCACGGGACAATAGTTGGGAAATCGAATTCAAGAGTATGATATTTGCGGACCTCCTGCCGGCGGTTGCGGCCGGCGAGGCGGACATGATCTGTACGGCGATGTCCTACACGCCGGAGCGCGCGACACAAGTGAACTTCACGCCGTCTTGGTACGAAGCGGGCGAAGGCATGGTGGTCCTGAAGGCCGACACGACAGCGTACAAAACTTGGACCGAGGTGAAAGACCAACCGGTCGGGGCTCCGAAGGGAACCACCTACTACGCCGCACTTGAGAAGACTGGCGTATTTGCGGACCTCAAAGCGTACGACAACATTCAAGCGGGCCTTTCGGCCGTGGCGTCAGGCGAAATCAAAGCGTTCTTCACGCTTAAGCCAATACAGGCCCGCGTACTTTCGAGCGGCTTTCCCGACTTGAGGCTGGTGGAGTCCTATCAGCCGAGTGTAGTCGGAGCTTCCAACCTCGCCGTCCGCAAGGGTGACGCAGACCTGCTTGCCGCAGTCAACGCATCGCTCGCTAAACTGGCCGCCGACGGCACCATCCGGACGCTGAAGTCCAAGTGGGGGCTCTGAGGACCTCTCGGGCATCTGATTTTCGGGACGGAGCAAAACGCGGTTCTACTTCAAAAAGTCCGCTTTGCGTTCGGTTGCAACAGCCGCGGCCAACGGTAGCTTTGTCCGCATGTGAGCCATCACGCGACACCGCAGCGAACGACCGATTCCAATTTGGCATGTCCAAGGCGGCTGGAACGACCGCTTTCTGGGATTTGAGCTGCGCTGCAGCGAGGCGCTTGTTGCAGTGCTCGGATCATGACGATCGGAGATGCTGCGCTTGCGTCAGTCGCGTTTATCCGCGACTCGGACACCGGCGACCGAAAACTCGCTGCGATTTGCATGAACGGCCGCTTTTCTCGCTGCATCGCAGCTGACGACCATTGCTAGTCTGCTTGCTGCATGTGCGAACATTTGCAACAGAGCACTTCCGGTATGGGCTCAGAGCTGCCGTTCGTTGCTCGCAGCCTGAATGTCTGCCTCGGGTTCGAACCCGCTATTCTCTGCGGCCTGTGCCGATGTCTGCTCTGAAAATTCGGAATTGAGCAATATCCCGCCTGAGTTGACCTCTCCTGACCCCAAAGGCGCGTGCCCATGCTATCATGCTCAACCTGATGGCGAGCGATTTTGAGAACCGAAGCGTTACAGCGTTCAGAGAAACCAACTCCTTCATCGCCGAATGTCTAGTACATCGCGTGGCCAAATACGCGACATCGTGGCCGAGCTTTGGCCATGAAACTGCAAGAACGAGTTGGTCTGAACATACAGGAACTCCGGCGTATCCAGGGGATGAGCCAGGAGGACCTCGCGCATCGGGCCGGCATCAACCGCGGCTACATGGGAAAGCTCGAGAACGCGAAGTACGCGGCCTCGCTCGACAAGATCGAGGCGATCGCCGAGGCGCTGAAAGTCGATCCTGCGGAGATTCTGAAGCCCAGGTCCTGACGGACGCGATCCCTGCCGCGACCAGAGCGGTTCGTGTCTGATCGCCTGACATACGGCCTCCCCGTGCGGGAGGGGTATGTGCGGGTGAATGGAGAAGAGCGGACAGTGTGGCTCGAGCACGTCTGGAATACGGGTAGACGGACCCGAACGATTGTAGATCCCGAGCTCGCGGAAGCGCTAATTTGCAAGAGCGAGCGCGACCTGCGCGGTCCGGGAGGTCAGTAACGCTGCCAGCCCGAGTGATCGACATTGCCTTCATAGTCGCCGTACTCGACCATCACCGCGCGACTGAAGAACCACCAACGCCCGCTGTCGGGCGGTGCGATGACCTGCCCGTTTTCGGTGGTGAAACTATCAGGCCAAGGTGAGGTCGAACTGAAGCCTCGGCTAAGATACCGGCAGTTGCGGTTTTCGTGATCGCAGGAGCGCAGTGACCAGGACCAGTATTCCTGGTCGTCACGCCCGCTATCCCAGTGACGGCTTCGCCACCAGAGCACGCGGGTTTTGCGGAGCCAGGCGTAGTCTGGCGTCGAGATGTCGAGTTCCCCCTCCCCGCCCGTACCGCCGAGAGCGACCGGCACGGCCGCGAAAGTACAGATTCCGAACGGCGGTCGGCTTGGCCAGGGCGTGATCCGACGGATCATCTCGGCATAGGCGGCAGCGCAGACCGCGCTCGATGGGAACCCGCCCGCCATGCAGAGCATGATGGCGCAGTCCATGTCATAGGCGCGCGCCGGCTTCGCGGAGAAGAACGTCAGAGAAGCCAGACTGGCAGCAATAAGCGTTCGGACTCTCATGGGCGCCTCCCGGTACAATGGGCATATTCTCGCTCAAATTACATGATGCGCAATATTACATATTGCCAAGCGGTGTCTTTGCGCGCTTTCCTGCCGATTGTAGAAGGACTCCCAGTGGGGGAGTCCGGTGCCGATCGCAAGAGACCAGATCTTGATTACAATCGATGGGGTAAAAGACCTCATCGGATCGGGAGTCGACTTCCGCTGTCGGTACGAGCTTGTCGGGTTCACGGACGATGGGAAGCCCCGCTACCAATGCGTCTACCTGCGCGAAGGCGAGCCGGAAGCGGTACTGGTCTCCACACGCTTCGGCCCCTACGGACCCGAAGCGCGGCTCTTCAACATCTGGCCGGGCCTCTTCAAGCACCATCACGAGTTCGGCGACGGTCGCGCTTTGTGTTTTGATCGCGAGTACAATATTGCCTTCGACGCCTCGGGCGGAAGCGATGGTGTTTCGCGCGGACGGAAGCGTAAGAACAACTGACGGCTGGACCAATCATCGGCGCGAAGAAGATGGCGCCGTTTCGATCTCCACGAGCTCCTTCGATCCCAACCTTCCGAATATTCTCGATGCCATCCGGGCGACATCTGTCCGGCACGGTCAGAATCGCGCGCTGGCACGGGTGGGTTTCGAACCGGATGACTGGCATACGCTATTCCGGGCGCTGATCGAGGCCGAGAGCGCCTATCGCCCCACCGCGATGAGCCCGAAGGGTGCCTTCGGGCTGGGTCAGTTGATGCCGGAAACCGCACGAGCGCTCGGCGTCGACCGGCGCGACATTGCCCAAAACCTCGACGGCTCCGCCCGCTATCTCCTCGCTCAACTCGACACGTTCCGCGATATCGATCTCGCCCTTGCCGCCTACAATGCCGGTCCGCATCGCGTCACCGAATACGGCGGCGTGCCCCCCTACGCCGAGACCCGCACTTACATCGCCCGCATCCATAACATTCGGGCGCGGCTCTCGGGGAACCAGCCAAGCATTTCAACCAGGAGAGATTCCGAGCCGCCTGGCCGCACAGCGGTCGTGCTGGGGCTGAACTAGGACATTGCCGACATGATCAGAATTCTCCGCATCAAACCATTGAGCATCCTCCCACCAGTTCAAGGATTTCTGCTGCTCTCGGCATGTCCAGCGCTGGCACAGGACCTCTCCCCGATCCAGGACATGCTGGAAACAGTCGAAGCCGCACTCACGGGACCGATCGGGATCGCGGTCGCAACGCTCGCCATCATCGGCACCGGTTTCATGTGCATGATGGGCCGCCTCAACTGGGGCTGGTTCGCCTCAGTCGTCATCGGCATCGTCCTGATCTTCTCGGCCGGGACCATCGTTGCCGGGTTCGCGTAGTCGGATGGCTGAGCGTTCTCCCCTCTTCCTCGGCCTCGCCCGACCCCCGAAGTACCTCGGCCTTCCCGTGGGTTACCTCGTCGTCCTGGCGCTCGGCGCCGTCCTGCCGTTCATCTGGACGAAATCCTTCGTCTTCTTTCTCGCGGGCGCCCTCGCTTACCCTGTGCTTTG
>JASJDQ010000261.1 GCA_030065075.1 Paracoccaceae bacterium | reverse complement strand
GGCGACCAGGCCTCGACCGGCGATGTGCTGACGAACGGCATGGGCCGCCATCTCCAGCGCTATTCGCCGCTGGACACGCTGAACAAGGACAACGTCAAGAACCTCGTTCCGGCATGGGCTTTCTCGCTGGGTGGCGAGAAGCAGCGCGGTCAGGAAACACAGCCGCTCGTCCATGACGGCGTGATGTATATCACCGGCTCCTACAGCCGGATGTACGCAATCGACGCAATGACCGGCGAGGAACTCTGGCAGTACGACGCGCGTCTGCCCGAAGGCATCCTTCCCTGCTGCGACGTCATCAACCGGGGCGCTGCGATCTATAACGACAAGGTCTATTTCGGCACGCTCGATGCCCGGATCGTGGCGCTTGACGCCAAGACCGGCGATGTCGTCTGGCGCAAGAAGATCGAGGACTACAAGGCGGGCTACAGCTACACGGCTGCGCCTCTGATCGTGAACGGCCTCGTCATCACCGGCAACTCGGGCGGTGAATTCGGGATCGTCGGCGCGGTACAGGCGCGCGATGCCGAAACAGGTGAACTCGTTTGGGACCGCCCCGTGATCGAAGGTCACATGGGCACCTACAAGGGCGAGCCCTCGACCATGACCGGCACGCTCAACGCCACCTGGCCGGGCGATATGTGGAAGACCGGCGGCGGGGCCACTTGGCTCGGCGGGTCCTATGATATCGAAACCGACACGCTGGTCTTTGGCGCGGGCAACCCGGCGCCCTGGAACTCGTGGCTGCGCGATGCGGGCGACAAGGACGATGGCTCGGGCGACAACCTCTATGCCGCCAGCCGGATCGGGATCGACCCGGAAAACGGCGAGATCAAGTGGCACTTCCAAACTACGCCGCGTGAAGGCTGGGACTATGACGGCGTCAACGAAGTCGTTGCCTATACCGACCGTGACGGCAACAAGCGCTGGGCCACGGCCGACCGGAACGGCTATTTCTACGTCCTGAACCGCGAAGACGGTGCATTTGTCGGCGGATATCCCTTCGTTAAAGACATCTCGTGGTCGTCCGGCCTCGACGAAAACGGACGTCCGATCTGGGTCGAGGAAAACCGTCCGGGCAACCCAGCGGATGCAGCCGATGGCCAGAAAGGCGAAGTCGTCTTCTCGTCACCCTCTTTCCTCGGCGGCAAGAACTGGATGCCGATGGCGTTCAGCCAGAAGACCGGCAACTTCTATGTGCCTTCGAACGAATGGGGCATGGACATCTGGAACGAGCCGATCACCTACAAGAAGGGCGCGGCCTATCTGGGCTCCGGCTTCACCATCAAGCCGAACTATTCCGACCATATCGGCTCGCTGAAGGCGATCGATCCGGACACCGGTGACTGGGTCTGGGAATACAAGAACGACGCACCGCTCTGGTCGGGTGTCATGACCACAGCCGGTGGCCTTGTGTTCTTCGGAACGCCCGAGGGCAAGTTCATCGCACTTGACGACGAAACCGGCGAAGAGCTCTGGAGCTTCCAGACCGGCTCCGGCATCGTCGGTCAGCCCATCACCTGGGAACAGAATGACGAGCAATATGTCTCGATCATCTCGGGTTGGGGCGGCGCTGTTCCGCTCTGGGGCGGCGAAGTTGCCAAGAAGGTGAACTACCTCAACCAAGGCGGCACACTCTGGACGTTCCGTCTGCCAAAACAGTTGGCCTCGGCCAACTGATCGACTTACCTCCCTGTCGATCCTTTCGGGCGCGCCTTCAAAAGCGCGCCCGTTTTTCGTATGCGACCTATGGCGTAGATACGTCCAACCGTTGCAGTGATAGCCTGTTTCCATGACGCAAGTGTCCGAAGTCAGTTCAACATCCATCGATGTCGCCGCCGAAGGCTGGGCCCTGATCGTCGATGACCACCCAATGTTTTGCGACGCGTTGGAACTGACGCTACGCTCGATCTCCGAGTTCGACACCATCCGTAACGCCAACAGCATCGGCGAGGCAGTGGCGCTTCTGTCAGAGAAAACCGCGCCTGCACTTGTCGTTCTGGACCTGAACCTGCCGGATGCGAACGGGCTCGATGGTTTGACGCGAATCGTCAACCTCGTATCCCCAGCGCCGGTCATTGTCGTAAGCTCCTTGACCGACAACAGAATAGTGACCTCTGCACTCAAGGTCGGAGCGTCGGGTTACGTGCCCAAGCATTCTCCGCGCACGGTCTTCAAGGCCGCGGTCGAGTCCGTGGAACAGGGGCGCATCTATGTCCCAGACAATTTCGTTCCGACCGAGGTGCCGACCCGCCAGTCGGAAGCCCTGAGAGCGCTTTCGTCGCTGACGCCGCAGCAGGCGCGCATCCTCGAATTCATGAGCGATGGGCTTTTGAACAAGCAGATCGCCTATGAACTCTCGATCGCCGAGGCCACCGTGAAGGCCCATGTGACGGCGATCATGCGCAAGCTTGGCGTTCAGAACCGCACGCAAGCGGTGCTGGTCGCAAAGGACGCAACCTTCGATTCCATATTGCCCGAAGACAAGATCTGAGGCTACGCTCCCGGCCAGGGAGGATGTTTCGAAATGAAACATGTGCTTCGGCCCGTTCTTGAGCGGTCTCGGGGCTGGGATGCTCGGGCCTTCGTCACGTGCGAGGTCGCCTTGTCCGCAGGCGATTTCGTCAAGACGATCGTTGACCACTTCGCAGGGATCGACCTTGCGCATGTCTTCGTGTTTGTCAGCCCGGAGGCTGATTTTCCGCGTCTGATGTGGATGCTCACCGAGTCGTTTGCGTGCCCGGTGGTCGGCTGCACCAGCGCGGGCGAGATCGGGCACGAAGGCTACGCCGAAGGTCACATCGTCGCCGTGGGTCTGCCTCGCAAGCATTTTGCCGCGCGCAGCGTCCTGATCGAAGACCTTGCGACAACCGACTTCAGCACCGTGGTGGATCGGCTGATCCAGGAACGCATCGCGCTCAGCTTTGCAAACAAGGGCAAGGAAAACGGCTTCAGTTTCCTGATGGTCGATGGCCTGTCGCGTCGCGAAGACGAACTGGTCAACGCCATCGCGCCAAGTGTCGCGGGGTTCTCGCTCTTTGGCGGTTCGGCAGGCGACGGGCTGCGGTTCCGAAGGTCCTTCGTCTCGGTTGGCGGCGAAGTCTATGAAAACGCGGCAGTCCTGACCTATGTCGCTACGGATTGCGAAGCCAAGGTTTTCTCGATCAACCACATGAACCCCACGGATCGCCGCATGGTCGTGACTGAAGCGCTTCCGGCGCAGCGCGTCGTCAAAGGCATCAACGATGAACCGGCTGCCGCCGAATACGCGCGCGTCGTGGGCAAGGATCCGGGGCAACTCGACGAACTGGTCTTCGCCGCCCACCCGGTAACGGTTCGGATTGGCGACGACTACCACGTGCGCGCCATTCAACGGGTCAACGAAGACGGTGACCTCGTCTTCTTCTCGGCCATCGACGAAGGCATGGTCCTTACCGTCGCCGAGCCGCAGGACATGGCGGCGCATCTCGACGAAACGATTGCCTCCCTCGTCAACGGACACGGTGCACCCAGCATCCTTGCCTGCGATTGCGTGTTGCGCCGGATCGAAGCGCAGAAATCGCAGACCCAGCACAAGGTCAGCCAGGTTCTGAAAAAACATGGTGTGGTCGGCTTTTCCACCTATGGCGAACAGATCGGTCCGCTGCACCTGAATCACACGATGACCGGTGTCGCGCTCTTCCCGCCGCGAGGTGCGAAAAGTTGAGCGATCTGTCGGACCTGCTCCATCCCGACGATTCGCCCGAGCGTCAGCGCGACAAGCTTCTGAACATCTGCTCGGCGCTGATGCGCCGGGTCGAACAAGCCCCCGACGACAGAAGCAACGCCTATGCGCAGTTCGAGCGCGCTGCCCTTCTCGATGCCGAAGTCCGACAGCGTACTGCGGATCTCGAGCACGCGCTCGATCTTTTGAACCACAGCAACGCTCAACTGGCGGAAGCCAACCGCGAAATCGAAACGGCACGCTCGAACCTGAACGAGGCCATCGAAAGCGTCGATGAAGGCTTTGCCTTGTTCGATGTGGACGACAATCTCGTTCTCAAGAACAGCCGGTTCTGCAAGGACATGCCTGACGTCTTACCGAAGGTCGTGCCCGGCATGGCTTTTGTCGATTTCGTAGAACTGGTTAGCCGGTCCAACAACCTGGCGCATCCGCACGAAACGACACCCGCCCAATGGGCGAAGCGACGGTTGAAGAACCACCGCGAACAGCGCGTGGTCTTCAACATCACGTTGACGGAAGACCGCTGGATGCAGGTCAGCGAACACCGTACCCACGAAGGCGGAACTGTCATCCTGCAAACGGATGTGACCGAGATCATGCGCGAACAGCGCCGCGAACGGGCGCAACTTGTCGACAGTCAGGCCCGAATGTTGCGCGCAACGCTCGACCATCTGGCGCAGGGCGTTTGCATTTTCGACCGCGACGCCTGTCTTGTCGGCTGGAACCGCCGGCTAGAGGAAATGATCCGCCTGCCTCTGCCAGGCCCCCGCATCGGGCTTGGTTTTTCCCGGCTTCTCGACCTTCTGCGGGACCAGATGAAATTCACGCAGGGCGGTTCGCGGGCGTGGCTTCAGAAGTGGGCGGACGACGTGTCGAACCGCGCGCCGATCACCTTTGAACTGATCGGAGCGGATGACCGGATTTTCAGCGTTTTCGCGCAAGAGATGCCGGACGAAGGCTTTGTGATTTCCTTCGACGATGTCACGCAGGAACGCCAGGCCGCCAAGGATCTTCGCGACCTGAACCGCACGCTTGAACAGCGCGTGGCCGAACGGACCGAGGAACTGGGTGCCGCGCTCCAGGAAGCGGAACGCGCGAACGAGTCGAAAAACCGTTTCGTCGCGGCAGCAAGCCACGATCTTCTGCAGCCGCTGTCCGCCGCCAAGCTCTATCTGACCAGCCTGCAGGAAATGAAGATTGCGCCCGAGGCAACCGGCATATCGGCCAAGGCCGAAAGCGCTCTCGAAAGCGCCGAGGAGATTATCGAGGCGCTTCTCGATATCTCGAAACTCGACGCTGGCCGCGCCGCGTTCGACCTGCAACCTCTACCGCTGTCTCAGGTTCTCTCGTCACTCGCCAACGAAATGTCGCCAGCCGCAGCCGCGAAGGGCCTGAAGTTGACCGTGGCGAAGTCCAACCTGTCGGTTGTCTCCGATCCGATGTTCTTCCGTCGCATCCTGCAGAACCTCATCAGCAACGCGATCCGGTACACCGATGCGGGTCGCGTGCTGGTCGGTGTCCGCCGCCGGGAAGGAAAGGCCCGGATCGAAGTGCACGATACCGGGTGCGGTATCCGGCCCGAGGATCAGGAACGGATCTTCCAGGAATTCGCGCGTCTTGAACCGTCGAAAAGCGGCGCGAACGGACTGGGCCTTGGCCTTGCGATCGTCGATCGAGCCTGTGCCTCGATGGGCCACAGGCTGGATCGACGATCGCAAGGCCAAGGCCCAGTCCGTTCGCGCCGCTTTTCGACGGTTCAAGACGCGCGAATTCCTGGAAGATCCGTTCCTGATCCTCGGGCCGGATACCGCACCCGGTATCGTGC
>JASJDQ010000260.1 GCA_030065075.1 Paracoccaceae bacterium | reverse complement strand
CAGGGCATCGTGACCTTCGTGGGCACACGCAAGGACAAGGTCTGGTCCGTGACCGACCGCAACAAGGACCGCGTGGCGGACGAGGTGAAGGATTTCGCCCCCTCACTGACATTCGCAATCCCGAATGGCCCCTGCTTTTCCAAAGATGGCTTTCTGTACATTGCTGAACAGAACCGCGTGCTGCTCTTTCCTGCGGCCGAATTCTTCTACGAAAGCCCCGACGTGGCCGCCTTCAATCTGGTGGCCGAGGGGGATCTGATCCCGCCCGAAGAGGAAAGCTTCAACCACACCGCACGGGTCTGCAAGATCGGGCCGGATAACAAGATCTACATCTCGCTCGGCCAACCGTTCAACGTGGCCCCGCCCGAGAAGTTCCCGATGTATGACGAGGTCGGCATTGGCGGGATCATCCGCCTGAACCTCGATGGCACCGGGCGCGAGGTCTATACGCTGGGCGTGCGCAACTCGGTGGGCCACGACTTCCACCCGGAAACGGGCGAACTTTGGTGGACCGACAATCAGGTCGACGGGATGGGCGATGACATCCCGCCGGGCGAATTGAACCGCCAGACCGCCGCGGGCCAACACTTTGGTGCCCCATGGTACGGTGGCGGCAGCGTGCGCGTATCCGATCACGGCTATGACACGCAGGAAGTGCCTGTAGACGTCGTAATGCCTGCCGTGGAAACGGTGGCCCATGCGGCGGATCTGGGCATGTCCTTCTACACGGGCAACATGTTCCCGGCGAAGTACAAGAACGCCATCTTCTCGGCCCAGCACGGGTCATGGAACCGTACTGAACCGGTAGGTGCCCGCGTCATGGTCACCTTCATCGACGGCGAGGGCAACGCGACGATGGAGCCGTTTGCCGAAGGCTGGCTCGATGAGAACGGCGAGTACCTTGGCCGTCCAATGGATGTCGCACAGCTTCGCGACGGTTCGATCCTTGTCTCTGACGACTTGGCTGGAGCGATCTATCGCATCAGCTACGGCGAATGATCAGGACGTCAATTCTGGTGCTTGGCGGGGTCTTCCTCGCCAGCACTACTTGGGCTCAGGAACTGCCGGAGGGCGATCCTGAAGCTGGACGCAAGGTCGCGGGCATGTGCCGGACGTGTCATGGTCTTGATGGTTTCGCCAAGATCCCGATTGCGCCTCACATCGGCGGAGAGCCGGTGGATTATCTCGCAGCACAACTCGCGGCCTTTCGCGAGGGCACGCGCGAACACGAAATGATGTCGGTCGTGGCCCGCGGCCTTTCCGACCAGAATATATCCGACGTCGCCGCCTGGTATTCCGCGCATCAGGTCAACGCAGAGCTTCCCACCGACGCGGACGAGAGCGGCGCGCCTGAGCAATGTTCTGCATGTCATGGCGCCGTGGGCCTCTCCGAGTTGGAAGACGCACCGCACCTTGCCGGCGAAACCAACATCTACATCGAAACACAGCTCAAGGCCTTCCGATCAGGCAAACGTACCCACGACGTGATGACGGCTATCGCTCTGGAATTGAGCGACGAAGACATCCGCGCAGTGGCAAACTGGTACGCGGCGGTTAAACTGGAAATATCGGCGCCTGAATAACGGGCCGCGACCTAGAACTGGACATACACATGCTTGATCTTGGCAACCGCAAATCGATCTACCAACCCGAGCAAGACGGGTTGATCTTCCCTGAAGAGCCCGAGTTCGCGACCCTTGAGGAAGAACGTCAGCATCGCAAGGAACGCCTTGTCGCCGCCTGTCGGGCCTTTGCCATTCAAGGGTTTGATTACGGGTTTGCGGGCCATCTCACGGTGCGCGATCCAGAACGGCCAGAGTTGTATTGGACAAACCCGATGTGCGTGCATTTTGACAAGGTGAAGGTCTCGAACCTGATCCTGGTCGATCATGCAGGCACGGTGATCGAAGGCGACTATGCTGTGAACCGGGCGGGCTTCGTGCTGCACGCCAACGTCCACGAGGAGCACCCTGACATCATCGCCATGTGCCATGCACATACCACCTATGGCACGGCCTGGTGCGCGACGGGCCGCCCGATTGAACCGATCACGCAAGACGCCTGCGCCTTCTTCGAGGACCACGTAGTGATTGGCGATCAGGCCGGTGCAGTGGCGGTGGAAAACCACGCCGGGTCAGATGTGGCCAAGGCGTTCAAGGGGGTAAAGGCGGCGCTTCATCAAAACCAAGGGCTGCTGACCGCCTCGCGCCATTCCATCGAAAGCGCGGCGTTCTGGTTCATAGCGCTGGAGCGCTGCTGCCAGCAACAGCTCGACATCGCAGCCAGCGGCATCAAGCCGATCCGCATTCCCGAGGAAAAGGCACGCTACAGCCGCGAGCATGTGGGCAGCGAATACATCGGCTGGCTGCATTTCCAGACGATTTGGAACCAGCTTGTCATCGATCAGCCGGACATGTTCGACTGAACCTGCGAATGAGTGGTGGGGCGACATGAACCTGGCAAGGCTTGCGGCTGAAGCCGCAGATCGGGGGACGCCTGTTCGGGCCGGGTTGATCGGCGCGGGCAAGTTCGGATCGATGTTCCTGTCGCAAGTTCCAACGATCGCTGGACTTGAAGTCACCGCCATAGCTGATCTGCAACCGTCTCGTGCACGCGCGTCCTGCCAAGCTGTTGGCTGGGACGACAACCGGATAGAGGCAACGACTTTCGTCGATGATGGCGCGGCACTTGCGAAGCGCGATGACGTAGATGTGGTCATTGAGGCCACGGGCAATCCGCGCGCGGGCATCAAACATGCCGGGGCCGCGATCGACGCGGGCAAGCATGTCGTGATGGTGAACGTCGAGGCCGACGTGCTGGCTGGGCCGATCCTGGCGGAAAAGGCACGGTCCGCTGGCGTCGTTTACTCTATGGCCTATGGGGATCAGCCTGCTCTTGTTTCCGAAATGGTCGACTGGGCGCGTGCCACCGGGTTCCGCGTCACTGCGGCGGGCAAAGGGACCAAGTATCTTCCGGCCTATCATTGCGTGACACCGGATGACGTCTGGCAGCACTACGGGCTGACACCCGAGGACGCAAAAGCCGCTGGCATGAACCCGCAGATGTTCAACTCATTCCTCGACGGCACCAAAAGTGCGATCGAGATGGTCGCCATCGCCAACGCTTGCGGTTTGAATGTGCCATCAGAGGGGCTGGCGTTCCCGCCATGTGGCGTCGACGACCTCGCCCATATTCTGCGGCCACATGAGGTCGGAGGTCAGTTGGAAGGGCGCGGCTTCGTAGAGACGATTTCTTCCCTGGAACGCGATGGTCGCCCGGTTTTTCGCGATCTGCGCTGGGGTGTCTATGTTGTTCTGGAAGCCCCGAACGACTACGCGGCAGCATGCTTCAACCAATATGGGCTGCCGACAGACGACACAGGCCGCTTTGCCGCAATGTACAAGCCCTTTCACCTGATCGGATTGGAATTGTCGGTTTCCGTTCTGAGCGCGGCATTGCGCAACGAACCAACAGGACAGGCGCAGTCCATGCGCGGAACTGTTGCAGCCGTGGCAAAGCGAGATCTGAAAGCTGGTGAACGCCTCGATGGTGAAGGCGGATATACCGTTTGGGGACAGGCATTGCCGATCGATATAGCGAGGACCGCCTTGCCCATTGGCCTTGCCGATCACGTAACGCTGAGACGTGACGTGGGTGCGGGAACGCGCCTTGTCCTTGAAGATGTTGACCTGCGGGATGAGGCAGCGCTTGATCTTTATTTCAAGGCGCGGCGCTTGAAGACTTGAAGCGGCCCTGGCAGTCCGGTCTGGACGGCCAGGTTGCCCGGAACCAGAATGATAGCGATCGCGGCAACATGCCAGACAGCCAACACGCGAAACGCGGCTGCGCCCAAGCCGCGCTTGCCTGCGTATATCGGCTCGTTGAAGCCGGGACAAAACCGCCATCCCTTATTCAGGAACTGGGCATTTGGCAGATTTGCCGGCGCACGTTCTTCATTAAGTTGACTACTTACCCGCAGTGATCGAGCCGCGGAAAATCACCAAACTGATCGTCAGATAGACAGCCCCCAGGGCCGCCATGTTCACCATTACCGGCCAGACCGTGCCAAGGTCTGCGCCGCGGAAGACAACAGCCTGCGCGAACTCCATGAAATGGCGGGAAGGCAGAAGCCACGTTATCGGCTGGATGTAGTCGGGCTGGCTTTCTATGGGGCTCATGCCCCCCGAAAGCATCAGGATCGGAACAATCGCCATGACTGTGAGCAAGGCGAATTGAGCCATCGTTCGCGCCATCGTCCCCAACAGGATACCGATCGCGGCAGCCGCGAAAAGATAGACTGCGGCTCCGAAGGTCAGAAGCACTTTCGACCCGGCAACCGGCACGGCAAGGACCTGTTCCGCCATGATGATCATCGAGAGTGTGAATGCGACAAGGATAATCAGCCCGTTGGCCCAAACCTTTGCCATCGCGATTTGAAAGGCGTTCAGCGGCATCACCAGCAAGTGCTCGATCGTGCCATGCTCCCGCTCGCGCAGAAGCGCCGCTCCGGTCAGCAGGATCGCGATCATCGAAAGGCTGTTCAGGATCGAGTTGACGGCCAGGAACCACGCATCCGTTCCATTCGGGTTGAAGGCCCGCCGCAGGGCGAGGTCGATGGGCGGGGCCCGGCCCCCACCGTGGTCCTCGGCAAACTGCGCGACCTCCCAGTCAATGATCGCCTGCAGATAGCCCGCGCCCTGCGCCGCCTGCCCGACGGCGGTGGCATCGATATTCAACTGCACCTCGGGCTGTTCTCCGCGCCGGATGTCGGCCTCGAAATTCGCGGGGAACACCATGACGAACATATAGCGGCTGCCGTCCATCGCGGCGTCAATCTCGCGCGCAGCGATGTAGTCCGGTGGCTGGAAGTACGGCCTGTGGAGCGCGGCGGCGATGGACCGGGTCAGGGCTGAACGATCTTCGTCGACGATGGCCACAGAAGCATTATTGACTGCCTCGGAGCTTCCGGTGGCCTCGCTGTAGACAGAAAACGAAAACGACCAGATGAGGAAACCGACCATCACTGCATCGCTGAAGAAGCTGCGAATTTCCTTGGTTCCGAGCCAGAAGATATTGCTAAGCGCCCTCATCCCTCAGCGCTCCTGCTTGCGAAGGATAGCCGCGGTGATCAGCGTGAAAATCGGCGCATAGATCAGGAGCGACAACAGATCGCCCGAAAGTTCCTCGAACCCAAGGCCCTTGGTGAACGACCCCACGCTCAGATGGACGAAGTAACCCGTGGGCCAGAGCGAACCGATGGTTTGGGCCGATCCTTCAAGCGTCGAAATCGGCTGCATCATGCCCGAGAATTGGGTGGTGGGCACCATGCAGATGATCGCCGTCACGAACACCGCCGCGACCTGCGTGCGGGTGATCGCCGACATGAGAAGGCCAAAACCAGTTGCGGAGGTGACGTACAGCAAGGCCCCGATCAGCAAGGGCAGAAGCGCGCCTTCAAGTGGCACTTGCAGGACAAGCACCGTCAAAAGCGCCATACCCACGAAGTTGACGAATCCAATCAACACGTATGGCAACTGCTTGCCAATCAGGAACTCCAGCCTCCGCGTTGGCGTGACGTGGAAATTCGTGAT
>JASJDQ010000039.1 GCA_030065075.1 Paracoccaceae bacterium | reverse complement strand
CGATGTTCGAGAACGGCCGCGTCCAGGGCAAGATGAAAGCCGGCGGCAGCCCGATGCATGTCATGACACGGGACGAAGTGCTGGAGATGTGGGCGGCCCGTGAAGAAACCCTGAAAGAGCTTCTGGCGGGGCTCTGATCCGGTTTCGCCGTGGCTTTCAGCCGCATCGACCCATCGGGAGGGGCGCTGCCCCTCCCGGACCCACCCCGGAGTATTTTTGACGGGAAGAAAGCCTGTTTTTGCAGAGTGGAACGCTGACATGAACGCCTCCGATCCCATTGCCGAACTGGATGCCGTCGTCGCCCGTGCCCGCGCCGCGCAGGTGCGCTTCGAGGCGGACGGGAGCCAGGCGCGCTATGACCGTGCGGCGGACGCGGTGGGGTGGGCCATCATGGAGCCGGGGCGCAACCGTGCGCTTGCCGAGTTGTCCGTCGAGACGACCGGGCTTGGCAATGTTGCCGACAAGATCACGAAGAACCACCGCAAGACGCTGGGACTGCTGCGCGACATCAAGGGTGTCGCCACCTTCGGCGTCATTCAGGATGACGCCGCGACCGGCATCACCGAGATCGCGCGCCCTATGGGTGTCATTGGCGCCATCGTGCCCTCGACCAACCCGGCGGCGACACCGGCCAACAACATCATCAACGCGCTGAAATGCGGCAACGCCATCGTCGTGGCCCCATCGCCCAAGGGCGTGGCTGCTTGCGAGATGCTGCTTGATTTCATACACGCCGAGTTCGCCAAGATCGGTGAGGACCCCGATCTAGTGCAAATGGTCCCGGCGCCGGGGTCGAAGGAAAAGACCCAGCGGTTGATGGAAACCTGCGACATGATCGTCGCCACCGGCAGCCAGAACAACGTGCATCGGGCGCAGACCGCCGGCACGCCGGCTGTCGCCGTGGGCGCGGGCAATGTGACCGTCATCGTGGACGAAACGGCGGACCTGGCGGCGGCGGCCGAGAAGATCCGGGCGTCCAAGGTCTTTGACAACGCCACCTCGTGTTCGTCCGAAAACGCGGTCGTTGTGGTCGACGCCGTGCGCGACGCCTTCATCGAGGCCTTGGGAAAAGCGGGCGGTGCCTTTGTCGATGACGAAGAGGCGGTGGTCGCCGCGCTCTGGCCGGACGGTCACCTGAACCGCGCTGTCGTGGCACAGGATGCGGAAAAGATGATCGCGGCCTTGGGGCTTGAAGAGCAGGTGCCGAAGGGCACTGAATACATCGTCGTGCCCACGTCCGGCATCGGCAAGGGGCATCCGCTGTCGGGCGAGAAACTCTCCCGCGTTCTGGCGCTTTATGGCGCGGCCGATTTCGGCGAAGCCGTGGGCATCACGAGAGCGATTCAGACCTTCCAGGGTGCGGGCCATTCGGTCGGGCTGCATACAGGGGATGAAAGCCGTGCCATGACGCTGGCCCGCAGCATTCCGACAAGCCGCGTCATCGTCAATCAGGCCCATACTTTTGCAACCGGCGGGTCCTTTACCAACGGGATGCCGTTCTCGCTCTCGATGGGCTGCGGCAGTTGGGGCGGTAATGCGGTGGGTGAGAACGTCCACTGGAAGCACTTCCTGCAATCCACGAAGATCGTGCGCGAAATCCCGGCCCGCGAGCCGTCGCTTGAAGACATCTTCGGCGACTATTGGGAGGCGGCGGGCAAATGAAGCTCTCGCACAAGGCACCGCCCGAGGGCACGGTGCGCGATTGGCTGGCCCACCGGGCGGGACTGGGCGGCACGGCAATCATCTTTCCCGAAGACGGCAGCCATCTGGATTGGACGGAGCTTCAAGCGCAGGCGCTGGCCTTTGCGCGCGATCTGACGGCGCGCGGGGCAGACAAGGGGGAAAGCGTCGCCATCGTTTCGCCCAACGGGCGGGACGGGATCGTCGCACTTTTCGGGGCGCTGGCCGGTGGGTTTCGCGCAACGATGATCAATCTGGCGGCCGGGCGGGACGCGATTGCCTTTGCGCTGGAGCATTCCGAAGCGCGGTTCGGCTTTGTCCATGACGCCTGCCGTGACCTCTTTGACAGCGCAAACCGGAGCGGGGTCGTGCCTGTTCCTCTGGGCGGCGACGGTGACGCGCGCCTGCACGACCTCGGCCCCGAAGACCACGCGCTTCTGATGTATACCTCCGGCACGACCGGGCAGCCCAAGGGCGTGCTGCATTCCCACGCCAGTTTGCTGGCGGGCGGTTGGACGACGGCCATCGCCCACGCGCTTGATGCCCAAGACCGGGGCTTCTGTATCTTGCCGATTTATCACATCAACGGGCTTTGCGTGACGGTGATGGGCGCACTTGTCTCGGGCGGATCGCTGGCCGTGACGTCGAAGTTCTCTGCCTCGCGCTTCTGGGATCAGGCCGCGGCAAGCGAAGTTACGTGGTTCTCGGCGGTGCCGACGATCATCTCGCATTTGCTGCATGGCGAGGGTGAGCCGGACGCCGCCTGTCGCGACAGGCTTCGGTTCGGGCGCTCGGCGTCGTCCGCGCTGGCGGTCGAGACGCAAGCGGCCTTCGAGGCGCGGTTTTCGGTGCCGATCGTCGAGACCATGGGGCTGACGGAAACGGCGGCACAGATCCTGTCTAATCCGCTTCCGCCCGGTGTCCGAAAGATCGGCTCGCCCGGGGTCGCCTTCGGCTGCGAGGTCGAGATCCAGGATGAAACCGGCGCCTCCGTCGAAACGGGCCGGGAAGGCGAGATCGCCGTGCGCGGGCCGAACGTGATGCTGGGGTATCTGAAGAATCGCCAAGCCACGGAAAGCGCTTTTCGGAATGGCTGGCTGCGCACGGGCGATCTGGCGCGCATGGACGAAGACGGCTACGTCTTTGTGACGGGTCGCTTGAAGGAACTCATCATCAAGGGCGGCGAAAACATCGCACCCCGCGAAGTCGACGAAGCTCTGTATACCCATCCGGATGTGATCGAAGCGGCCGCGTTTGCGCGGAAATGCGACCGCTATGGAGAAACCATCGAGGCCGCCGTGCGCATCAAGGACGGTTCGGCCCTGAAAGGCGCAGAGCTTATTGCCATTTGTCGCGAGCGGCTTGGCGTATTCAAGTCGCCGGACGAGATTCATTTCCTGGATGAATTGCCGAAAGGCCCATCGGGAAAAATTCAAAGAATGAAAATTGCCGATGTCGTGAGAGCTTCGGTGCAATAGCGCATCTCTCTGAAAGACATAGAAAAAATTCTCAATAAAAACGGCGACCAAATCCCCGGCGGGTGAATGACATTTGTCAATTAGTCAGACCATCGCCCGTGCTGATATGCGCCATGCCCAACATACGGGGCCTATCAGAGGAGATATATGATGAAAAAATTTCTAACCACAGCCGCAGTTGCCGCAATTGCCGCAACACCCGCACTTGCCAAGGTCACCATTCAGGACCTTGATATGACGGGCGACAGTTTTGCGACCTATGAAGAAGTGCGCAATGCGATCCCGGGCATGGACATGACCGACTTCGTCGCGATTGACGGGAACGGCGACCGCCGTCTCAGCGCCGAAGAAGTGGGGGCTGCGGACGCCCAGACGATCCTGACCCAGCATCAGATGCGGGGGATCAAAGAACGCCCGTTGGTGTTGCTCGATCCCGATGGCGACGGGTTCATGAGCTATGATGATATCACCAACGTGCATCCGGCCCTGTCCAAGAACACGTTCCAGGAAATCGACGCCAACGGCGACGGTCGGCTTAGCTATGCCGAATTCTATACTAACGAAACGCAGACTGCGCTGGCGCAATGCGCGGAGTCGACGTTCGTTGATCTGGCCGATCTGGACACGAACGGCGACAACTTCGTCTCGATGGACGAGCTGAAGGGTGGTTATCCAAAGGTCACGAATGCCGACTTCGACACCATTGATCTGAACAACGACAATCGGATCAGTTCGGTCGAATTGCTGGCCCCAACGGCCGAGTGCCTGAAGCGGTAAGCAGGGCTTGATAGTCCCGCGCTGGGGCCGCCATTTTGGCGGCCCTTTTTCATTTGCCATGTTCCGTTGGGTCACTTTTTGGAAAGAGAGTAACAGATTTGCGGCGCTGCTATTGAACAGTAGTTTTTGAAGGTTGTCGGACAAGTCCTTGATTCAAAGCACATTACCTGTTTCTGAGTTACGCACCTCAAAATTGTGTGGATCTGAGGTACGCACCTCATATAGCCTCGACCCATGCCGCGATTCGTCCTTGAACACAGCGGCAATTAAACGGGAGGATTGGATGTCATATTCGAAACTGGCTGCTGCCAGCGCCATTGCAATTGCTGCGACAGGGGTCGCATCGACGGCGCAAGCCGAAGACCTGACGCTCTGCTGGGCCGCGTGGGACCCGGCCAACGCGCTGGTCGAACTGTCCAAGGAATTCGAGGCCCAGTCGGGCCACACCATGAACTTTGAGTTTGTGCCCTGGCCGAACTTCGCGGACCGGATGCTGAACGAACTGAATTCGGGCGGCAAACTCTGCGACCTTCTGATTGGTGACAGCCAGTGGATCGGCGGCGGCGCCGAGAACGGGCATTACGTCAAGCTGAACGACTTCTTCGACGCCGAAGGCATCTCGATGGACGATTTCGCGCCCGCGACCGTTTACGCCTATTCGACCTGGCCAAAGGGCACGCCGAATTACTATGCGCTGCCCGCGATGGGCGACGCCAACGGCTGGTTCTATCGCAAGGACTGGTTCGCGCGCGACGATATCAAGGCGGCCTACAAAGAGGCCACGGGTCAGGATCTTCGCGAGCCGCAAAGCCAAAAGGAGATGCTGCAGATCGCTCAGTTTTTCCAGGGGCGCGAGATCGACGGCAAGACCGTCTACGGCGCGGCAATCTTCACCGAACGTGGTTCGGAAGGGATCACCATGGGCGTAACCTCGGCGCTTTATCCCTGGGGGTTCAAGTATGAAAACACGCCGGGCTCTTATGACATGGCAGGTGCGGTGAACTCGCCGGAAGCCGTCGAAGCGCTTGAGTTCTATAAAGAATTCTACGAAACGGCGACGCCTCCGGGCTACACCAACTCTTACATGGGTGAATCGCTCGACGCCTTCAAATCCGGCCAGGTCGCCATGGCGATGAACTGGTTCGCGTTTTTCCCGGGCCTTTATGCCGATCCGGCCACGGGCGGCGACAAGATCGACTTCTTCGTGAACCCGCCGCAGAACATCGCGGCATCCACGCTGGGCGGTCAGGGCATTTCGGTCGTCAGCTATTCTGACAAGCAGGACGCCGCGCTTGAGTATATCAAGTGGTTCGCACAGCCCGATGTTCAGGCGAAGTGGTGGGAACTGGGTGGCTACTCGGCCCACAATTCCGTTCTGCAGGACCCGGGCTTCGTCGACAGCCAGCCGTTTGCGGGGGACTTCCTGGAAGCCATGGATGGCGTTCAGGACTTCTGGCAGGAACCGGCCTATGCCGAACTGCTCCTGGCCATGCAGAAGCGCATTCACGACTACGTCGTTGCCGATCAGGGCACGGCTCAGGAAGCGCTGGACAAGTTGATCGAGGATTGGACGGAAGTCTTCGAAGACGAAGGCAAGCTGTAAACTCCCTGTCGGCGCGCAGCCTGCTGCGTGTCGGCTATCGTTGCGCCGGGATCACCGGTCCCGGCGCATCTTCAAAGTGACAGGCCAAGCATATGTCTGACCGGACCATAGATCGCGTTGCAGCGGCAACGCCCCCTCCAGTTGCGCGCAAAATCAGGGGCCTCTCCGATCGGGCGATCGCTTGGATTTTCGTGGCGCCGACGATCTTCTTGCTGCTTGCGATCAACATCTTTCCGCTGATCTGGACGATCAGGCTGAGCTTCACAAACTATCGCGCCAACCGGCTGACGCGCGAGCCCGAGTTCATCGGATTACGCAACTATGAACGCATCCTGACGGACAGCGATATCTGGCTCAACATGCAGGCCACCGCGCATTTCCTGTTCTGGACGATCTTCTTTCAGGTGCTGATCGGCTTCACGCTGGCCTGGCTCATCAACAAGAAATTCAAGGGCAACGATCTTTGGACGACGATCATCGTGCTTCCGATGATGCTGTCGCCCGCGGTGGTCGGGAATTTCTGGAAGTTCCTTTATCAGCCGCAGATCGGGCTTTTTAATTACATCGTCAGTTTCTTCACCGGCAAGGATCCCTCCAGTTTCGAGATGCTGGGGCAGGTCAACCTGGCGCCCTGGTCCATCGTGATCGTGGACACCTGGATGTGGACGCCCTTTGTAATGCTGATATGCCTTGCCGGGCTACGCAGCATTCCCGATTACATCTATGAAGCGGCCGAGATCGACCGCGCCTCGAAGCTTCGCCAGTTCTTTACGATCACCATCCCGATGGTGCTGCCCTTCCTCATGCTGGCCGTCCTGTTTCGCGGGATCGAGAACTTCAAGATGTTCGATCTGGTGGTGCAATTGACGGGCGGCGGCCCGGGGTCGGTGACCGAGCTGACGTCGATCAATCTTAAACGCGAAGCGTTTGAGAAATGGCGGACGGGTTACGCCTCGGCCTATGCCATCATCCTGTTTGTTACGGTGTTCGGCCTCGCCAGCATCTACGTCAAGGCGCTGAACAAGGTGAAAGAGAGATGAGCAGTTTTTCCATCACCGAACCCAGCAACCGCACCAAATGGTTCGCGGGCACGCTGGTTATCCTCTATGCAGTGATCACCATGATCCCGCTTGTCTGGATCGCGATCACCGGTTTCAAGAGCCCGGCGGATGCCATCGCCTATCCACCGAAATACATCGTCGGATCCGAAAGCGAAGCCGGGTTCCAGCCGACGCTGGAAGGTTACGTGAACCTTTTTACCACGCGCACACGCCAGACACAGGACTTCCTTGACGCGAACCCGCCCGAGACCTGGGCGGACGAGATCGTGCGCCAATACGATATGGTCATCGTCGGTCCGTCGAAGTTCGGCGAGCGCTTCATGAACTCGGTCATCATCGGCTTCGGCTCGACCTTCCTCAGCGTCTTCCTTGGGACACTGGCGGCCTATGCCTTCAGCCGCTTCAAGATACCGCTGGCCGATGACTTGCTGTTCTTCATCCTCTCGACGCGGATGATGCCGCCCATCGCGGTCGCGATCCCGATCTTCCTCATGTATCGTCAACTGAATCTCTCGGACACGCATCTGGGCATGATCCTGCTCTATACGGCGGTGAATATCTCGCTTGCCGTGTGGCTCTTGAAAAGCTTCATCGACGGCATTCCAACCGAGTACGAAGAAGCGGCGCTGATCGACGGCTACACGCGGTTCCAGGCTTTCTACAAGGTGGTGCTGCCACAGGCCGCCACGGGCATCGCTTCGACCGCGATCTTCTGTCTGATCTTTTCGTGGAACGAATACGCCTTCGCCGTGCTGCTGACGACCGCGAACGCACAGACGGCGCCGCCCTTCATCCCGACCATCATCGGCATCGGCGGCCTAGACTGGCCCGCCATCGCCGCCGGTGTGACGCTCTTTCTGCTGCCGGTCATGGTCTTCACCATTCTGCTTCGCAAGCATCTGTTGCGCGGCATTACTTTCGGAGCGGTGCGCAAATGAGCAACTTCATCAACGGCTTGCTCCGGCTCCGCCGGGGACCATGGGAGATGCTGGCCACCATCATCATCGCGGTCGGGGTCTTCATGCTGATGCAGCCCTTCGTGATCTGGGCCTTCACCTATTCCTTCATCACAACGCTGGTCGGAACGGTGATGTTCATCATCGTCAGCCACTTCCCGGAGTAAGCATGGCGCAGATCGTCATCAAGAACTTGAAGAAGCAGTTCGGGGATTTCACCGCCGTCCGCGAAAGCTCGTTCACCATCGAAGACGGCGAGTTCTTCATGCTGCTCGGCCCCTCGGGCTGCGGCAAGACAACGACGCTTCGGATGATCGCCGGGCTGGAACTGCCAACCTCGGGCGAGATTTTCCTGGATGGCGAGGAAATCTCTCAACGCCCGCCATCGGAACGGGATATTGCCTTTGTTTTCCAGATGTTTGCGCTCTATCCGCACATGAATGTGCGCAAGAACATTAGTTACCCGCTGGTCAGCCAGGGCATGCCGCGCGCGCAGGTGAAGGAGAAGGTGGCCGAGGTGGCGGGGATCCTTGGCATCGAAGACATCCTCGACCGTCCTGTCGGTGGCCTCTCCGGTGGTGACCGTCAGCGTGTCGCGCTTGGCCGCGCCATCGTGCGCGAGCCCAAGGCCTTCATGATGGATGAACCGCTGGGCGCGCTCGACGCCGAGTTTCGCGAACGCATGGCCGAAGAACTGCGCGCCCTTCACGACCGCATGGGCGCCACCACGGTCTATGTGACCCATGACCAGCTTGAAGCCATGCAGATGGGCGACAAGATCGTGGTCATGAACAACGCGGTTGTCGAACAGTTCGGCACGCCCCAGGAAATCTACGACAAGCCCGCGACGATGTTCGTGGCCGACTTCATTGGCTCGCCTTCCATGAACTTTCTGAAATTCCATGGGAAAATCGGCAGCTCTTCCAGCGATGTCGCGATGCACGAGACGACCTTCGCCGTGCCGCAAAGCCGGGAGCCGTTCGAGGGCGACATGGCCTTCGGCGTCCGCCCCGAACACATCCGGCTGTCGGATGTCGCGCCCTTCCGGGCCGAGGTGTTGGCGACCGAGTACCTCGGCACCACGCAGATCGTCACGCTGAACACGGCCGGAGGCGAGGTCAAAGCCCGCATCCCGGCCACCCAAAGCGCGCGGGCAGGGGAAACGGTCGGGCTTGAGTTCAACCCGGACACGATCACGCTTTTCGATCGCCAGTCGGGCCGGGCGCTGAAATCCGAACTGAACGAGGGCGTGCTCCATGGCTGAAGTCTCGCTCAGAAAAATCTCGAAAGCCTTTGGCAAGACCCAGGCCGTCGAGGACATCACCATGACGATCGCGGATGGCGCCTTCGTCGTTCTTCTTGGCCCAACCGGTGCTGGCAAGACGACCACCCTGCGCCTGATCTCGGGTCTGGAGAAACTGGACAGCGGAAGCATTCACATCGGAGGCCGCGACGTCGGGCTGGATACGCCTGCGCAACGCGATGTGGCCATGGTGTTCCAGCAGTATTCGCTCTACCCGCACCTGACGGTGCGCGACAACCTGGCCTTCCCGCTGCGCTCGCCGATCCTGAAGACACCCGAAGACGAGATTGCCCGGAAGGTGCAGCAGATCGCCGAGGTTCTTCAGATCCCGCACAAGCTGGACAACAAGGCGACGGAGCTCTCGGGCGGCGAAATGCAGCGCGTTTCCATTGGTCGTGCGCTGGTGCGCGATCCACAAATCTACCTGATGGACGAACCGCTCAGTTCGCTCGATGCGAAGCTGCGTGCGGATCTTCGTGTCGAGTTGAAACGCATTCACGCAGACCTTGGCTCGACCCTTCTCTATGTGACGCACGACCAGATCGAAGCGATGACGATGGCCACGCATGTCGGCGTTCTGGAAGAGGGGCGGCTCGTGCAATACGGCACGCCCAAGGAGATCTACGAGGACCCATCCAGCGTCTATGTCGCCAGCCGCCTGGGACTGCCGCGGATCAACATCCTGCCTGCCGAGCTCTTTCCCGGCGACCACAAGGGCACGCAGATCGGCCTTAGACCGGAAAACATCCGCCAGGGCGACGGGATCGAGGCGACGGTCGTGCGGTCCGAGCATCTGGGCGACCAGACACGGCTTCACCTGGAGGTGCAGGGGCATGCCATCACGACGCTCACTGATCCGCATCAGGATTACGCCGCCAACGCCACGATAAAGATCAGCCCGCAAAAACCACTGTATTTCGACGCTTCAGGCGCGCGGGTCGCTTAAGGGAGGACCACCATGGCTCAATTCATCAACGCCAAAGAGGACCTGGTCACCGAGGCCATCGATGGGGTCCTAGCTGCTGCTGGCGGCGCGCTGTCCCGGTTGGACGGGTATCCCCATATCAAGGTCGTGTTCCGGACGGACTGGGACAAATCCAAGGTCGCGCTGATCTCGGGCGGCGGATCGGGGCACGAGCCCGCCCATGCGGGGTTCGTCGGCAAGGGCATGTTGACCGCGGCGGTCTGCGGCGAAGTCTTTGCCTCGCCTTCCGTCGAAGCCGTGCTGGCGGGTATTCTTGCTGTCACGGGCGAAGCGGGATGCCTGTTGGTCGTGAAAAACTACACGGGCGACCGGCTCAACTTCGGTCTGGCCGCCGAACGCGCCCGGGCGCTTGGCCGCCGGGTCGAGATGGTTGTGGTCGATGACGACATAGCACTTCCCGACCTGCCGCAACCGCGCGGGGTGGCGGGCACGCTTTTCGTTCACAAGATCGCCGGTGCCATGGCAGAAGACGGCGCCGATCTGGACGCCGTGGCGGCGGCTGCCCGGACCGTGATCGGCAAGGTCGCCTCTATCGGGATGAGCCTGGACACCTGCACGATCCCCGGCTCCAGCAAGGAAAACCGCATCGGCGCGGGCAAGGCAGAGCTTGGGCTTGGTATCCACGGCGAACCCGGCGTCGAGCAGGTCGATTTCTCGACCGCGATGAGTGCGATGGGAACGGTCGTGCAAAAGCTGCGGGGTCATTCAAGCGGCGACACAATTGCCATTGTGAACAACCTTGGATCGACGACGCCGCTCGAAATGTCGGTTCTGACCCATGCGCTGACCGCGTCCGGACTGGTCAAACAGATCATCGGCCCTGCACCCTTGATGACATCGCTCGATATGCACGGGTTTTCGGTCTCGATCATGGATGCGACCCCGGCAGAGCACGCCGCCTTGGCCGCAACGGTGTCGATGCTCGCCTGGCCCGGCATGGCCGAAGTCGTCGAACCGCCCGTGGTCGGGCTGCCCGATGGGCTGACTCCGATCGAGCCCATTCCATCGAAGAATGACAAGACGCGCGATATCATCGAAAAGGTCGCCGATCTTTTGATCGCGTCTGAAAGCCGACTGAACGAGCTTGATGCCAAGTCGGGGGATGGCGACACCGGCAGCACCTTGGCGACCGCGGCGCGGGCTTTGAAATCAAGCCTGGATCGGATGCCGCTTGCGGATTTGACCCAGCTTTTCCCGGCCCTCGGCAACGAGTTGAGCCAGACCATGGGCGGCTCCTCGGGCGTGATCCTTGCGATCTACTTCAATGCGGCAGGTGACGCTTGTGCCAGCGGGGCTTCGGTGCAAAAGGCGCTGGTCGACGGTCTGAACCGTGTCAGTCAGGTGGGGGGCGCGTCCGTTGGCGACCGAACGATGATTGACGCACTGGCCCCGGCACTCAACGCCTTGCCAAACGGCATCGTCGCAGCCGCCCAGGCGGCACGGACCGGCGCGGACAGCACGGCCTCGATCCATCGGGCCAAGGCTGGCCGCGCGGCTTACGTGCCGGAGGAAAACCTCAAGGGGCACAACGATCCGGGCGCCGAAGCGGTAGCACTTCTCTTCGATGCGCTCGCCAAGGAAATGGTGGACTAAACTGAGCAAGCCACGCCTGAAAGTCGTCGCAAAACCAACGGTCAATGACATTGCCCGTGTGGCGGGCGTGAGCCTTGCAACCGTGGATCGGGTGTTGAACGAGCGACCCGGTGTCCGCTCCGTGACGATCAAAAAGGTCCACGCGGCAATCGCCGAGCTTGGGTATATCCGCGACACCGCGGCGGCCAACCTGGCGCGGCGGCGAGTCTATAACCTGTTGTTTGTTCTGCCGGACACGGAAAACGAATTCGTGGCTGCCTTGCGGACCCAGATTGAAGAGCAGGCCGAGAAGCTCTCCAACGACCGAACGGAGTTGTCACTGGCGCTTGCGGCCCCGTTCGATGCACAGGACTTCGTCGCGGTCCTTGACCGGATCGATCCCAGCGACACCGACGGCGTCGCGGTCTTCAGCCCCGAAACTCCGTCGGTGCGCGACGCGGTCAAGCGGGTGCGCGACAAGGGCATCGCGGTCGTGACGCTGGTCTCTGACCTGCCATCATCGGAACGCGATCATTTCGTCGGGATCGACAACGTCTCGGCGGGCAGAACCGCTGCGCAACTCATGGGCCGGTTCATCCGGCGCCCCGGCAAGATCCTGTTCATCACTGGGTCGCGGTTCGCCCGCGACCATCTTGAACGCCGCCAGGGTTTCGACCTGGTCATGAACGAAGAGTTCCCGGAACTGGAAGTGGTGGCGTCGGTCGAGGGGCGCGATGATCCCGACCTGATCCATTCGCTGTTGCCCGAGGTGTTCGAGAACCACCCCAACATTTGCGGCATCTACTCCAGTGCCGCTGGCAACGAGGGGCTTATACGTTTCCTGAAGGACAACAGGGCGGCCGAGGACATCGTCGTCATCGGACACGAACTGACGCCGCTGAGCCAGGACGCGCTCAGAACCGGCGTTTTCGACGCCGTCATCAGTCAGGACAGCGGACATCTTGTGCGATCCTGCGTTCGGCTTTTGCGGGCCACTGCCGACAGCGCGCCGTATAATCCGGCACAGGAGCGCATTCGCATTGATATTTACATCAAGGAAAACATGCCGCCGTAGCGCATAATCATTCGGGAGGATGCTATGAAGACCATCAAAGGACCGGCCCTGTTTCTGGCGCAATTCGCCGGCGACGAGGCGCCTTTCAACTCGTGGGATGCCATCACCAAATGGGCCGCCGATTGTGGCTATATCGGCGTTCAGGTGCCCAGCTGGGACGGTCGTCTGATCGACCTCGCCAAGGCGGCTGAAAGCAAGGATTACTGCGACGAATTCAAGGGTGCCGCCGCCGCCAACGGCATCGAGGTGACGGAGCTTTCCACACACCTGCAAGGACAGCTTGTCGCTGTGCATCCTGCCTATGACACCGCCTTCGACGGGTTTGCCGCCGAGGACGTGCGTGGCAATCCGGCGGCGCGGCAGGCCTGGGCGGTGGATCAGGTCAAGAAGGCGCTTTCAGCGTCGAAAAACATGGGGATCAAAGCGCATGCGACTTTCTCTGGCGCGCTGGCCTGGCCCTACGTCTATCCGTGGCCGCAGCGCCCAGCCGGACTGATCGAGACAGCGTTCGATGAACTCGCGGCCCGCTGGAAACCCATCCTCGACCACGCCGAAGACTGCGGCGTCGACGTCTGCTACGAGATCCACCCTGGCGAGGACCTCCACGATGGTGTGACTTACGAGATGTTCCTTGAACGCACGGGCAACCACGACCGCGCCTGCATGCTCTACGACCCGTCACACTACGTGCTTCAGTGCCTTGACTACCTCGATCACATCGACATCTACAAGGACCGCATCCGGATGTTCCACGTCAAGGACGCCGAGTTCAATCCAACCGGTCGGCAGGGTGTCTATTCCGGCTACCAAAGCTGGGTCGACCGGGCCGGACGGTTCCGGTCACTGGGCGACGGGCAAGTGGATTTCAACGCGATCTTCTCGAAGCTGACGGCCAACGGATTTGACGGCTGGGCCGTGGTCGAATGGGAATGCGCGATCAAGCACCCCGAAGACGGGGCCCGCGAAGGCGCGGCCTTTGTGCGCGACCACATCATCCGCCCGACCGAGGTGGCCTTCGACGACTTCGCCGACAGCGGCTCGGATGACGCGGCCAATCGCAAAATGCTGGGGATCGACTGATGGTTACGGGACGAAATGAAGACCTGACGCGCCGCATTCGCTTGGGCATGGTCGGCGGTGGAAATGACGCCTTCATCGGCGGCGTGCACCGCATCGCATCGCGCATCGACGATCACTTCGAACTTGTCGCAGGCGCGCTGTCGTCGACGCCCGAAAAATCGCGCGCCAGCGGCGAGGCCCTGGGCCTGCCGCGCATCTATGACGACTTCAAGCAGATGGCGATCCGCGAAGCCCGGCGCAAAGACGGGATCGAAGCCGTCTCGATCGTCACGCCAAACCATGTGCATTACGCGGCCGCCCGGGAGTTCCTGAAGCGCGGCATCCACGTCATTTGCGACAAACCTCTGACCTCGACGCTGGCGGATGCCAAGAAGATGGTGAAGGCCGTCGAGAACTCGGACGCGCTCTTTGTCCTGACGCACAATTACACCGGCTATCCGATGGTCCGCCAAGCCCGCGAGATGGTCGCGGCGGGCGATCTCGGCAAGATCCGCGTTGTGCAGGTCGAATATCCGCAGGACTGGTTGACCATCGAACAGGACTTCAAGCAGGCAAACTGGCGCACGGATCCGGCTCAATCCGGCGCAGGCGGGTCCACGGGCGATATCGGTACTCACGCCTACAATCTGGCGTGCTTCATCACGGGGCTGGAGGCCGAAGAACTGGCCGCCGATCTTGCCGCCTTCGTCTCGGGTCGGCAGTTGGATGACAACGCGCATGTCATGCTGCGGTTCAAGGGCGGGGCCAAGGGCATGCTCTGGTCAAGCCAGGTCGCACCCGGCAATGAAAACGCCCTTCGCATCCGCGTCTATGGCGAAAAAGGTGGCCTTGAATGGGCGCAGGAGGACCCGAACTATCTGTGGCATTCGCCGTTCGGCGAGCCGAAACGCCTGATAACGCGTGG
Source organism: Paracoccaceae bacterium (assembly GCA_030065075.1). Taxonomy (GTDB): domain Bacteria; phylum Pseudomonadota; class Alphaproteobacteria; order Rhodobacterales; family Rhodobacteraceae; genus JAJDOD01. Next base: position 7,194 of record JASJDQ010000039.1, on the reverse strand, counting down.
TGGGGCCGGGGTCGGGGACGCTGCGGCCCGGATGAGCCGCATCCCGCCGGGGCACCCCGAGGGCTATCTCGAAGGCTTCGCCAATATCTATTCGGAAGCTGCAAGTGCCATTCGGGCGCATCGGGCCGGGCAGGACAATCCACCGGACGTGGTCTTTCCCACGGTTGCGGATGGTCTCAAGGGCGTGCAATTCGTCGATGCGTGCGTTCGAAGTTCCGGGCGCAACGCGGCGTGGGTCAAGCTCTGAGTAGTAGGGGATGGGCATGTACGGGATGATCGACGGGACAGGGTTCGAGGTTCTCGCCCCGAGCTTTCAAAGCTGTCTGATCGGACACGCGCGGGTCGAACGGCTTTGGACCGGCGCGCGGTGGGCGGAAGGCCCTGCCTGGTTCGCCGCGGGCCGCTACCTGGTCTGGTCCGACATCCCGAACAACCGGATGCTGCGATTTGACGACACCGACGGCTCTGTCTCGGTCTTTCGCCAGCCGTCGAACAATTCGAACGGCAACACGGTCGACCGCGAAGGAAGGCTTGTCACCTGTGAACACCTGGCCCGCCGCGTCACACGCACCGAGCATGACGGCTCGATCACCGTCATCGCCGATCGCTTCGAAGGCAAGCGGTTCAACTCGCCGAACGATGTCGTGGTCAAATCCGACGGCTCGATTTGGTTCACTGATCCGGACTATGGCATCCTGATCGATTACGAAGGGCAGCGGGCGGAAAGTGAAATGGGTGCCTGTCACGTCTATCGCGCAGACCCGGACGGGCGGATCACCAGGGTCGCCGACGATTATGTCAAACCCAATGGCTTGGCGTTTTCGCCCGATGAGCGCATGCTTTACATCGCCGACACCGGTGCTTCGCACATCAAGGACGGCCCGGCCCACATCCGGCGCCATGCCGTGGGCGAAGATGGCACGCTGAGCCGCGGCGAGGTTCTGGCCGAGTGCACGGCGGGGCTTTTCGACGGCTTCCGGGTGGATCGCGAGGGCCGCATCTGGAGTTCTGCGGCCGACGGCGTGCATTGCCTGACGCCCGAGGGTCAGTTGATCGGCAAGATCCTGATCCCCGAGATGGTCAGCAACGTCTGTTTCGGCGGGCCAAGGCTGAACCGGTTGTTCATCTGTGGCACCACGTCGCTCTACTCGGCGTTTCTGGCCGTAAACGGTATTTCACCCATCGGGTCCTGAACGCCGCCCGGGCCGACGGTCAGCACCAAGCCCTTTGGGCCATGCAACGCCTTCTTTGGAATGGCTCCCGGCGCGCGGCTTGGGAACATGGCATAGCAGAAGACCGGTGCGGCAATGAGCGTCAGCACCGACGCAAAGATCAGACCACCCATGATGGTGACGGCCATCGACTGAAAGAACGCGTCGGCAATCAGGGGGATCATGCCCAGCATCGCCGTCGCCGCCCCAAGGAACACGGGGCGCAGACGCGAGGTCGAGGCGGTGACGATTGAATCCGCCAGCGGCCAGTCACGGTTTTCGCGGCGCACGATGTCGATCTCTTCGACCGGCACGATCTCGTTCTTGATCAACATGCCCGAAAGCGACAGAAGCCCAAGGAGCGCCGTGAACGTGAACGGCAGGCCCGGTCCCAAAAGGGCAAGCGCCACCCCGTTCACCAACATTGGAACAAGCAGCCAGATGATCAACGGTTGCCGGACCGCGTTGAACAGAAGTACCGAGATCAGCACCATGATGATCAGCCCGTTCGTCACCTGCTCGAACGACTCCAAAGCGGCTGCGGGCACGAATAGATCACATGGTCGGTCAGTGCGGTGTCTTCCCGGCGGCGCGCCCTCGACCATCGGGAATTCGACGATCTTTCCGCAAACCTGAAAGGCAAGGTCCACCGCTTCCTTGGCGGTGACGCGCCCAAAAACTGACGTTCGAAACTGCCGTCGAAGGCCTCCACGGCGATGATTTTTGCAGGTCGATGATCGTTCTGAACGCTCGCCGGAGCGATCAGGATTGCGAGCACACCCAAAACGGTCGTGACGCCATTGATTTTCATGTTGGTCCCTTGGAAGGATCGAAATGCGCAAGGAAGCAGTAATGGGTTCGCCCGTATCCCAGTCTGTTCTTCCGACGCAAAATCAACTTGGTGTGGTGGCACACCATGCACACGGTTGCGGCTTGCGAACGGGTGGTTGAAGGCTTGTCGCAGATTGCCTTGACAGTGGCTGCGACCAAGCCAGGAATTTGGATTTCATATGATGAAGGTGAGATTTTTTCTTTGATAGAAGTACACCGGGAACGTCGGGCCGGCACAATGAACGCTCTTTGCCAGAGGCGATTATTTTGTGGGTGGTTTCAATGCTGGAATCTGGTTGCGACGTTCTTGAGGTCGAAGAAAGCCCAGTAAGGCCTTCATATTCTTTAACTTGTGTAAGGCGGTCGCAAGCCGCATTGGTAAGAACAGTGGCGGACGCGCTTGGTGGTCCGTTGGCCGAAGAAAACCTGTATCGATAGCAGGCTGTACGTCAATTTGAGAAATCGATGACAAGAGGTGGCGTCCTCAGTGCCTCGCGAGGCACGAAAGGCAGGACCAACCAACGCTGGTTATCATTTTGTTAAAATGTCTTGTGGTAGTCCCAAGACATCGCGCGAGCGACTTTGGCCGCTCCTTTCAACCATTACGCCTCGCTTTGCCAAGTTTGGGCCGTGCAGGTGTCATCAGCGAGGTTCGGGTCCAAAAACAAGAAGATGAAAGCAAACGCTTGACCTTTACGGGCCGGCATTCTGCGCCAGCCCCAAACCGAAAAGTCGAAGAAGAGCCACGGTCTTGAAACGGACAGATTGCAGACTCAGAGGGAAACACCCGTCCGCTTGGGCGACGTGCGCGGCGGCCTTCACGAACCGGATAAGCGGCCCCCCGTCCGACCTTGCATGGGGAAGCTCAGAGCTTCGAGCGCGTTTTGGATAGCTGAATGCCTGGGTTTGGCCGTGCGTGACTCTTCTCTCAGTCCACTTCAGCATGCCCTTCATGCTTCACGGCACTTCCTTTTGTTTGCGTTCATTTTCAGCGTCCTTGTGAACATCCTTATGCTCACAGGTCCGCTGTTCATGCTTCAGGTATACGATCGCGTCTTGGGATCGCGTTCGGAGGAGACGCTGGTTGCGCTTCTGGTGTTGGTTCTTGGGCTTTACACCCTGATGTGGCTCTTGGATTTTTCCCGGTCACGCCTGTTGGCGCGTTTCGGGGCGCGCCTTCAAACCGCTCTGGACGACCGGGTCTTCGAGACGCAGTTGACACAACCAAAGCACACCTCTCGATCCCCGTCGGCAAGCCGCGATCTGGAGGCAATCCAAGGGTATTATGCTTCTCCGGCAATGCCTGCGATAATGGATGCACCCTTTACGCCGTTCTTTATCGCGGTGATCTTCATCTTTCACCCCTGGTTGGGATGGTTCGCCTTGGCCGGCGGGTTGATCCTGATCGCGATCACAACGGTCAATCAGCTTTTTTCCTCGAAACGGGTGGCCGACGCGCAGCAAATGACGGAAGCGGCACACCGCTTTGCCGACAACGCGCGGCGCGCGTCGGAGTTGATCCGAAGCCAGGGCATGCTACGGCCCGTGACCGCACGTTTCATGAAACATCGTGTGGCGGCGTTGACTGACAATATGAACGCCGTGGATTGGACCGGCGCGTTCTCGACTTTCACTAAGGCATTCCGGCTGTCGCTGCAGTCGCTGGTCCTTGCGCTGGGGGCCTGGCTTGTTCTTAGGGGAGAAATCACCGCTGGTGCGATGATCGCCGCGTCGATACTTTTGGGCCGGGCGTTGGCTCCGATCGAACAGATCATTGGGCGTTGGCCACAAGTCGCGCGTGCTCGGCAGGCCCGCGCCGCATTGACAGCTCTTCTTGATGAGACACAAGACCCCGTGGCACGTACGCGCCTGCCCAAGCCCGAGGGTCGGCTTGAGGCGAAAGGCATTACGGTAACAACCGGGCCCGGTGCGCCGCCGATATTGTACAACGTCAGTTTCGCTATTGAACCCGGAGAAGCGCTGGGCGTGATAGGACGATCGGGTTCGGGCAAGACGACCATTGCCAAATCAATCCTTGGTCTTGTCGAAGCGAACATCGGCGAGGTTCGGCTGGGCGGCGCCTTGATCGGGCATTACAGTGCCGAGGACCTGGGATCGTACGTTGGGTATTTGCCTCAGGATCCGATGCTGATCACCGGGACGATTGCCGAGAACATTTCGCGCATGGCGTTGGAACCGGACAGCGATGCGGTGGTGACGGCTGCCCAAAAGGCCAAGGCGCATGAGCTTATCCTGTCGCTTCCCGATGGGTATGAAACGCGCGTTGAAGACAACCAGATAGGGTTGTCAGGCGGCCAGCGCCAGCGCATAGCGCTTGCCCGCGCTCTATACGGTGATCCGGTGCTTTTGGTTCTGGACGAGCCGAACTCTGCCCTGGATCAGGAAGGCAGCGAAGCCCTGAACGCGGCCATTCGAACGATGAAGGAAGAAGGCCGTTCAGTCGTCATAATGACGCATCGGCCTGTCGCAATCTCGGAATGCGACCGATTGATGGTCGTGGAAAACGGACAAGTGAAGGCCCTTGGGCCAAGGGACGAGATCATCAAGTCCATGATGAAGAACGCATCCGATATTCAGCGGGCCGTGGGCGGCGGGTCGGCCAAATGACCGAGCGGCCAACCTTCAGCGCCCGCGTGCCGCTCTTTATCGGCTTCTCTGCCCTGATGCTCTTGGTCGGCGGAGTTGGACTTTGGAGCGTGCGCACGGAGATTGCCGGGGCCATCATCGCGAGCGGCAAGATCGTTGTGGAGAACAATCGCCAGGTCGTCCAACATCCCGAAGGTGGCATCATCGGCCGCATTGCAGCGCGTGACGGTGATCTGGTCGCTTCGGGAGATCTTCTGATCGAACTGGATGATACGCTCCTTCGATCCGATCTTGCCGTCGCCGAAACACAACTGGTCGAACTGAAGGCACGCCGTGCGCGGCTGGAGGCAGAGCGCGACGAAGTCGGTGAAATGGTTTTCCCAACAGATCTGTTGTCGCAGGAAACCGAAGCCGCTTCTGGACAGATCAACGGACAACGCGTTTTGTTCGTTGCGCGCAAGGAAACCTTCAATAAGGAATTGAGCCAAATCACCGAGCGCATCTTCCAGACGCGCAACCAGATTGCCGGGGTAGAGGCGCAGTTGGCTGCCCTTGCAGTACAGGAAAAATTGACGGTCGAGGAACTCGCCGTGCAGGAAGACGCGCTGTCGCGCGGTCTGACCCAGGCAAACCGTGTATCGCAGCTTCGCCGCGAAGCCGCCCGCCTTCAGGGCGAGATCGGCAAACTGAGCTCTGACATTGCGCGCTTCAAGGGAGAGATTGCGGGTTTCGAAATCGAACGCGTACGGCTGAAGAACCGACGTCGCGAAGCCGCGATCAGCGAGTTGCGCGATATCCGGTTTCGCGAGCTTGAGCTGATCGAGCAGCGCGCATCGCTCAGAAAGCGCCTCGATCGGCTGGGCGTGCGCGCCCCGGTCGCAGGCATCGTCTATGGTTCAACCGTGTTTGCCGAGAGTGCCGTCATCCAACCGGCCGAACCCTTGATGTATGTCATCCCACAAGACCAGCCGCTGATCGTGAATGCCCGCGTCGAGGCCATTCACATCGACCAAGTCCATGTGGGTCAGCCCGCAACGCTTCGTTTCAGCGCGTTCAATCAAAGGCTCACCCCTGAAGTGGTTGGGCGGGTTGTGGCCGTTTCGGCGGACGTGTTCCAGGATGAGGTGACCGGTGTCGGCTACTACCGGGTCGATGTGATCCCACTGGTCGAAGAGATGCCGAAGCTGGAAGGTCAGAACCTGTTGCCCGGCATGCCGGTCGAAGCCTATCTGCGCACGGATGACAGGACGCCGCTGTCCTATCTCACCAAACCGCTCACGGATTACTTCGGTCGAGCTTTCCGAGAGAGTTGAGGGCCTCACCGAACACCGGTCAGGGCGATCTTCGCCTTACAGACGCAAAATTCGATTAATCGCCAACAGCCTGCAGACTGTCTTTTTGAGGAGCAGGTATTGTTACGGAGGAGAGACAGCCAGCCATCGCGTCGCCCGTTTGCGTCCGGTCATGCATGCTCACGTCGGCTGCACGTAGGCGGATAAGATGTGGGGTCAATTCGCTAGGCGGATAGCTCACATGCCAAAATTGCACGCGAATTGACCGACTTTCAGGCCCGCGAGGTAAGGCATCCGAACCCAGATGCAGTTGCGACGTCGGCACCAACACATGTCCCTGTTGGACACGTGCCCGGTCTTTATCCAGATCAGGCACGACTGGCGCGCGAGTTCGTTCGGCGTCACTTTGACCCCTTAGCCCACCGAAAAGCGGACATCTCTGCACGGGCGCCGGTCGAGGCTCGCAGCATGACACTCTCCGAGGCCATGGAGCGCTTTCTGGGAATGAAAGCTTGTCGAGTTCGACAATCCTAAGTGTCCCTGTGTCTGGCATAGTTGCCGCCACGCCATTCCATGGTCTTGCCGCATATGAGTGTGAAAAATCGCCCACGCAAAGGCCAAAGTCTAATGAGAGGTAGGTCAAATGTTGGCTTCGTCCGTGACGTCGACATTGGACGACATCACGTCGAACAATATCTCGGGACAGAGCGGACGTTGAACACTAGCACGTTCCGCAGCCCACAAACGCGTAGGCATCGAGTTGACTTCCGTCAAATTGCTTACGCGCGGGCAACTTAGAGTCACAGCATTGAAAACACCCCGGAGGCTTATGTGACAGCTCTGCGCATCGCTTTCTTTTTGCCCGCACTTGCCGATTTTCTACTTGCAGGTCTGACGCTCATGCGAATGGCAGGCGTTGGAGATGACAGTATTGTGCCGCGGCTGCAATTCGCCGGTGTCGCCTTTGCTTGGGGCATAATGCTGCTATTCGCGCTGGCACGGCCCGCAGAGCGGGCCTGGGTCCTATTGCCGACTGCTTTGGCGGTAGCAGGCGTGTCAGTTGCGATTTGCATCGGTTATTTCGCGGGCGTTGTTGGCATGGTTTCCGCAATAATGGCGGTCACGTGGGCATTGGTCATTTTTGCCTTTGGGTATCTGGGATTGCGCTACGCCCACGCTGTTGCCTCCGGAGACGTTTACGGAGAATAGCTGTGACCTTCCGTATCCTCATTTCCGTGTTTGCGGTCGCTCAG